>CAWVZP010000092.1:0-11246 GCA_963934675.1 uncultured Gammaproteobacteria bacterium | reverse complement strand
CATTGCTCAAAATGCTAGCGCCGCTGACAATAATAATGATATTCGAGTTATTATTGATGTATCGGGCAGTATGAAAAAAACAGACCCGCTTAACCTTCGGGTTCCTGCCATGAAAATGCTAAATGGATTGATACCTGACGGGTCATACGCAGGTGTCTGGAGCTTTGGACGTTATGTGGACATGACCGTGAAGTGGGGGAAAGTTGACAAAGACTGGCGCAAACAAGCAGATATAGGCGCTTCAAAAATACATTCCAATGGGCTTTTTACTAATATCGAGAGTGCGTTGGATCGAGCTACTCTTGGTTGGGAGACAGCCGATTCAAAAGTAAAGCGCAGCATCATTTTACTCACCGATGGGCGAGTCGATATTTCTAAAGATAAAGAGAAGAACAAAGCGTCGCGCAATGCTATTTTAACAAAAAGTATTCAAGCATTGAAAAAAACGGGTGTCAAAGTCCACGCCATTGCTCTCTCTAAAGATGCCGATGCAAGTTTGCTTAAACAATTGGCACTCGAGACCGTTGGGTCTTTTGAAACTGCCGAGTCAGCAGAAGAATTACAGAAAATATTTTTCAAGTTATTTGAGCGTGCAACCGAACCCGATATGATCGAGCTAAAGGGTAATGAATTCACTGTCGATAAAAGTATTAAAGAAATGACGCTGCTAATATTCCGCCCTAAAGGGAGCAAGTTGACTCAGTTACACCCGCCTAACGCAGCAATCATTAATTCTAAACTAAAAGGTAAATCGACTTGGCGTAGCGAAGAGGGCTATGACTTAATAACAATTAAAGAACCAAAAGTAGGAGTGTGGAAGATAGATGCCTATAGTGATCCATACAATCGACTAATGGTCGTCACAGACCTTCAGTTAAAGGTAGGTGATATTCCATACTATTTAACGCCTGCTCAGGCCATCAACATCACGGCTGAACTGCACAACAAAAATCAAAAAATCAGCAAAAATAGTTTTTTACGTTTCGTTGATTTTAACTTAACACATGTTGACGATAACAAGCATGAAAACCAATTGGCACTAACCTACACAGATGTACGTAAAGATAAAGGGCAATATCTCCATCTACTTGAAGAAAAGCTGGCTGAGGGAAAGCATAGCTTTATTGTAACGATTGACAGTCAAACATTTAATCGTCACAAGCGGGTTGACGTCGAGGTGCAATGGCCAGTTAAAGTTGAAGTCAAATCAACAACCGAACCAGGTACCTATCGACTTACCGTTCAAGCACGTGAAGAATACCTAAAACCCGATACTCTGAGAGTGAATGTTCAGCTAAAAGCGCCTGATGGCCAACAATCGAAGCTGAAACTAGACAATATTTCAAATGTTTGGGAAACAGAAATTAATGCCAATCAAGCGGGTTTATATCAAGCTCTTATTGAGACTACAGCACAGTCTGTTAACGGCGAAAAACTAAAATACGATTTGGGTGCGTTTTCGATGGTAGGGGTTTATCAATCAGAACCAGCTGAGATAGAAATAGAGTCTAAACCTAACCTAGACGACAGAGTAGACCTAGTTAAAGCAGGGCCTTCCATGCCTGATGAAAAGACTAGCTGGGTACAAATAATGATTATTGGCGGCGTGTTCAATTTCGTTCTCATCTTAATTGTTGGTGGTATATATTTTATGTTTCGACGAAGCTCTAGAAAGGTGGAATTTTCTCTAGATGATGAACTGAGTGACGGAAAAAAGTCCAAAAAAGGAAAAGAGCCCTCTAATGCCTGATATGAACTCACTCACGGTTATTTTGCTTGCGGAAGCTTGTATTATTTTACTGATTTCCCTCATTGCTGTGCTCTGGATTCAAATCAGGTCTAAAAGTAAACAAAGACAGGCTGTTAAGCAACTGGTTTCTCAGATCAAAACCCAGTCGAAAGCACGATCTGAAGAAACAAAGTCTTTCTTGCATGAAGTTTATGATCTGAGTGATAAGGAGCTCGCCGTTGCAGTTGCCGCTATCGACAAACAAGAGAAACATTTTTTTCAAAAACTGATTGATACCTTGAACTTTTCTGACATTAGCCAAATAACAACCCTTGATTCCACAGTCGTTAAGTTGATTGACACTTATAAAAGCTTAAGGCCAAAACAGGTTGAAGCGTCTGCCAAAGTAGGGGCCGATAACAACACGGATGATTTAAATACGTTAAGAGTTGAAAATGCAACTCTGGCTGAAGAATTAAAAATAACCCGTGAAACTATGGCGAGCGTGATCTCCGAATTTGGCAGCATGTTTGGCGGAGGTAAAGACAATAAATTAGAAAGTAGCGATATAGCGAATAAAGTTGCCATTTCCAGCACGCCTCCTGAAGGTGACAACACTGAAGTGCCGCCCAGTAAGGCGAACATCAGTGAAACAGGTATCGTTTAAACCCAAAAGAAGAATGATTTGTATTAAATAAACTCAGTTTATCTTGCCATTCATCCAAGATATTTAAAATGGCCGGTAACACCTACGACGGAAACGCTGTGTTACTTTTAGCGAGATGATAATTGGATATTTGTCCTCATAGAATATTTTTATAGTAGCCAATATGGAAATTAGCGTCGACTGAGTGCATACCACGCCAAGCAGACTGCTTGCACAATGATCAAGTAAATGAAGACCTGTTGGTAACCCTCAGACGCGTAACTGCCCACAGTATTGGAAGGGAAAGTGTCAATGACAGCGCCTATACCCCATTGTATAAAGAAACCAACGACAAAGACTAAAAAATTCAAAGCGGTGTTTGCACGTCCAGCATACTGTGCTGAGAAACGCTGTGACAGTGCCGCGTAAGTAAGGATTGAGCTGGTACTGAAAAAACCAAATAACATCCAGGCAGATCGAGCAAAGTAGACTGGATGAAACGCCAGTATTATTTGAGTCAGAATAAAGGTGCCCATGCCGACCAACGCGATAGTCATGCTGTTGATGCCCCGCTTACTAAAATGGTAAGCGATAGTGCCTATCACGACGTAGCCAACTATCATCGAGACTGCAATCAACATTAGCGAATTCGCTACTTGATCTTGATTAAACCGCGCAATATCTCTAAACCATGGGCCAGTCCACAATCCAATTAAGGCCAATGCTGCTGCTTGTGTTGAAACGGTAATAGGAATAATTCGCCAAAAGTACCGGTCGCTAAAAATATGAAGTATGCCACCAATATGACTAGTCAAGTTAACCTGCGCTATTGGCGAAGGTTTATCGGGAACAACGAAAAAGATAATAACCGCTATCAGCAATGTTGCTATTGCCAGTATCCAAAATAAATCGCGCCAAGCTAAGGTTTCGAGTAACCAGGCGGTAGGTGATGAAGCGCAAAGAACGCCCAATCCGCCAGCAGTCATGTGTAATCCATTAGCCAATGGCAATCGGTCAGCTGGAAACCATTGGACGAATGACTTAAACGCAGCCATCAAACAAGCCGAGACACCCAGACCTATCAAAGCGCGACCAATCACCAGCATATTAAAGCTAGTCGCTGTGGCAAAAATAGCAGCGCCAAGTGCGGTGAACAACAATAGAAACGATTCGACTCGTCGCGGGCCATATTTATCGAGCAGCACCCCTAATGGTAACTGAACGGCAGCAAAGGCAATGAGATAAACACTCGTTAAAAAACCGAGTTCAGTTGCACTTAAGTCCAGGTCGGTACTAAGATCGCTGGCAATTATCGAATTGACCACGCGGTACAGGTAGGACAGAAAATAGCCCAATGCGAAAGGTATAAAAATACGCAGCAAATGTTGCCATCTGTATAGTGTCGGTGCAGTGGCAGTATCATCGGTTTTAAAGCTAGCAGACATAGTCAGTTGTTATAATAGTTATTGCGATATGTTGTGGGAACATCAATTATTAGTCTTTGCTTTTATGGTACTGCCTTTGCCAAACTCAGCTAGAAAAATACCACATAGCACGAGCCCTAATGCTACGGCATGGAAATTCTCAAATTGTTCGCCTAGATAAAACACTGCCATCACTGAAGCAAAAATAGGCACCAGATTAACAAACATGCCAGACCTTCCTGGCCCCACTAGACCAACAGCATGGATAAACAGTAGCTGCGATAACAACGAAGGTAATAGCGCCACCAAGGCGACAATGACCCAACCAGTGGTTGTAGGTGCCTGAAGTCCTTGATATTGAATTTCGATGATCCATAAAGGCAACGATGCTAAAAGAGCAAATCCAGAAAAAAGAGTGAACAACGACAAGGGGGAAATTTTAGGCCGACGAGTTAAACCGACAGAATAAATAGCATAAAAAAAACAGGCGATGAGCATAAATAAATCCCCAAGGTTGAAAGCCAATCCCTTCAATTGACTGAACTCTCCCTTGGTTGCAACCACAACTACGCCAATCAGCGTAACGCTTGCACCGAGCATTTGTAAAACGGTGATTCTTGTTTGTAAAAATAAATAACTACCCAGAAAAACAAAGACAGGAATTGATCCCTGAATAATACCGATATTGATCGCCGAGGTAGTGTGAGCTGCGGCGTAGTACAAGGCATTGAACAGCGTAAATCCAATCGTACCCATCAATGCGAAATAAAGCAGGTGTTGACGGATCACTAACCAGTCTTTAACCACCTGCCGATGAGAGACGATTGAAAGTACCATTAATACGGTTAACCAGCGCAGACTAACTAGCATCATCGGTGATATTTGATCGACCGCAACTTTGCTAAAGATAGCATTACAACCCCAACCCCAAGTGACAAAGGTGAGCATGATATAAGCTTGAGAACTTGCTTTATGAGTGACGCTGGATTTTTCGATTGTGGTATAACTCTCTGTGTAATGTATAAAGGCCACAGCCGACAATAATGGAAATACCCACCAGGCTTTGTAAATCGGGCAACTCTGTCCACACAAGATAGGCAATCACACCACCAAATCCGATGCTCAGGTACTTAAGAGGTGCCACAGTCGAAATTTGTGCCTGTCGATAGCTTACCGTCATCAAATATTGAGCCATACCGCCTAAAAGCCCAACCGCGATAAAGAACAACCAATCACGACCCAATGGTGCTTGCCAACCAAGAAAAACAATGGCGATCGAACTAATCACAACACCGGTCATTGTAAAATAAAAAGTCAGGTTAACTGGATCGCTTCGCATACTAAGATGACGGATTAATATTGTGGTGCAGCTAATACAAAATGCGGCCACCAGCATATAAAAACTGCCACTGTCAAACATACTGTTATTAGGTCGAACGACGATTAACATTCCAATAAAGCCAGCAATGACTGCGGCCCAACGATGCACGCCCACCCGTTCTTTTAAAAACACAATCGACAATACTGTCATAAAAAGAGGTGTGGTATGTAAAATAGCAATGCCATCGGCAAGACGCATCAAAGAAAAAGCATAAAACGCAAATCCCATTGCAGTGACGCCCAGCAAGCAACGTAAAGACAGTAGCAAAGGCGCCTGTATTCGTAACAACGAGATGCCTCCTCGCATACCAATAATGACAGCAATAGGGACCATCGCTACTGTGCAACGAAAGAACATAATTTGATGTGTGGGATAACTACTACCTAGCCATTTCACCATCGAATCCATCGCAGAAAATAGAACAATGCTTATCAGCATTGCTCCTATGCCAAGAATGGGGGCATCAGACTCTGGTGATGATAATGACTTAGATGTAATTAAAAGTGCCATGGTTTGAGATTAATGTGTTGGCGCAAAAAGTAGTCAGAAAAGTAGTGGAACCCAAGATTGCCCTGTAGTTGATCATAAAATTGACTAGTTAAATTAAATTTCGAATAATTATGACATGAACCCATTGCGCCTGCTATGCAAGCAAAAATTATCTAAGCTAAAATTTGATCAGCAATTTTCTCAGCAACCATGATTACCGGCGCATTCGTATTGCCTGAAATAACGGTAGGAAATATAGAGGCATCAACAATTCGTAATTGTCGTACGCCGTGAACTAGCCCCTGAGAATCGACCACTGAATCACGCGAATTTGAACCCATTATACAAGTGCTAGTAGGGTGAAAAACAGTACTGCTACGTTGCCTGATATCGTCAATTAATTCATCATCAGAATCTATGTTGAGTCCAGGTGTTATCTCATGTTTGATAATGTTACTTAACGCAGGCGTTTCTGCAAATGCTCGCATCACTCTGACGCCTTCCAGCATTTCCACCACATCTTCCTCGGCAGAGTAGTAGTTTGGAAAAATTTTTGGATGAATGCCTGGATCGGTCGAATCAATTTCCAGGTAGCCACGACTGGCCGGCCGCAATTGTCCTACCGAATTCAAAAAACCGGGGTATGGGTCTGGTTGCATTAGCGGACGTTCATCTGGGGGTGCCATTGAATAGGTAATCGCTGCAAAATACATTTGTAAATTTGGGCGCAGTCTATCCGGATTACTGCGAATAAAACCACCGGCCTGATTCACACTCAGTGACAAAACGCCTTTGCGCAGTAACACATATTTCATCCCAGCTATTAGTTTGCCCCACCAAGGATAAAGTTGGTTATTTAGAGTCGGCACTTTGGATTTGTAGTAATGGGTGTACCCCAAGTGGTCTTGTAAGTTACGTCCGACCGCTTCTGCGGCGTGTACAACTGGGATATCAAAATCTTTCAGTAGCTTTGCAGGGCCTATGCCCGATAGTTGCAATAACTGTGGCGAATTAATCGAACCAGCACACACAATGACTTCTTTATTAGCTGAAGCAACATGAATCTCACCTCGTCTTTTATACTCGACACCATAAGCCGCATTATTACGAAATAATATTCGATTGACCTGAGCATCAGTCACCATTTGGCAGTTATCACGTTTGAGGGCAGGGTGCAAATAGGCCCGAGCAGCTGACATGCGCAAGCCGTTTTTAGTCGTAATTTGGTAATGTCCCAAGCCTTCCTGACTTTTACCATTAAAATCAGCGTTGTAATCAAAACCCAATTGTTGGCCTGCTTGTATAAAGGTTTTAGTCAAAGGGTGATACTGATTGCTCACATTATTAACATATAAAGGACCGCTATCACCACGATACTCATTACCACCATCTGAATTAGTTTCAGATTTTTTAAAGTATGGCAGCACATCGTCCCAACCCCATCCAACATTGCCCAATGATTTCCAGTGGTCATAATCCTCAGCTTGTCCGCGAATATAAACCATTGCATTAATAGAACTCGAACCTCCAACAACCTTACCCCGTGGCCAGTAGTTAGCCTGATTATTGAGACCAGGCGCTTTTTCGGTGGTGTACATCCAATTCACTTTGGGGTTGAAAAACGTTTTACCATAGCCAATCGGCGTCTGTATCCAAAACTTCTGATCACTGCCGCCAGCCTCTAATACGAGGACTGAATACTTTCCGTTTGCACTCAGCCGGTTAGCTAGTACGCAGCCAGCCGATCCCGCACCGACAATAATGTAATCAAATAACGTAGTCATCATCGTTTACCTATAAAAATTCAGGCGGAATATAACCATGAACTTCAATGAAGTAAAATGAAAACTGATGGTTCCACAGTGCCTAACGATATTGCATAATTAGACATCCTTTTCTTTGGAGTTAATCTTGAAGTTTACCGTTGAAGAATTCCGTCATTGGAAGCACAAAAACGTTACATTGTTAGGTATGTCGGGTGTTGGCAAGTCGTATCTGTCGAGCATGTTACAAGGTAAACAATGGTTTCATTACTCGGGCGATTACCGTATTGGCACTCGTTATCTGGATGAACATATCCTCGATATGATCAAACAACAGGCAATGCAAGTACCGTTTCTAAAAGACTTGTTGCGGAAAGATTGGATACACATAAGCAACAATATTAAAGTCGACGACCTTGGCCCGGTATTAAGTTTTGTTGGTAAGCTGGGTAATCCAGCATTAGGTGGTGTTGAACTAGATGAATTTATCAGACGACAAGCCATTTATCGTCAGGCTGAAATTGATGCCATGCTTGAGGTGCCAGAATTCATAAGGAAAGCCCAGCACATATATGGCTACCCACATTTCATTAATGATGTTGGCGGTAGCTTATGCGAGCTTGAAGAGCCTGAAGTGATTGAATCCTTAATTGACTGTAGTTTGATACTTTATATTCAAGTCACCAATCAAGCACAGCAAGATACACTTGTTCAAAGAGCGCAAAGCTCACCGAAACCACTGTTTTATCGACCCGAATTTTTGCAGCAACATCTCCAAATGTATTTTGAAGAAACTGGACTAGAATACGCTGCCCAAATAGACCCAGATGATTTTGCACGCTGGGTGTTTCCACACTTGTTTCATTCACGCATACCAAGATATGAAGCGATTGCCCAACCGCATGGTTACACGGTGACATCGGATGAAGTGGCGCAAGTGAAAGATGAAGATGATTTCCTCGCACTAATAGAACTTGCTATAGTCAGAGACAATCAAGCAAGCAAAATTGAAGTGAGAAAAAACTAATGCCATTAGTCGCTCATAATGACTTGCCGTCGTTCGACAAACTGTCGGATGAAGGCGTAAAAGTATTAAAACCTAATATTGCCCAGCATCAGGATATTCGTGAATTGCACATTGGCTTATTAAACATGATGCCAGACTCTGCATTAGGTGCTACCGAGCGCCAATTTTTTCGCCTGATAGGCGAAAGTAACCCTATTGCTCAATTTTATATGCACCCCTTTACGCTCGACACCATATCCCGAGGTGAAAAAGCCCAGGCGCATATTGATCAACATTACGAAAGCTTTGAGCAAGTTCGAGCTGAGGGGCTTGACGCATTGATCATAACGGGTGCAAATGTGACCGGGTCGACGCTTTCTGCCGAAGTGTTCTGGGAATCCCTCATTGAAGTGGCTGATTGGGCGCACCAAAATGTAACATCAACTTTATGCTCTTGCCTTGCGACCCACGCTGTACTTGAGTTTCGATATGAACAAAAACGTCAAAAACAACCTCATAAAAAGTGGGGTGTTTTTAATCATAGCGTAATCGATCAGAAGCACCCCTTGGTTGTTGATATTAATACACAGTTTGATGTCCCTCACTCTCGTTGGAACAAGATTGATTCGCAACAATTTGACGCAGCTGGATTAAAAACGCTCGTGACAAGTGATGACGGTTGTATTCATCTTGCAACCAGTGCCGACGGTTTCCGGACTGTGTTTTTTCAAGGGCACCCCGAATACGATACGATTTCATTATTGAAGGAATATAAACGAGAAGTAACGCGGTATATCGCTGGTGAGCTAATGATCTATCCACCCTTACCGACAGGGTATTTTGGTGTGTTTGAGTCGGCTTTAATGCGTGAATATGAATCGAGAGTGAAATTGGCCAAGAGCAATCATTCAAAGATACCGATCTTTCCCGAATCGCTGGTGTTACCGAAACTTAATAATACCTGGCATGATACGGCCAGTGCAGTGGTTGGTAACTGGATGGGATTGATTTATCAAGTGACCCACAAAGACAGACGAAAACCGTTTATGGACGGTGTCGATATCGAAAATCCATTAGGTTTGTCAGAGTTGAGTTGAATCAGTAACATTTTATGAGGAAACTGTTAGTGAAGAGTGAATGAAAATTAGATTGATTTCAGAGTCTTCGTATTAACTTTATGTGCCTGTTCATTTCTTGTTTTAAGTCGGTGATATGTATCCCAACATGCTTACTGATATTTAATCACACTCCGAGGACCTAGTGTTTAGAAACTGACGGGGTCGTGTTCGAAGTGACGACTAAAGGCAGATATAACAAGATGATGCCATGCAAGGTCTGAGTCCAGTACAAACTGGCGGGAACAGCATTGAACAATTGAATGATTTTATTACAAACACTTAATCGTCAGGTATCAATCGCTTACCCAATCCTACTGCGTTTTCGATATCGTAACCAATGGCCTGATAAAACTGTATTACATCAGTATTATTACTGCGCACCTGAAGGTTTATTTTAGGGCTGCCTTTTTGCTGAATCAAAACTTCAACCTGCTGCATCATGGCTCGGGCGTAGCCTTTACGTTGATGTTCTGGCGAGACAGCGAGGTAATTAATCCATCCGCGATGTCCTTCGTATCCACCCATTACGGTCGCAACTATGTCTTCTGATAGTTTGCCAATCAGAAACAGATCAGGATCAACCAGCATCTTGCGCTGAATGTCTTTTACCGGATCATTCCAAGCCACCACTAGATTGCAGGCTTGCCATAGATTAATAACGGCTTGTTGGTTGTTGGGATGGTAGGGTTTGATATTCATGATGGTTCGTGCGCGTCTATGTCAGTCTCAGGTTTTATTAGTTTATGATCCCATTTTTGAGTCGCTTGTTGCAATATTTCGCTGGGTTTTAGGTCTAGCCATGACGATTGTGTCGGCTGATTCAGACACTTTAGTGCCGATATCAAAGTTGCAGACGGATGATTATTGTCGATGGCTTCGGCCCCAGTTTGTTTGCTGAGTTTTTTGCCATCATTATTTTTTATCAAGGGTAAATGCAGATATTGAGGCGTCGACAGGTTGAATTGTTGTTGCAGGTAAAGGTGCAAGCAGGTCGATAAAAGCAGATCAGCACCGCGCACAATCTGGTTAATGTTCTGGCCGTCATCGTCTAGTATTACGGCGAGATGATAGGCATAAATACCGTCGACACGTTTGAGAATAAAGTCTCCTACTTGATTTTTAAGGTTAAGTTTTACATCACCGTAAATTAGATCATTGAATTGACTGATGTGGGCTGATTCAGTACTTATTCTGATTGAATGATCGTTAGAAGTGAGGTTTTTTTTTCTGCAGATTCCAGGGTAAATTTGTCCCATCAATCCGGAATTAATGCCTTTTTCTCTGAGTGATTTGCGGCTACATTCGCAAGCATAGCAAACGTGCTGATCAAGTAATTCGACTAACTTCGATTCATAATATTTGAATTGACTACTTTGATATAAAATGCCGCCATCCCATTCAAATCCATAGGCTTCAAGTGAGTTGAGAATTTGGCTCGTGGCGCCTTTAACGACGCGAGGCGTATCGACATCTTCGATGCGCACCAGCCATTGACCTCGTTGTGACTTGCTATGGCAGTAGCTGGCAACAGCCGTCACCAGCGAACCAAAATGCAATGGCCCGGAAGGCGACGGTGCGAATCGCCCAATGACGTTGCCTTGCGTCATTAGCGCATCACTTAATCAATAGGTTTTGAGCCAGTAGTTTTTCAAGTATGCCCTGATACACATCGGTTAATTGATCAATATCA
>CAWVZP010000091.1:0-11339 GCA_963934675.1 uncultured Gammaproteobacteria bacterium | reverse complement strand
ATCAATATGTCATTTAATACAGCCCTTAGCGGTTTACAGGCAGCCACCGTTGACCTGAGTGCGACAAGTAACAATATCGCTAACGTATCAACCTCTGGGTTTAAACGATCGCGGGCTGAATTTGGTGATTTGTTTGCTGTGTCACCTTTTGGACATAGTCCAACTGCCATTGGTAGTGGTGTTCAAGTATCGAGTGTGAGTCAACAGTTTGGACAGGGTAATCTGGAGTTTACTGAAGCCAATCTTGATCTCGCGATCAACGGCCAAGGTTTTTACATTACTAAGCAAAGTGCTACCAGTAGTGACATTTCTTATACTCGTGCAGGACAATTTCAAATCGATGCAGATGGATACATTACTAATAATACTGGCCAGTTTTTACAGACTTTTCCAGTTGACGCAAATGGTGAAGTTACCTCTACCAGTTTAAACACGACTAACCCAGTTCAACTCCCGGCAACCACTGGTTCTCCACAGGCAACAACTGAAGTTGAAGTGGGTTTAAATTTGAATTCAACCACGACCCGAACTGATCCGACTACTTTTAACCCTTCGGTGAGTGATACCTATGCACACTCAACGTCGAGCACTGTTTTTGATTCATTGGGTGCATCACACGTATCGACTTATTACTTTGTGCATGATGGCGACGGCCCTACGACACCTACGACACCTGCTACAGTTCCTGCGGTTACTACTAACCCATCTGATAATTCTAATCAATGGCTTGTATTCACTTATCTTGATGGCGCGCCGACTAATATTGCTGGCGGCCCCTCTGTGACTCATTCCAATGGAACGGGACCAGCTGTTGACCAAAACCCCGCTGTTCTTCAATTTAATAGCGATGGTTCTTTTGCAAGTAGTACACCTGCGTCAATACAAAATGTGGCATTGCCGCAGACCAATGGCTCTAATCCGCTGACAATCACTCACGATTTCGTAAACAATACAACTACACAGTTTTCATCTACTTTTGCTGTTAGTCGATTAGATCCTGATGGCTTTTCCACCGGTAGGCTTACAGGTCTCGATATATCAGAGACTGGCTTGATACAAGCCAAGTTTAGTAATGGTGTTTCATCTCCTGTTGGACAGGTTGCGCTGGCCGATTTCTCTAATAGCCAAGGCTTACGCGGCGTTGGCAATGCTTCCTGGAAGCAAACTACGGACTCAGGAACTCCTATTACGGGTATTAGCGGTACGGGTCGATTTGGCTTAATCCAATCTGGAGCTCTCGAAGCATCAAATGTTGACTTAACGGCTGAATTGGTCAACTTAATTACAGCTCAACGTAATTTTCAGGCCAACGCTAGGTCGATAGAAACCTCTAACTCTATTACCGATACGATTATTCAGATTCGATAGTTGTTGTTCGTCACGTTTATTAACAATCATGATTGACATCTAAAAATTAAAGGCCTAGCTCATGGATAAATTTCTCTATCTTGCGATGAATGGTGCATCGCAATCGATGTTGGCGCAAACCACTAACGCCAACAACCTCGCAAACGCAAGCACCGTTGGCTTTAAAGCAACACTCGATCACTTTCAAGCTAAACCTGTTTATGGTCCTGGTCATCCAGACAGGGCTTACTCAATTAATAAAGGGGCTGGTGCCGATTTTAGTCAAGGTCCGCTGATGACGACTGGTAGAAATCTTGATGTGTCCATTAATGGGGAAGGGTGGTTCGCAGTACAGGCTGCGGATGGTAACGAAGCCTATTCACGTAGAGGTGACTTCCATCTCGACCCCAATGGATTACTTCTTAATGGTGCAAACCAAATTGTACTCGGTGATGGTGGCCCCATTACCATTCCAGAATTTGAATCACTCCTTATCGGGCGTGATGGCACCATCAGTATTCGAGGTGCAGGACAAAGTGCCAATACATTAGTTGCAGTTGATCGAATCAAATTAGTCACGCCCGATATAAACCAGCTTGATCGCGGTAAGGATGGCTTGTTTCGGACCAAAGACGGCTTGCCAGCCGAAGCCGATGCTTCGATTTCATTGACATCAGGTACTCTTGAAGCTAGCAATGTCAATACGGTAAGCTCAATGGTTCGTATGATGGAGTATGCGCGCCACTATGAAACACAAATTAAACTAATGAATCTGGCCAGTGAAAACGATCAGGCTAGTGCGCAATTGATGAAGATGAATGGATAAATGTCTTAAGTAGATCATTTATAATATTAATATAATTTTTTTCCAGCGTGATATAAGTTCGTCTAATAATAGTAGACATCTGAAAATTGTGACTAAAGAATATAATCTAGAATTTATCCAGGCTGAATTTCACGACCTGCTTGCTAACTTGAAAACAGTTCAGTTGGCCACTGTAGATGATGATAATTACCCCGAAGCGAGCTATACCCCTTACGTTATATTTGAATCCGCTTATTACTTATTCATTAGCGATTTGGCTAAACACACCACTAACCTCAAACTAAACCCATTTATTAGCCTGTTATTTATTGAAGATGAAGCAAACTGCAAAAACCTGTTTTCTAGACGGCGTGCAATATTGCAGGGTAAAAGTGTGATTATTCAGCGTGATAGCATTCATTATCAGTTAGCAATGGCAAAGTTTCGAAAAAAATTTGGTGGTTTTATCGATGTCATAGAACCGCTCAAGGATTTTAATTTATTCCAAATCAACGTCCATAAAGGCCGCTATATTCGAGGTTTTGCTCAAGCATTTGAATTAACGGGTGATGGCCTTAATCAGATCAAACACACTGATTCAAAATCACGTTGAAATCTGGCAAGTAAATGCTCTATCGGGTTGAAGAGAATCTTTAGGTCATAAAGCGGCGCTTTAGCGTTAAAGTGCCGAGTACAATATCTCTTTCATACCTAAGCAGCCCGCTCTTGGCCAGCCACATTATTTGCGCGCTACCAAAGGTAACTTTTGCCTGTTCCGAGTTACGAAACGTAACACGTTTCCTAATAAATATGAGTAAATATATATAACACGCTGTTTTATATGCTATTATTTTTTGGCTTGATATTTGCTATAACTATAGGTGGTCGTAAAAAAGGCCATTTTAAAGAGTTGATAATTAACAATATAAAACTAAAGAGGAAAGCTAGATGAGTAGCGACAAACCGACAAACAATACAAGAAGAAGCATACTTAAAGGTACGGCCGCTATTGCCGCTGCCGGTACAATGCCATTAATTTTTAGTAATAAAGCATTTGCTGCCAATTACCGTAACGAACCCACGGGGTCGACTGTTACTTTTGGTTTTAATGTACCACAAACAGGTGCTTATGCTGATGAAGGTGCTGATGAACTGAGAGCATACAAGCTGGCTGTTCAACACATTAATGGTGAAGGCGATGGCGGCATGATGAATACCTTTTCATCAAAAGCGCTTAAAGGTAACGGTATTAACGGTAAAAAAGTGGTTTATGTCACAGGTGATACACAAACTAAATCTGATGCGGCACGAGCTTCTGCCAAGCGCATGATTGAAAAAGATGGTGCAGTCATGATTACTGGTGGTTCGTCTTCAGGTGTTGCGATAGCGGTTCAGGGCCTCTGCCAGGAAGCGGGTGTTATATTCATGGCGGGCCTGACTCACTCAAACGATACGACTGGCAAAGATAAAAAAGCCAATGGATTTCGTCACTTTTTTAATACAGAAATGACCGGGTCTGCATTAGCGCCTGTGTTGAAGAATAACTACGGTACCGATCGTGTTGCTTACCACCTAACAGCTGACTACACATGGGGTTGGTCACAGGAAGGTTCTATTCGTAAGTACACTGAAGCCATGGGTTGGAAAACTGCCCAAGCCGTTAAGACTCCGGTTGGCGCAGGTGACTTCTCCCAGTACATCACGCCAGTATTAAATTCTGGTGCTGACGTTTTGGTTTTAAACCACTACGGTAAGGACATGGTTAACTCGCTGACTCAGGCGATCCAGTTTGGACTTCGCGACAAGCAGGTTAACGGTAAGGATTTCACTATTGTTGTACCCCTGTACTCACGTTTGATGGCTGCTGGTGCTGGTGAGAACGTAAAGGGTATTTTTGGTTCAACTAACTGGCATTGGTCACTACAAGATTCAGGCTCTAAGGCGTTTGTTAAATCTTTCGGTCAAGCTTATGGTTTCCCTCCCAGTCAGGCTGCTCACACAACTTATTGCCAGGCAATTCTTTATGCCGATGCATGTCAACGTGCTGGTAGCTTTAAGCCAAGTGCGGTTGGTGCGGCATTGGAAGGCTTCAAATTTGATGGTCTAGGTAATGGCCCTACTGAATACCGTGCAGAAGATCACCAATGCTTCAAAGATGTACTAGTAGTGAAAGGTAAAGAAAATCCGACCTCGAAGTTTGACGTTCTCGAAGTGGTTGAGGTTACACCTCGTGCACAGGTTGAGTATCCTGCGTCATTATTAGGTGGCAACTTAGGCCCTTATAACAACGGTTAATTTGTTTAGTTTCAAAAGACACAGGGACGTGTCTTTTTTAAAAAACTTAAAATAAAACTTTATTATTTTCGATCCGTTTAGGACCGAGAACTTCTAATCTGCTCATATTCAGTATCACGGGGATTACTTAATGGACGCATTTCTTCTGCAGGTCTTAAACGGTCTGGATAAAGGTGGTGCCTATGCGCTCATAGCGCTGGGACTTACGTTAGTATTTGGTACTCTCGGCGTAGTCAATTTTGCACATGGTGCGATTTTCATGCTGGGTGCATTTTGTGCTGTAATAGTTAAGAAATTGCTAACGCTTGAACGAGTTGTATTAGACCCAACCGAATTGACGGCATGGGGCACACCCGTGGAAATTCGTACCAAATACATTGAAGAATGGTTTGGTGATTTCGGAACTTTAATGATCGACTTTTCCGTCCCAGTTTCGATTCTTCTAGCAATCCCCATTATGCTCATACTGGGTATTGTGATGGAACGTGGCCTTATACGACACTTTTATAAGCGTCCGCATGCTGATCAAATCTTAGTCACTTTCGGGCTGGCCATCGTCATACAGGAAATTATCAAAGCTCAATTTGGCGCTAATCCTATTCCTCAGGCAACCCCTGATATGTTTTCTGGTTCTGCTGATATTGGTGTCTTACTCGGCTTCGCCGAAAATGCAGTTGTTTACCCCTGGTGGCGTATTATCTACCTTGGTTTTGCCGGCATTATATTAGGCAGTGTGTTTGCTTTTTTACAATTTACAACCTTCGGAATGGTGGTGCGCGCTGGAATGGCGGACCGAGAAACGGTGGGTTTGCTCGGAATTGATATTGATCATAAGTTTACGATTGTTTTTGGCCTGGCGGCAGTTGTCGCGGGTGTTGCCGGGGTTATGTATACACCTATTCTTTCTCCCGATTATCATATGGGTATGGATTTCCTGGTGCTTAGTTTTGTTGTTGTAGTGGTCGGTGGAATGGGTAGTTTGGGAGGGGCTGTAGCGGCTGGTTTCCTGCTCGGTATATTGCAGTCTTTTGCTTCAATGAATGAGGTCAATTCATTACTTCCAGGTATTGATCAGGTCATTATTTATTTGATTGCGGTCGTTGTTTTGCTAGTCAGGCCGCGCGGTCTTATGGGCCGTAAAGGCGTGATGGAGGATTAAGATATGAAATGGTTAAATATTAATAAAAAAGATCGAAATATACTTGCCGGGTTTATTGCTGTCGTCTTGCTTGGCCCCCTCATCATGGAACCGATTGGTGGGGGTTATCCCGATTTACTCCAGAAATTTGCGATCTTCGGAATTTTTGCTATGGGGTATAACATTTTATTTGGATTAACTGGGTATCTATCGTTTGGACATGCTGCGTTTCTTGGTATCGGTTCTTACACCGCCGTCTGGTCTTTTAAGTTGTTAACCATGAACGTTATTCCAGCGATTATCCTGGCTACTTTGCTGGGAGGTGTCTTCGCTTTAATCATAGGTTTCATTGCGTTGAGAAGATCAGGCATCTATTTCTCAATTCTCACCCTGGCTTTTGCTCAAATGTCTTATAACCTGGCTTATTCAGTATTGACGCCAATTACCAATGGTGAAACAGGGTTGCAGTTGAGGCAAGGGGATGCTCGAATGGTCGATGGATTATTTGGCGTCGAACGAACTGCAGGCTTGCCGACAACCGAATTATTTGGTCTCACCATGTCGGGTTGGAGTGGATACTATTTTTGTGGTTTTCTGGCTGTTGTGATGTTTTTCATTTCGCTTAGAATTTTTAATTCGCCGTTTGGCCTGATGTTACGAGCCGTTAAGTCGAATCAACATCGTTTGTCTTATACAGGTTTAAATACCCGACCTTATACCCTCGCTGCTTTTGTGATTTCTGGTATGTACGCAGGTCTGGCCGGTGGGCTACTTGCTGTCACTGATCCTCTGGCAGGTGCCGAGCGGATGCAATGGACAGCGAGTGGAGAAGTTGTCTTAATGACGATACTTGGTGGTGCAGGCACGCTATTAGGACCGGTAATTGGTTCGGCTGTTATTAAGTATTTTGAAAATATATTTTCATCCTTCAATGACAGTATTTTATTAGATACCTTTTCCTTCCTTCCTGAAGGTCTTCAACATGCAGTTGCCACGATTATTGGTTTGTTTGTGGGCGATGGTTGGCATCTAACGTTAGGTTTGCTATTTATGTTTATCGTAATTTTTCTACCTGGAGGATTGATGGAAGGGGCTAGGCGAATTAAATCATTGTTTCGAGGTGCTAAGAAGGGTCTACCATCGACCCAGAAAGACCTGCCAGTGGAGGAGTCATAGACATGCCCATTCTTACAGTCAGAAATGTCAGCAAACGTTTTGGAGGTCTTCAGGCACTTGACGATGTCAACCTGGAAATTGAAGCAGGCACTGTTCATGCCATTATCGGGCCGAATGGAGCGGGTAAATCAACCTTATTGAATTGCTTTATTGGAAAGTTAATGCCGGACACCGGTGTGGTCGATTTTGATGGTATTTCTTTACTAGGAAAGAAACCTCATGAAATAAACCAGGCTGGTGTTAGTCGTGTTTTTCAAACACCTGAAATTTTTGGTGATTTAAATTTACTGGAAAATGTGATGATTCCAACTTTTGCTAGCAGAGATGGTTCTTTTCGTGTAAATGCCTGGTCTTCTGTAGAAGACGAGACCAGTATTAAAGAACGTGCCATGGGGTTACTTGAAGATGTGGAACTAGCAGGCAGTGCAATGGTAGTAGCCAGTCAGTTATCACGTGGTGATAAACGACGACTAGAACTGGCAATGTGTCTGGTTCAACAACCTAAGTTATTGTTACTGGATGAGCCTACAGCAGGTATGGCTCGCGCTGACACCAATAATACCATCGACTTATTAAAGAAAATTGCTAGTAAAGGCATTACCATGGCGATCATCGAGCACGATATGCATGTGGTTTTTTCTCTAGCTGAGAAAATTTCTGTGCTTGCGCAGGGCACAGTTATCGCAGAAGGGTTGCCTCAGGAAATTAAGGGGCATCCAAAAGTTCAGGAAGCTTATTTAGGAGGCGCGCATCTGTGAACTCTCGCGATCAAAATGAAAAAAATAACACCGAAGGGCATCTGGGTAACACTGCCTTAAAAGAAGGTCAGTCGACAGGTGTTGAGCCGAAAATGTCGAAAGGTGGTCAACCCGCTTTCTTTTCAGTCTGGGATTTACATGCTTATTATGATGAAAGTTATATTGTTCAGGGTGTGAGTTTTGATATTCGTGAAGGTGAAATTGTTGCTTTGCTTGGGCGTAACGGTGCTGGAAAAACCTCGACTCTTCGCGCTATTGCACGAGTTGACTCTCCCGAAGTCCGTCATGGTGAAATATGGTTAGATCATAAACCTTTGCATAATATGAGCTCTCATGAAGCGGCTCGTAACGGTCTTGGTCTAGTACCTGAAGACCGAAGAATTATTCAGGGTTTAACCGTTGAAGAGAATCTACAGTTGGCTCAGATAGCGCCGCCCATAGGTTGGTCGATTGAACGGGTTTACGATTTGTTTCCTAGATTAGGTGAACGTCGAAAACAGGAAGGAACTACCCTGTCTGGCGGAGAGCAGCAAATGTTAGCGGTGGCTAGAGCCCTGGTTCGTGACATTAAGTTGCTATTACTCGATGAGCCTTACGAAGGGCTGGCACCGGTCATCGTTCAGGAAATTGAAAAGACGCTTCAACAGATAAAAACACTTGGCATGACTACCGTCATTGTTGAGCAAAATGCGGTTGCTGCGTTACACCTAGCAGACCGGGCTTTAATCCTCGATATGGGCCAGATAGTTTTTGATGGAACGGCACAAGAAGTTCTCGACAACACAGACTTACGTCATGAATATCTTGCTATCTAATTAGGTGATTGAGTTGGACAATATAGTAAAGAGCTATATGAGTAATAGAATTTAAGGCAAACGTAGCGCCTTGTTTCGCTAGTAACGTCCTGTAGAATCCTGCACATGCATTAAATAACGAGACAGAATAATTAAGCGCACGAGGAATCCAAATGTCAGAATCTAAAATCTATCCAGTACCAGCCAATTTTGCTGCAGACGCCAATATTAATGCGACTGAATATACAGAAATGTATCAGCAATCGATTGATGACCCTGAAGCCTTTTGGTCAGAACAAGCTGAACACTATTTATCATGGTTTAAACCTTGGAATTCAGTGAGTGACTGGAGTTTTGGCGAAGATGTTCATATCAAGTGGTTCGAAGGCGCCGAGCTTAACGTCTCTTACAATTGTATTGATCGTCACCTTGAAACCCGAGGTGATCAAATTGCTATTATTTGGGAGAGTGATGATCCTAATAAAGATCGAAAAATTACTTACAACGAACTATATGAAGAAGTTTGTAAATTTGCCAATGTAC
This sequence comes from uncultured Gammaproteobacteria bacterium, assembly GCA_963934675.1. Lineage (GTDB taxonomy): Bacteria > Pseudomonadota > Gammaproteobacteria. The sequence continues at coordinate 2,483 of CAWVZP010000091.1, read as the reverse complement.
TGAAAGACAGGGGTGTCAAAAAAGGTGATAGTGTTTCGATCTACATGCCAATGGTGCCAGAAGTTGCCGTTGCCATGCTAGCCTGTACGAGAATTGGTGCGATGCACTCTGTTGTTTTTGGTGGTTTTTCACCTGATGCACTGAGAGACAGAATCCTCGATTCAGATTGCCGTGTTGTCATTACTGCTGACCAATCAGTCCGTGGTGGTAAACTCATACCGCTTAAAGCTAATGCTGACGAAGCCGTTAGTGCCTGCCCCAATGTTAATTCCGTCATTGTTATTAAACGCGGTGGCGACCCTGTAGAATGGAATGGCGATCGTGATATCTGGTATCACGACGCGATGGCGAATGCTTCAAAGCATTGCGAACCGGAAATGATGGGTGCAGAAGACCCACTGTTTATTCTGTATACCTCAGGGTCAACCGGTAAACCCAAAGGTGTGTTGCACACGACCGCAGGTTATCTATTGCAGGCAGCAATGACCCACAAACTGGTATTCGATTATAAAGACGGCGAAACATACTGGTGTACAGCCGACGTTGGCTGGGTTACGGGGCACACTTATATTGTTTACGGGCCGCTTGCCAATGGTGCTACTACGTTAATGTTTGAAGGTATTCCAACTTATCCAGATGTCTCGCGATTCTGGCAAGTCTGCGACAAGCATAACGTCTCCATTTTCTACACCGCACCTACGGCTATTAGGGCCTTAATGAGTGCTGGTGATGAACCAGTCAAAAAGACATCGCGCGCCAACCTGAGGTTACTCGGCACGGTTGGTGAGCCAATCAATCCTGAAGCCTGGGAGTGGTATCACAAGGTAGTCGGCGACGAACGTTGTCCAATAGTCGATACCTGGTGGCAAACTGAAACAGGCGCGCATATGTTAACACCCTTGCCCGGTGCGACAGCAACCAAACCCGGGTCTGCCACTGTTCCGTTTTTTGGTGCACAACCGGTATTGCTAGATGATGAAGGTAATGTAGTCGATGGTAATCCCGCATCAGGTAATTTGGCAATGAAAGCACCATGGCCTTCAATGATGCGCACTATTTATGGTGATCATAAGCGCTTCTTTGAAACCTACTTCGCTTTGTACAAGGGGTATTACTTCACTGGTGATGGTGCCCGCCGTGACGAAGATGGTTACTACTGGATTACGGGCAGAGTCGACGATGTTCTCAATGTTTCAGGCCACCGTTTGGGTACTGCCGAAATTGAATCAGCACTAGTTAAACATGAGAAAGTTGCCGAGTCGGCAGTCGTTGGATATCCCCACGATATTACTGGGCAGGGCATTTATGCCTATGTCACTCTGATGGTAGGAGAGCAGGGCAGCGATGACTTAAGTGGAGAGCTAGCTGCGTTGGTACGTAAGGAAATTGGGCCAATAGCCAAAGTGAATATTATTCAATGGGCGCCAGGTTTACCTAAAACGCGTTCAGGTAAAATTATGCGACGAATTTTACGTAAAGTGGCCGCTAACGAAATAGATAGCTTGGGGGATACCTCAACTCTGGCTGATCCTTCAGTTGTGGAAGATTTAATTGAGAATAGAAAAAATCGGTAATCCTCATTAAATAAAAACAATTAAAACTCATCGGTTATACTTTTGCCGATGAGTTTTCTATTATGTTTGCTTATGTGAGCCCTTCGATTACTGAGTTGTTATTATCCATATTTAAAATCAAAATTGAAACTTAAAGGCTGAGGGCATTAAACAGCAACAACATCTGAACTTGTTGGTGATCTTTTACGATGATTTTTTCAAGATTCTTCACTCTAAAATAAGCCTGCAATAACGAATGTTCAAAGCATAAGGTTATAACCTATAAATTTGTCAGCGTAATAAGCTTAAGGTCACATTGATTTATGTACCAGCACAGCCCCACTCACCATAAGCAACGTGCTAACCATTAGATTGAATCGACTCTGGCTAATGTTTAGATTTAAGTGATTACCGAACTTTATCGATAGTAATAAAACGGGAAACAAGAAACCAACCAAAATCAAAACCTGTGTTGTGAACAACCCAGTACAAATATATGCAGAAATTCGAAACGTACCGTCTAAGACTAGTGCCATGGTAATAGTGGCTCTAAATTGAACTTTATTCAAAGGCCGTAGTTTCAAATAAGTAACATAGACAAGCCCGCTTGATCCAAACAGCGCAGCAATAAACCCGCCAAGCCCGCCAAAAGGAATAGCCCACAACCGGGGCCCTGTTAATGATTTTGTGGGTAACAATGAATACAAGGCATATCCCATAACAAATAGCTCTATTGCTAGCGCCAACTGTTTAGCGTTTATATTTACCAGTAGCCATACAGCCAATAATACACCAAACAGACAAAAAGGAATTAAGGGTATATATCAGGCCAGCAGGTATGATGCTTTAGTTTAAAACCCTGAATTAGATTGGCGTGTAATGGTTTAATAAACCTGTAGGACTTGATAGCCTATTTACCATCAAAATAGG
>CAWVZP010000090.1:0-11340 GCA_963934675.1 uncultured Gammaproteobacteria bacterium | reverse complement strand
AGTAATGTTGTCATGACGTGCCGCCTTTAAGCTTTTAGCAGTGAGTGAAGCACGTCACGTGCCTCGGTTATGGTGGCCGCAACTTGCTGTTGCATTGCGCTATCCAATGCCTGCATGGGTGGACGGACAATACCACAAGGACGGTCCTGTAATCGACAGCCTTCTTTAATGCTCTGAACGAACTTTCCACTCTGTTCAAGCGTACTCATGGTAGGCATAAGGGCAGCCATCAAAGCTCGGCCTAGTGCGAAATTGCCGTTGGCCACAGTGTCCATTAGTTTGACACATTCGGCGGGGAAAAAATTACCGGTAGCACAAACCCAGGCCTTAGATCCCCAAGCTGCAAACTCTAGTACTTGCTCTTCGCCACCAACTACCAGCTGGATATTATGGAAGTTACGAGTCAGATAAGGTATTCGGGTATAGTCACCGCTTGATTCTTTAATCGCACAGACCAGTGGGTTTTTAGAAACTGCAGTCAGAAACTCTTCACCCATTTCGACGCCGGTTCTGCCAGGATAATTATAAAGCATGATAGGTAAACCGGTTGCATCAGCAATTTTTAAAACATGAACTGCGAGTTCACTTTCAGACGGTAATGAGTAAGGTGGTGCTGCTACTAATAAGGCATCCGCACCGGCATCACGTGCTGCAGCACTAATTGATAAACATTCGCTTACCAAAATGTCGTTGACACCAGCCATGAATGTTACGCGCTTATTGATGCGCTCTGCCGCGAACTTGAATTGTTGAATGCGCTCTTCTTTAGTCATCGCGTAGAATTCACCAGTAGAACCGCCAACAATGATACCGGCAACGCCATTGGCAATCTGCCATTCGATGACATCCGCATAGCCGTCCCAATCAATAGAGCCATCTTCATGAAACGGTGTAATAATGGGTGTATAGATTCCTTCAAATTTCATTTTATATCTCGAGTCTGTCTAGGTTTGGTTAATATTCGCAGGTGCAGCAGTGCCGACAAATTGTATACAAAAATAATACTAACTAAAAGCTATGTTGAATTCAACTTGTATAAATGGAATGATAATACCTCGAAATTATTCAGATAAAAAATATGACAGCTAAGCCTATTCTTAATGGAACCCATAACGAAACACAAAAGAAGGCCAAAGGATTCGGTGCGGTCGCTATTTATGAAACACTAAGAGATGAAATTCTTTCACTTATCCTGGAACCCAGCGAATTAGTCGATGAGTCAAGACTGGCAAAGCGCTTTGGTGTATCACGGTCACCTGTGCGCGAAGCAATGGTGCGGCTTGTTTCTGAATCATTGTTACAAACTCTGCCCAACAAAGGAACGATTGTCGCTCCGCTGCGGATAGAAGAGTTTCCACAATATGTTGATGCACTCGATATTGTGCAAAGAGCAGTGACTCGATTAGCGGCCAAATTTAGAAATACCGATGATCTTAAGCTTATTCGAGCAGAGCAGGAAAAGTTCGCTCAATCGGTCAAGCAGGGCGATGTTCTGGGAATGATTCTGTGCAATCGAGATTTCCATATTGCTATCGCCTACGCAGGTAAAAACCGTTATCTAGAGCATATTTACAGTCGTTTACTAGATGATGGGCGACGATCACTCAGACTGTACTTCAAATCCTATGACGATACATTGCCAGCAGAGATGTGCGATGCTCACGAGATTTTAATTGATGCCATTGAGGCTAAAGATGTTGACTTGGCAGAACGTCTTGCTGGCGAACACACTTTGGAAATGCAGCAGCGATTTCTAGAGTACCTGGGGTCGAGACATACCAGCGATTTTGATGTCTCGCTTTAACAGCACCATATTAGAAAGCCTCATTTTTAGAGGAAGCCTTGCTTAAAAATTATAAACTGTCCTTGATGGAGGCCTTTGAGGTCTACCAAACATTCTCAACTATAAAGCAGCATAAACCTTGAGCGCACAGTACCAAGTTTTTGAATTTGTTTTTGTCGACAAACTGTGTTCAAATATTTGATAAGCGCAAAGTACCTTGTCGGGCTTCTATTTGTGCTAATAATTCACTGAGGAGAGAAGATCAAATGAAATTACTATCTAATATAATAATACCGTTAACTACGGCAGCTATACTGCTTGGAAGTGTCGGGAACGCATCGGCTGACAAAGTTGATGACGTTATTAACGAAGGTGTATTGCGTTGTGGCGTCGTGCTCGACTTTCCACCGATTGGTTATCGTGATGCCAATAATAATCCTGCTGGATTTGACGTTGAATACTGCAAAGACCTTGCGAAGGCATTAGAAGTCAAATTTGAAATACTCCCAGTCACTTGGGCTGAACGTTTACCGGCGATTGTTGGTAATCGTGCTGACGTAGTTTTTGGTGGTACCTCCGATTCACTGGCTCGCGCCAAAACTGTCGGTTTTTCTATTCCTTACGCTATTTATTATGCTCAAGCGGTTGTAAACAAAAACAGTGGTGTAAAAACAGTCGAAGACATGCGTAACAAGAAAGTAGCAGCCGCTATTGGAACGGTACCCGAGCAAGAATGGCTGGAAATTGCCAAAAAATGGGGTGTCGAAGCAAACTACCAGGGATATCAATCTGAGAATGAAGTTTTCCTCGCCGTATCACAGGGTAAGGCCGATGTTGGTATCACGACTAATACCGCCGTGTTACCCATAGTTCAGCAATACGAGGCTATTTTGGCTGGTCCACGTATGCCTTGGGGCACAGATTACACGTCAGTCGTTGGCCCTCGTCTTGACGTAACCTGGTTGAACTACCTCAACCTTTTCGTCACTCATCAGGTACGTTCTGGTCGTTATGCCGAACTTTGGGACAAGTATGTCGGTGGCGAAGCACCTGAACTACGTATTCCAGGTGTTCTTTACTAAGTAGGTGCAATGATGCAAAAGGCCGGCTTCTTAGTCGGCCTTTTGTTATTAAGTGAGATAGGGGTATGAATTACAACTTTCATTGGAGGCCAGTATTCAAGGCATTGCCTGAGCTATTGCAGTCTGCGGCGCTAACCCTTGAGGTTGCGGTTATTTCAATGGTGCTTGGTATCACCATAGGCTTGGGATTATCGCTCATCAGAATTCATATGACCGGCCCACTGCGCTGGTTTGCTACCAGTTGGGTGGAGCTAGCTCGGAACACTCCAGCACTCTTTCAGCTATTCTTTTTTGGATTTGGATTGGGCGCTTTTGGCATACACTTCAGCCCTTATTTTATCGTTCTGCTTGCACTCACCTTTAACAATGCTGGCTACTTGGCAGAGAATTTCCGTGGCGGATTTAACGCGATACCTGACACCCAATTGCGAGCATCAAGAAGCTTAGGAATGACTGCTTTTCAAGCTTACATTCGAATCATTATTCCCCAAGTTTTGCGGGTTGTTTATCATCCGATGACCAATCAAATGGTTTGGGCGGTGCTGATGTCGTCGCTAGGCATGTTGGTGGGATTTCGTGAATTATCGGGTGAGACTCAATTTTATGCCTCAAAGACCTTTCGGATTTTTGAGTATTTTGCTGTGACTGCCGTCATCTATTACATTATCGTGAGAATTATTTTAGGGATTTCACGATTACTCGCTTCACGCCTGTTTAGATACTAATGGAGCACTAACGTATGCAGCCGTCAGAAACATTCTTTTCAGGGTTCACGCCAAACGACCTACTCTTTATGGGTGAAGCTGCGTTACGTTCGCTGTGGATTTCCGCCCTAGCCATTAGTATCGGCACCGTTCTGGGCATAGCCATGGGATGGCTGCTCAGTGTCACCAAAAATATTGGCGCTTATACCTTAGGACCAATATTGGATATATTCCGCTCGGTGCCGCTGATAATTCAACTTGTATTATTCTTCAACTTTGTACCGTTACTCGGTATTCGGCTTGATCCTTTTGGTGCTGGGCTGATTATATTATCTGTTTATACAGCAGCTAACGTCGCTTATGTGGCCCGTGGTGGTATCGAGGCTGTTGGGTTACCTATGCGAAGAGCGTCGCGTAGCCTTGGTATGACCTACTGGCAGGATATGGTTTACGTTGTTTGGCCTATTGGCCTACGCGCGGTTTTCCCTGCTTGGGTCGGTGTTGCACTAGGAGTCATGAAAGATAGCGCGCTTGTTTCAGTGCTTGGATATGTCGAATTACTAAAAGCGTCACAAATCTTAATGACTCGCACACAGGAAATAATCCTAATTCTGGCCATTGCGGGTGCGTTTTACTTTGCACTCTCTTATCCCATATCTCTCTATGCTTCTCGTTTAGAAGCGAGGTGGAAAAAATGATTGAAATTCGTGGACTGCACAAAAATTTTGATGACCTTCATGTATTGAAAGGCATTGATCTGAAAGTGCCTAAGGGAGAAGTCCTTAGCGTCATTGGCGCATCAGGGTCAGGCAAGTCAACGCTGCTGTATTGTATTAATGGTTTAGAGCTCATTCAACAAGGCACTATTCATGTCGATGGTATTGACATACATGATAAAGATACTGACATCAATGTGGTACGACAAAACCTCGGCATGGTGTTCCAGCAGTGGAACAGTTTTCCGCATTTAACGGTTCTTGAAAATGTGGCCTTATCACCCAAAATTGTGCGCAAAATGTCGCAACAAGAAGCCAATCATATTGCTGAAAAGCAATTACGCCATGTTGGTCTCGGTGACAAATTAAGCAGTTTTCCATCTGCCTTATCTGGGGGACAACAACAACGTCTAGCGATTGCTCGTGCGTTAGCGATGGAACCCAGTTATATGTTATTTGACGAAGCCACTTCCGCACTAGATCCCGAGCTGGTGGGCGAAGTCCTCGATACGATGCGTTTACTCGCCAAAGAAGGCATGACGATGATATGTGTGACTCACGAAATGGGTTTTGCTCGAGAAGTATCTGATCGAGTGGCTTTCTTCCATGAAGGCGTGATTGATGAAATCGAATCGGCAGAAGAATTTTTTACCCATCCAAAATCTGAACACCTACAAAAATTCTTATCCAAGGTTAAATAAGCAGAGAAAACTCTATGATAATTACAGCGATCAAAGCTTGGCAAGTTGATCTACCACTAAAAGAAGGACGTTATAGTTGGTCTAACGGAAACTTTGTTGACGTTTTTGATAGCACTGTCGTTGCCATCGAAACAGACGAAGGTATCACAGGCTACGCCGAATGCTGTCCTTTGGGCTCTGCTTATTTGCCCTCATACGCCCTAGGTGTTCGCGCCGGATTATCAGAGTTAGCACCTCACTTAATTGGCCATGATCCACTTAATATTGGTCAAATTAATCGTACAATGAATGCTGCTTTGCGAGGTCATCCTTATGCAAAAGCACCTATTGATATTGCTTGCTGGGATTTGCTCGGTAAAGTGACAGGACTACCTGTTTATGCCTTGCTTGGCGGCGCGGCACAAGATGATGTTGCATTGTACCGTGCGATTAGTCAGGAAAGCCCAGAAAAAATGGCAGCTAAGATCGAAGGCTATTCAGCCGAAGGCTACACCAAGTTCCAGCTCAAAGTAGGCGGCAACGCAAATGACGATATTGACCGTATTCACGCGACACGCGCTGTACTCAAAACCTCCGATTTATTGGTAGCTGACGCAAATACAGGCTGGACTCGACATGAGGCGGCTCGAGTCGTCAATGCGGTTGCAAATCTCGATGTCTATATCGAACAGCCTTGCATGACCTATGAAGAGAGTGTTTCGATCCGCAAACGCACCTCACTACCCTTTATTCTAGATGAAGTCATCGATGGCACAGATACACTCATTAGAGGTATTGCAGAGGACGCCATGGATGTCATTAACCTGAAAATATCAAAGGTTGGCGGGCTGACTAATGCTAAATTAATGCGTGATTTATGTGTTAGTAGCGGCATCCCAATGACCATAGAAGACACTTGGGGTGGCGATATTACTACAGCAGCCATTGCTCATCTGGCTAGATCAACCCCAGAAGAGTTTTGCTTTTCCGCTACTGACTTCAATAGTTACGGCACGGTTACTATAGCTGATGGCGCACCACAGCGAGTGAATGGCAGAATGACAGCAGCAGACCGACCTGGACTGGGTATTACGCCTGATTTTGATGTGTTGGGTGATGCGGTTTTAACGATTAAATAACACCCAAAAAAATGGTCTTTTTGCTGAAGTTTAGTCTTAAGCCTGGCAGACTCCTAGAAAATTAGTTGAACATAATTTAATTAAGCTAATCATTTTCTGCACCCAGTAGAAGATGATTATGCTGGAAAAATAAAATGAATAGGTCTGATGGCCTTCTGCATTGACGATTATTTTTCGCTTCTTCATACTAATTTCTAAAGAGAAGTTGGGTGATTAGTAGTAGCGAAGCGCCAACGGAAGATTTTAACTTTAATCTACAACTATTTTGGATCGTGGCTACGTCGAATAAAAACACTTTGAGTCGTCATTTGATCAAATTTACGCATAGATGTGGCCAATGAGACTCAATATTACCCTTCTCAAACGCTCAAAAACTAGGACATGAATAGTAAAATTGATCGACAAAATTCCTTCAGTCCGAGACAGCCGAGTTACGTTGAAGCATTCTGGATATGGGCAAAAATAGGCGTTTTATCATTTGGAGGTCCTGCCGCTCAAATCGCACTCATGCATCGAATGGTGGTGGAACAAAAAAGCTGGTTAAATGAAAAGCAATATCTAAATGCGATTGGTTTTTGCATGCTGCTTCCAGGGCCGGAGGCAATGCAGTTAGCGACCTATACTGGTTGGAAAATACAGGGCGCTCTGGGTGGTCTGATGGCTGGGTTACTGTTTGTGCTACCCGGTGCAGTCATCGTTCTGGGATTGGCAGTAATTTATGTCACATTTGGTGATTTACCTCTGACGGTTGCATTATTCCTGGGTATCAAGGCTGCGGTTTTAATCGTTGTCATCGAAGCTCTGTTTCGTGTTGCAAAAAAAGCACTCTATTTGACAGAACACTGGTTTATTGCTGCCTTTGCTTTTGTTGGTCTTTTTTTACTTGAAATACCCTATCCTTTGGTTATTGCACTTTCGGCAGGATATGGCTTTTTAGGTGGCGCAAAATCAGAGGGTATAGCTGACTCATCACATGATTCGGCGCATGGCCTAGCAAGGATGCAAACTGAAAAAGCCACTCAGCCACTCAGAAGCTTGTTACCCAGCACGTTAATCACAGTAGTTTTCTGGTTACTAATCTGGTGGTTACCCATTGTCGCTATTGATTACTTTTTCGATTTACCAATACTGATTCAAATAGGCGAGTTTTTCTCAAAGCTCGCTGTTGTTACTTTTGGTGGTGCCTATGCCGTTCTCGCTTATCTCGCACAAGACGTGGTAAATCAATTTGGTTGGCTAACGGCAGGTGAAATGATGGATGGCCTAGGACTCGCTGAGACTACACCCGGACCATTGATTTTAGTCACAGAGTTCGTTGGTTTTATTGCCGGTTATCGTCAAGGTGGCTTGATGCTCGGTTTTTGGGCCGCGTTAGTCACTTTATGGGTTACTTTCGTGCCTTGCTTTATGTGGATATTCGCGGGTGCGCCTTATCTGGAATGGATCGGTAATCAGCCGCGATTAAAAAGTGCTCTAGCTGCAATAACTGCTGCTGTTGTTGGAGTTATTTTAAACCTATCTCTGTGGTTTTCATTACAGGTATTGTTTAAAGTTGTTGAAACTGAAACCTATGGGCCATTTAAAACTTTAGTACCTATTTTTAGTTCGATCGACTGGCGCGTAGTCTTGCTGTCGGGGATATGCGCTTTGCTTATTTTTCGTTACCACTGGAATATTCTGGCAGTACTCGCGACCAGTGCATTGATTGGCGTTATTTTGACAGTGTGAATTTAGCTGGTTTTGTAATTAGTGGGTTTTTAAGTAAACGCGCTGATAAATAAAATGAGCAATACGCTGTATATCGTTAATGTCTAAAACTGAAATATTAGAAGATTCAGGTAGGGGGCCGTCGCAGGCAATGGCTATTATATTTGGATCGTTAGGATGGAGGTAGGGTTTGTTTAATTCTGAACGATGCAACTCAATTTTGGTAAATGGAATGTGCTTATAGCCTTCGACTAATACCAAATCAAACTCATTTGGTTTAAGCGTATTGATAATATCTTGTAATGATGGCTCATGTTCAGGTGTCGGAAATTCGGTTATCTGTGCCATCCGAGTAGTGGTACATATAATGGTGCGATCCGCGCCAGACTTCCGTATTTCGTAGCTGTCCTTACCCGGTTGATCGAGGTCAAAATGGTGATGCGCATGTTTGACAACGGCTAATCTCAACTTGCGTTGCTTTAGCAGAGGTATAATTTTTTTGAGCAAGGTTGTTTTTCCAGTTCCACTGTAGGCACTGAAACCGATAACGGGAATATTGGCAGAAATCATAACTTTGACTATTTCCCTAATTTATCAAGAGCCAAGTTTTGTTGGTCTTCAGGAGTGTTAATATTTTTAAATATCTCAGGCTGGTCTGAAAAATCGACTCGGTTAAATCGATGCTGCGCATACCATCGATCAATTTTTCGTTCGCCACTGTCAAGAAACTCATTCAGGTTTGCAAGTAAATCAACATCGACTAGCGCATGTACAGGTTGCAAGCGCTCTCCATCGTCGGCAACGCTGATGGGGGCACTCTTGTTTTCAGGCAAGTTGTGACATTCGATGAAACGCGCGACAAATTGATCACTCAGTAACGGGCTGTCACAGGGTAGGGTTAGAATATACTGACTGTTAACCGCCGCCATAGCGCTAGCAAAACCAGCCAGAGGACCTTGATGGTTACTGAGTTGGTCGCTGATAACTGGAAACCCATAATCCTCATAAACTGACTGATTGCGATTGGCATTGATGATGATATTGACATTTTGCTTTTGTAACTTGTCGATTAAGATTTCGACCAGCAAGCGCCCGTCAAATTCGATCAATCCCTTATCGAGGCCGCCCATGCGTCGTCCCATACCGCCGGCTAAAATGACGGCTGTAATGTCTGTATTTTGAATTGTCATTAGTTTTTAATGTGGCTAGCTTTAGTAAAATGAATTGTACCAATCAAGTGCGGCACATGCCATTCAAGGCGTGACTTCATAATTTAATAGACGACTAGTTACTAGGGGCATCATCACAGAATTAACTGGGTTAGAGTTTCAATTAAGTGAAGCCAGAGCTGCTTCGTGTAATTCAGGTGTGGCTGAGGCAATCACTTGCGGTCCTGACTGTAAGTTTAGGGCATTGCCCTGCCAATCACTAATAACACCACCTGCTTGCTCGACAATAGGTACTAAGGGGAGATAATCAAATGGAAACAACCCAGATTCTACAACAAGATCGACCCAACCCCCGGCTAGCATCGCATAGGTATAGCAATCGCCACCATAACGACGATAACGGGTGTTTTCACAGAGTTGCTCGAACTGTTTAAATTCCTTGGGATTAAAGAAGTCGGGTGATGAGGTTAAGATATTAGCCTTGTCTAATTGCTTGCAGTTACTCACTTGGCAAGGTTTGCCATTTAACAAAGTTGGACCCGTTCGGTCTGCCGTCCATATTTCGTTGAGTGCCGGCATAGCTAATCCACCCGCTTGGACTAAATCATCCTCAACAAATCCGACCAAACAACCGAACAATGGATTACCCAATAAAAAACTTTTGGTGCCATCGATAGGATCGATAACCCAAGTACCGCCATCACCTTTACTGTGACCTTGCTCTTCGCCATAGATCGCATGTTTTGGAAAGCGTTCAGCAAGAATATCGCGTAGCGCTTTTTCGGCCGCTTTATCGGCAATGGTGACGGGAGAGTCGTCTTGTTTGATATCAAACGGTACTTGGCTACGAAAATGCTGCATGCAGATGTGCGATGCAGTATCAAGCATGCGTTGAATTGTTCCTGAAATATCAGAAATGCTGTGGGCCAATGATTAGTCCTGGATGAATAATTTAAAGCTAAGCTAGAATTTGTATTAGAACGTTCTAGTATTCAACGAGTTCCTTCCAGCGATGACAAGCCACATCGTGCTCAGATTCTAACTTATCCAGTTTTGGCTCTTCCTTGCGACAGAGATCGATCGCATATCGACAGCGGGTCTGAAATTTACAACCGGGTGGCGGATTGGTTGGTGACGGAATTTCACCCTCCAGTTTTAAAGGGTTGCCTGGGTCATCTGGATCAAGAGAGGGAATTGCAGACAGTAATGCTTTGGTATATGGATGGCGAGGATTGGCAAAAAGCTCTCGCGTCGGCGCTGTCTCAACCAGGCGTCCAAGATACATCACCGCAACATGATCACAGGTATGGGCAACAACGCTTAAATCATGACTGATAAATAGGAAGGTTAGCCCCATATCCTGCTGAATAGACTTTAGTAAGTTGAGTACATCAGCCTGAATCGACACGTCTAGGGCCGCGACGCTTTCGTCGGCAACAATAAAATTCGGTTTTGAGACGAGCGCTCTGGCGATTGAAATACGCTGGCGCTGACCACCTGAGAAAGCATGTGGGAAGCGGCGTAAGTGTTCCAAGTTGATACGACATTTGGCTGCAATCTCGCGCACACGCTCGTCAGTTTCTTCACGTGTTTTAGTCAAACCCATGACTTCGAGTGGTTCGGCAATTATATCGCGTACCGTCATGCGCGGGCTCAAGGCTGCGTACGGGTCCTGAAATATAAGTTGAGCACGTTTGCGGTAATCTTTTAATTCGTTTTTTTGTAATGTGGTTAAGTCGTATTTAACGTCGCCATCATTATAAATGGCCGAACCTCGTGTGATAGGTGCTGCTCTTAATAAAGCACGACCAAAGGTCGTCTTGCCCGAGCCAGACTCACCAACCAGACCATAGAAGCTACCTTTACCAATTTCTACACTCACGCCTTCGACAGCGCGTACGACTGGTTGCTCTCCAAAAAGAGGGCCCCTGAGTGGAAAGTGAACAGATAGATCATCGGTCGAGATGATAGCGTTTCTCATACTTCGGTCCCTTCTTTTTGCGTAAGTAAACAGGCCACTTGCTGTCCGTCTTTATTGGTAGTGAAATTAGGGATGATGGTTTCACATTCGCTCCCGAGTGATACCGGACAGCGTGTATTGAAGACACAGCCTGACGGGCGGTCCAGCGGTGAAGGAATGTCACCCTTGACTGGTTTTAATGGCCTATCAAGGTCATCAAGTCTGGGTAAAGCTTCGAGTAGTCCGCGTGTATAAGGATGCCCCGGATTCCGTAGTACCTGTCGAACAGAGCCTTTTTCAATTAATTTACCCAGATACATGACCGCGACCTGATCAGCTGTTTGCGCAATGACACCCAAATCATGAGTGATAAATAAAATGGCCATGTGAAATTCTTTTA
>CAWVZP010000089.1:0-11350 GCA_963934675.1 uncultured Gammaproteobacteria bacterium | reverse complement strand
AACCAGAATATAAGACCTAAATATTGTTCTGTTGACGAATGGTTTGGAGCAATCCGGTACAAGCATCCGCAACCATGTCGTATACCAATTCAAAACCGTCATCACCGTAATAGGGATCAGGTATTTCGACTTGGTCATATTTATTAGCGTATTCAAGCATCATAAAAAGCTGACCTCTCGGACTTACAGGCTGCAATCGCTGCATGCCAAAGTAGTTAGATTGGTCCATCGCTAACAGGAAATCAAAATCCATAAAATCAGATGGTAAAAGCTGGCGAGCACTTAAATGAGCCAGGTCAACACCGTGAGCACGTGCCGTTGCCTGCGAGCGTAAATCCGGTGAGCTACCGACATGAAAACTATGTAAGCCAGCAGAATCGGTTAGAATTTTCTCACCTAAACTTTCAGCATCAACCATCGACTTAAATATACCCTGTGCAGTGGGCGATCGACAAATATTACCCATACAAACAAACAGTACTTTTACTGGTTTCATAGCGCCTTGAAGGTTTTTAAAAGGAGAGATTTAAAATGCAAATATCTTAAAACAAGCGCAGAATCTAAATCTAAGTTCGAGATTAAGAAACGATAGTTTTGAAATGGTAAGCTAATAATACTGTCAATACCTAGGGCATAAACTTATGTGCCTAAATAAAAACAGTGCCTGTCCATAAATGGAATTAGGCACTGATCAATTCAACTTTTAAATATCCAAAATTGTTTAAAGATTTATTAGATTTTTAAATAAACCATATTGTAATTACTTGAAAACCTTAACCGGACCTACTAATGCTTAGATCGGTAGTTTTCAATCGCTGCAGCAATGGCATCTTCTGCCAAAACAGAACAATGAATCTTAACAGGCGGCAGTGCAAGTTCCTCAGCAATGTGAGTATTTCTAATCGCACCAGCTTCGTCTAAACTCTTGCCCTTTATCCATTCGGTTACTAACGAACTTGATGCAATAGCAGAACCACAACCATAAGTTTTAAACTTTGCATCCTGAATAATGCCGTCATCACCTACCTTAATTTGCAGTTTCATTACGTCACCGCAAGCAGGAGCACCGACCATCCCGGTACCGACTGATTGGTCATCTTCGATGACGCCAACGTTGCGTGGATTTTCGTAGTGATCGAGTACTTTTTCGCTATATGCCATGATTATTACCTCTAGTTATAACTAATAATTAATGTGCTACCCATTCAACAGAATTCAAGTCGACACCATCTTTATACATATCCCAAAGTGGCGATAAGCTGCGTAATTTTTCTACCGCTTTTATAACCAGTTCGACTGTGTAATCGATTTCTTCTAGCGTTGTAAATCGACCTATGGTGAATCGAATAGAACTGTGGGCCAATTCGTCGTTACGTCCTAAGGCACGTAATACATAAGATGGCTCTAAGCTTGCTGATGTACAGGCTGAACCTGACGAAACAGCTAAATCTCTCAATGCCATTATCAACGATTCACCTTCAACAAAATTAAAACTGATGTTTAAGTTACCCGAAATACGCTGTTCAAAGTCACCATTGACATAAACTTCTTCCATATTCTTCAAGCCATCATATAGGTGATCTCGAAGCATTCTTATACGATCACTATCTGATGCCATTTCTTCTTTTGCAATTCGAAAAGCTTCTCCCATCCCAACTATTTGATGGGTTGCTAGAGTGCCCGATCTAAGACCACGTTCGTGTCCTCCGCCATGCATTTGTGCTTCAAGGCGAATGCGAGGCTTACGCCTGACAAAAAGAGCACCTATACCTTTTGGCCCATAAGCTTTATGGGCACAAAACGACATTAAGTCGACTTTTAGAGTAGATAGATCAATACCGACCTTACCTGGCGACTGTGCTGCATCAACATGGAAAATAATTTTATTTTCGCGAGCAAACTCACCTATTGCAGCGATGTCTTGAATGACTCCAATTTCATTATTAACATGCATAACAGAAATAATGATTGTTTCACTAGTAACCGCTGCTTTTAACTTATCCATTGACAGTAAACCAGTTTCTTCTGGTTCAAGATATGTCACGTCAAAACCTTCTCTTTCTAATTGGCGGCAGGTGTCTAATACCGCTTTATGTTCGGTTTTTACGGTAATAATATGATTACCCTTTTTTCGATAAAAGTGAGCTGCGCCTTTTATAGCTAAATTGTTAGACTCAGTAGCACCACTAGTCCATACAATTTCACGATGATCTGCACCGATAAGATCAGCCACTTGCTGTCTTGCTATATCTACTGCTTCTTCTGCTTTCCAGCCAAATTCATGACTCCGTGATGCGGGGTTACCAAATTCGCCTTCAAGTGTAAGATACTGAGCCATCTTTTTTGCTACACGAGCATCAATTGGCGTGGTTGAACTGTAATCAAGGTATATAGGAAGGTTAATGTTACTCACGATTTTTCTCCAATCAGGCTAACGTTTGTGTACGATTAATAAACCGACCATATAAAATGTCCTGCTTCTTAACCAATTCATTTATCTCAGGACGATTGACGTACTGATCAAGTTTGATACCGCTTAAAAATTCATATAGGCGACAGGAAAGATCAAACCACAATTGGTGAGTGAGACACTTTTCACCATTAGAGCAGTCACCTTTACCTCCACATTTGGTCATATCTAGCTTTTCATCAACTGATTGGATGATGTCAGCTATTGATATTTTATCAGCTGTTTTTGCTAGACGGTAACCACCACCAGGGCCTCTGACGCCAGTCACTAAACCATGTTTACGCAACTTCGAAAAAAGCTGTTCAAGGTAGGATAAGGAAATGCCCTGACATTGCGATATTTCTGCCAATGTCACCGGGCCCTGCTTCTCGTGCAGTGCAATATCCATCATTGCAGTAACAGCATATCGGCCTTTTGTTGACAGTCGCATTGTATCTCTCATAATTCCTGACTAATTCAGTCAAGAATTATATCGATGTGTCCATGTAGGTCAAGGTGTATTTAATAGGCAACCAAGATATAAAGATTAAATTTATTAAAAACAGTGGTTTATACAATTTTAATAAAGAAACTACTGACCTACGCCTTCACTTTCAAACGGGTTATAGGCTGGAAAAAATGACCTTGATATAAGCAATAACCCAACCATTTAAATAGGTAACGATTAGTCACCCATTTTTTAATAAGGATATTATCAACAACAATTAAGCCTTGTGACCGAGAGTGCAAATGCTGCACCTCAACTACTTTTGCGTCATGATATATTTTCAAATGTAAATCAGGTTCATATAAATAACGACCTGGCTTTCCAAATCGATAGGTCATACTAAGCATCGTTGTGTACTTACATCTTTCGTGGACAGTCAGAAACAAGTCATGATGGCCAACAACTGACGAAACCATGTTATCCGCCACACCCAAGTCAGGTGCAATTTTACGCAACCGAATGTAGTTTTGTTCGTATAAATCCATTAGACCGGAAAAACTTCGTTTGGCAATTGATCGCCCCAATCGAATGGACTCTGTTTCAATCAACATTTAAATTCTGATTCATTTTTTTAATTTGATGCCTAAAAAGTAAATATTCTGTGATTGAGTGAAATCTGTCAGATAACAATAGTAAATTTTCAGAGCGCCCCTTCTGACGCAACTGGAGTATCAGAAACCATCGATTAGAATATAGCTTAAAGTGTTCGAAAGTCTTACTGATACCTTTAATTTCAATTTGAATTTGTTTTGTTCTAGTGTTTAAAGTTAGCGCGGTATTAGTCAAAGATTTGTATTTAACAAAATTTTCATATAATTGAAGAACAATCATTAATATCAAGCCAAATTGAAGCCAGCTACTAAAGTAGGTAATGATTAAGACTAATACGGTAAGGTAAAATATCACTAAGAAACTAAATAGTTTCGATGACTGATTCAGATTAAAGTGGCTTATTCTCGTCAATTGACAAGGCTAGTCTATCGTGAACTTTTAATTGTTCTAAGAGTCACAACCAAATTTTGAACAGCGTTATCGGGACAAATGGTCTGTCCCAATAACAGTGCATACAAATCTGGGTCCTGCATGTCGAGTAAATATTTGAAGCTATCCTTTTCTACTTCGGATGCTGTCTCATAGCGAGAATCAAGATATAGAGACATGACAACGTCAAGCTCTTTCATACCTCGACGACATAACCAACGTAAACGCGATAATTCAACCATTGCTCTGTAAAGACCCCGCTATCGTTTAGACCTTGCGCTCAACCATTAACTTTTTAGTTGCCGCAATAGCTTTAGCAGGGTTCAGCCCTTTAGGACAGACATCTGCGCAGTTCATAATAGTATGACAACGATAGAGTTTAAATGGATCCTCTAGTTCATCTAAGCGCTCTCCTGTGGCTTCATCACGACTATCGACAATCCAGCGATAAGCATTTAACAGTGCTGCAGGCCCAAGGAATCGATCACTATTCCACCAATAACTTGGACAGCTAGTAGAGCAACAAGCGCAAAGAATACATTCATACAATCCATCGAGCTTTTCTCTATCTTCTTTAGATTGTAGACGCTCTCGACCGGTTGGGGTCGGAGTATCAGTTTTCATCCACGGTTCGATAGAAGCATACTGAGCATAAAAATTAGTCAGATCGGAAACAAGGTCCTTTATAACAGGTTGATGGGGCAATGGATAAATTTTTATATCACCCTTGATATCAGAGATTGCTTTGGTGCAGGCCAAAGTGTTGCCACCATCGATGTTCATCGCACAAGAACCACAGATACCTTCACGACAAGAGCGACGTAATGATAAAGATGAATCAACCTTATCTTTAATTTTTAATAAACCATCGAGTACCATTGGGCCACAGGTATCCATGTCCACTTCGTAAGTATCGGTGTAAGGGTTATCGCCAGTCGAAGGGTTGTAACGATAAACAATAAAACGTTTGATATTTTTAACACCACCGCCAGCCTTGTAAACTTTACCTTTCTTGACGATGGAGTTTACTGGTAATGAAAATTCTGCCATTGAAATGTTCCTCTATGTTATTTAGTAAGCAATACCTATTAAGTAATACTTAGTAAACGCGTTTTTTGGGTGGTATCACTTCGGCTTCATCGGTTAGTGTGTACATATGTACAGGCCGATAATCGAAGTTAACTTTGCCTTTGTCATCAACCCAGGCCAAGGTATGTTTCATCCAATTGTCATCATCACGATCGGGGTAATCTTCGCGAGCATGTCCGCCCCTAGTCTCTTTTCGATTAAGAGCGCTTTGAATAGTCGCTTGTGATTGTAATAGCAAGTTTTCAAGTTCTAATGTTTCAACTAAATCTGTATTCCAAATTAATCCCCGGTCAGACACTTTAACATCACTAAAACTGGCAAACACTTCGTCCATTTTTTCGACGCCTTCTTGCATTGACTCACCACTACGAAATACAGCCGCATGCTTTTGCATCGTCCGCTGCATATTATCCCTGATTTCTGCAGTACCCGTGCTACCAGATGCATTGCGCAAGCGGTTGAACCTTTCGAGAATAGGGGCAACAGCTTCTTCAGGTAGTGGCTTATGCGAGGCACCTGGTTTAATCACCTGTGCAGCTTTCTTTGCTGCAGCACGGCCAAATACAACGATATCTAGCAGGGAATTAGAACCGAGCCGATTAGCGCCATGAACCGAAACGCAGGCCGCTTCACCAATGGCCATTAAACCATCTACAACGGCGTCAGGATCACCATCTTTAATGGTAACCACTTCACCATGATAATTAGTTGGTATACCACCCATGTTGTAATGCACTGTTGGTAAAACAGGAATAGGTGCTTTTGCAACATCAACACCCGCAAATATTTCGGCCGACTCTGAAATACCGGGCAAACGTTCGTTAATCACGTCTGAGCCGAGATGTTCCAAATGAAGATTAATGTGGTCTTTATCAGGCCCAACACCCCTACCTTCGTTAATCTCTATAGTCATCGACCGACTGACTACGTCGCGCGAGGCCAAATCCTTTGCATTGGGTGCATATCGCTCCATAAATCTCTCGCCATCGGAATTCGTCAAATAACCACCTTCACCACGAACACCTTCAGTAATGAGTACGCCGGCGCCATAAATACCAGTCGGATGAAACTGTACAAACTCCATGTCTTGTAAAGGCAGCCCCGCTCGAATAGCCATTGCACTGCCATCACCTGTACAAGTATGAGCCGAAGTAGCTGAGAAATAGGCTCGACCACAACCACCAGTCGCTAAAACAACTGTATGTGCTCGAAATCGATGTAATTCTCCAGTTGATAAATCCCAAGCCATGACACCACGACAAACGCCGTCGTCCATAATCAAATCGATGGCAAAATATTCTATATAGAATTCAGCTTTGTGTTTAAGAGACTGCTGATAAAGAGTATGCAAAATAGCATGACCAGTACGATCTGCTGCTGCACAGGTACGCTGAGCTGTACCCTCACCATAGTTGGTTGTCATACCGCCAAAGGGTCGTTGGTAAATTTTACCTTCTTCAGTTCTAGAAAAAGGCACACCATAATGTTCTAGTTCAACAACGGCGGGTACCGCTTCGCGACACATATATTCAATTGCATCTTGATCACCGAGCCAATCGGACCCTTTGATTGTGTCATACATGTGCCACTGCCAACTGTCAGGTCCCATATTACCTAGCGCTGCACTCATTCCTCCTTGTGCAGCAACCGTATGGCTTCGTGTTGGAAATACTTTTGTAATACAGGCAGTCGACAACCCTTCAGCTGCCATGCCAAGAGTGGCGCGAAGACCTGCTCCACCGGCACCAACAATGACAACATCATGGGTGTGATCGATAATTTTATATTCCTGCGTCATATTTACCTAGGCTCCTAAAGCTATCTTTAATATTGCGACGACACCAATTACCCCAAGCAATAAACATAAAAAAGTAATCAGTATAAGACTGACCATGCGGGTCGATTTCGTGGACACATAGTCTTCAATGATGACTTGTAATCCCAACTGAGCATGATAAAAAACGGCTATAATTAAAATAATTAAACCAACTGTTACAGCTGGATGCTGGATAGTTGCTATTAGGGTTGTGTAATCCACAGGCATAGCTGCCAAACCAAATCCAAAACATAGGGCCAATGGTATTAAGATCAATGCAGTTAATCGTTGTCTCCAAAAGTGTGTGGTTCCTTCTTTCGCTGACCCTAGTCCTTTAACCCGCGATAGAGGAGTACGTAAATCACTCATAAAATTATCCTACGTTGAGGGCTATTAGCCAAGTTGCTGATGTCAGAACTACTGCCGCTGCTATTGCTGCTTTAGCTGATATGGCCGCAGTTTCTAATTCGAACCCCAAACCAGCATCCCAGAAAAGATGCCTGATACCATTACAAAGGTGTATATAGAGTGAAAGAGTCACTCCGATTAAAAATATTTGGCCATACCAACTGGCAAAATGGACATGAATAGCTAAATAAGATTCGGCACCACTCGCAGCAGCCGTAAGAACCCAGATCATAGACAATGCGGCCAGACTAAGAATAACGCCTGTTGCTCTATGGGTAATTGACAGAATTGCGGCGAAAGGTAACCGATATATCTGTAAATGAGGGGATAATGGTCGATTGTCTTGTGACTTCATAATGCGCGCTCTTAAAATACTTTTGACTCAATGGGTCAGCTAGAAGCTGGTAATAACGTGTCTAATTTAGCCTGTCTAGAAGTCAATGCACCGGCCTTTCTTTTCCCAATCGCCATAACGAGTCGGGTCTTTACCTTTAGGACCACCATACTCTTTTTCAATTTCAACCTTACTAATATTTGTAGCAGTAGAAGGGGCTTGTTCCGCTTTAGGCAGTGGTTTATCTTTAAGTTTTGATGCATCATTCATATTAATATTATAAATCAATTTCAGATTAGCCTTCTATAATTTAATGGTATATTTTTAGCACCTAAACACCTATTCTTGTAAAAATTGAGTGAGTGAATCAGGTACATTAAGTTCATTAATTCCTAGTAATTATGTTTATTTTTTCTCAAGCATTTTTGAAATTAAACGCTTGTGAGGCATGTAACCGTTTATCTTTTCGCCATCATTGAAATAAAGCGCTGGAGTACCTTCAACACCCAGTTCATTTCCAAGTTTATACCCGCGATCAACCATATCGCCCTTTGCGCAAGTCGCAATCCCTAGATCACCACTTTCGGTGCCTTTTGCAATGCCCATAGCGAGCTGCTTATCTTCCGCACACCAAACTTGTTTCAAGCCCGTGTAACCCGGCCCTTTACTGCCCCCTCGAGGAAACGGCAGGTAGCGCACTGTAATGCCAGCTTCCTGTAAAAAATGAACCTCTTCATGCAGCTTTCTACAATAACCACAGCTAGTATCGGTAAATATATTGAGGATTGCTTTTTCATTTGATACGGCAGAAAATATAACCATATCATCAGCAGGGATGGCATTGATTTTATTCACAATGAGGCTGCGCCGACTGACTTCAGTCAAATTTTTCGCCGTCTTCAAATCAACCAAATCGCCTATAAAAACAAAACGTCCATTATCAATAAGATAAGCAAATTTATCTCCAAATCTAGTTTGATATACACCTTCAATAACAGTTTCCGTCGGTTCATCAATATTATCAGTACCAAGGCGTAACTTTAAAAGCCGAGTCAGTTCGGATGATGGACGCACGCTTACTTCGGCCGATGTTTCTGACTTTGCAGCCTGGGAAAGAGCGAAGGTTGAGACCGACAATGTGAGGAGAAAACAAAAAAAGCGACAGGTTTTTATCATATTAAAAGCTTATAGGTAGTTGTATGTGTAGAGTTATAATAGTCTATAGGAGATTTTAGTCCGATTTATTCTATTAAAGTTTCTTGTTGCCAGATTAGAATGCGATTATTAGCAGGCATTTCAATATCATCGATTAAATGCCACCCAACTTGTTGAGCGATATGACAAACCCACTCGATATCCTTAATGCCACTATCAGGGTCGTTTGCTTTTAGCAGGCCGTCAAACCGCTGATTACTGCTCGAGGTATATTGGCTGTTATAATTGAAAGGACCATAAACAATAAAGCGCCCTTTTTCAATCAGGCAGCTACCCGCCTTTTCGAAGCAGGTTTTAACAGCTTCATTGCTCATGATATGGAAGGAATTGGCGGTAAACAGCAAGTCGTAAGACTCATGTGGCCACTGTTTAAGTACATCTAGTTCAATAACTGACGGTAAGTTTGAGTGAGCGGCATCGTTAACCCAAGCCTCGATACCTAATAAATATTCAACTCGATCAGAGGGTTGCCAGACAATTTTTGGTTTATGCTGTGTAAAGTAAACCGCATGCTGACCTGTACCACTTCCTATTTCGAGTATCCTCGCACCATCATACAAATAAGGTTGAATCGTCGATAGAATAACATCTTTATTTTGTTCACAGGATTCAGAGTAGGGTTTATTCATTAGGCGACAATTATTAAAATGGAAACCGCTAATCATACACTTTCTTCAACGGCCAAAGTGCACCTAGTCTGCTTCGAATATTTTTTTCAACTCCAATCTCTTTGGGCTTATAAAATTGTGGTGTATTGTCTGGGCAATATTGTTGATCCACAAAACCACCTTCGTAAGTATGTGGATATTGGTACTTTACGTGATGACTCTTTAAGGGGAAGTTTTTCAAGTGCTCTGGCACTTCGATGGTAGGCATTGATTGAACATAACTGA
Source organism: uncultured Gammaproteobacteria bacterium (assembly GCA_963934675.1). Lineage (GTDB taxonomy): Bacteria > Pseudomonadota > Gammaproteobacteria. Next base: position 1,657 of record CAWVZP010000089.1, on the reverse strand, counting down.
TAGCAGCATTGACCGCGTTATAAGCGGCATTACTTTTTACTGTACTGGCTAGATATGACGTTGCTTGAGCTAATGTAATACGAGCTTCTGGCATACCAATGTTACTTGTTATATTGAGCGCACTATTGGCCATTGTGAGGGCGTTTATGTCGGCATTTCCAATATCTTCCGAGGCAAAGATAACCAACCTCCTGGCAATAAAGACAGGGTCTTCTCCGCCATCAAGCATTACAGCCAACCAAAGCATCGCAGCATCAGGATCGGACCCTCGCAAGCTTTTTATGAATGCTGAGATAACATCATAATGACGATCCTGGTTACGATCATAGCTGCGGGCGTTTTCTAGAATAATTTTCTTGAAAACGGCTAGCGAGAACTGATCAGTGTCTTTTAAGCCTATCGCCATTTCTAAATTACCAATTGCCTTCCTGGCATCGCCACCTGAAAATTCGGCCATCATTTCTATTTCTTCAGGTTCGAATTGATTTGATTTTTTCTCTATTGCGGTTTGTACTATCTGCTTAATTTGTTCGAAACTGATGGCTTGCAACTCGACAATTTGAACTCTAGATAACAAAGCCTTATTAACACTACTGCGTGGATTTTCGGTTGTCGCACCAATTAGTGTAAACAACCCACTCTCAACATGGGGTAATAGAGCGTCTTGCTGTGCTTTATTAAAACGGTGAATTTCATCAATGAATATAACGGGTTTACGATGTTGGTGATCAATCGCTATCTGAGCAGCTTTAAACAAGCCTTTAAGCTCCGCAACCCCAGATAAAACTGCCGAAAATGAAAAAAGCTCGATCTCATCATGGTTGCACAAAACTTGAGCCAAAGTCGTTTTGCCACAACCGGGAGGCCCCCAAATGATCATGCTTTTAGGTAACTTAGATCGAAGAAAAGGGTATTTAAGCTCTAATCTATCCAAACCAATATATGATTCTCTATCGACAGGTCTAGATTGAAAGGCAAGTGGCGGTGCGGTCGTAGGGGAATTATCATCAGCGCTAAAAAGTGAATCTTGCAAAACTTGAATGCTCCTGATGAGGAGTAAAAAATGGTCGGGACGGCAGGATTTGAACCTGCGACCACCTGCCCCCCAGGCAGGTACGCTACCAAGCTGCGCTACGCCCCGAATATTTTTAAACTGTGACTTAGATTTAAAATGTTTGAGTTAAAAACTAACGATTGAGAAGCGTTAATAACTCGTCTAGTTCAACTAACGTCTGTCGAATTATTTGCTGGCTCTGACAGTTATCACCCTTAGCACCTTCGCCTTCGAGTCGTTGTCGTGCACCTCCGATAGTAAAACCTTCTTCATATAAAAGACTTCGTATTTGCCTAATCAATAATACATCATGACGTTGATAATATCGTCTATTTCCTCGTCTTTTTACTGGTTTTAATAATGGGAATTCTTGCTCCCAATATCTCAGGACATGGGGTTTTACATCGCAAAGCTCTGCAACTTCACCAATAGTGAAGTAACGTTTACCAGGAATAACCGGTAACTCGTTATTATTGCTCGCTTCCAGCATATGCCTCTACTCTGATTTTCAACTTTTGACCGGGTCTAAAAGTAACTACTCTTCGTGCTGAGATAGGGATTTCTTCACCTGTTTTAGGATTACGTCCTGGCCTTTCGGCTTTG
>CAWVZP010000088.1:0-11383 GCA_963934675.1 uncultured Gammaproteobacteria bacterium | reverse complement strand
CCTCGGCATTGGTGAGTTCACAAAATCGACTGAACTGAACATCATTACCAATGGCGAGAATAATAAAACTGTCGTCAGTCTGAAATGCCTGGTAAGGCACAATATTGGGGTGAGCATTGCCCAGCCGCTCGGGATTATTGCCAGTGGCGAGGAAGTTCATTGCCTGATTTGCCAGAGTTGCGACCTGCACATCTAACAAGGCCAGATCGATATACTGGCCTTGTCCTGTTCTTAACTGATGAATCAAGGCTGCCTGGATAGCATTCGCAGCGTATAACCCGGTCATTACATCTGCCAATGCCACGCCGACTTTCATTGGCTCGCCCTCAGGGGTGCCAGTAACGCTCATCAATCCACCCATCGCCTGAATCATAAAATCATATCCAGCACGCTCGGCATAAAGCCCTGTTTGGCCGAACCCTGTTATCGAGCAATAAACCAATTTTGGGTTAAGGCTTTTTAAGCTGTCGTAGTCGAGACCATATTTTTTCAACCCACCTACCTTAAAGTTCTCGATCAATACATCACTTTCAACCGCCAGCTTTCGAATTAGCACCTGTCCCTGCTCCGTTGACATATCAATACAAACGGATCGTTTACCACGATTAGCGCCATGAAAGTAGGCCGATTCAGTGGTGGGGCTACCCTCGCGGTCGGGCATATACGGCGGTGCCCATGATCGAGTATCGTCGCCTTGCTGCGGACGCTCAACTTTGATTACTTCTGCCCCTAAATCAGCCAGCATTTGGCTGGCCCATGGCCCAGCTAAAATTCGACTTAGGTCGAGAACCCGAAAACCACTTAATGCACCAGTCATTACCTAACTACCAGCAAACTTGTATTAGTTAGATTCAATAACAAAATTTAAATATTACTAATGTTCATCATGGCAAATTTCATCATGATTGAATCGTCGATCAAATCATTGATGCTTGTCTTTCTAATAGGTCGCTGTGAGTTCAGGCTAATCATCAAGAGTGGTAATAAAGCGGTGAATGAATATCAAAAATTATAGGTTAATATAACTATCAAAACTAGCAAAACAAGTGCAGTCTTTGGAGCTCAATAACCTTGAGTAAAACACCAGACTTAAATGCTAAAAAATACTCATGACGAATAACTCAAAAGGCATACTTTGCCTGGTTTGTGCTGTCGCGTTGCTGACAGTTAGCGATTCAATCGTAAAGCTACTCAGCCCGAACTATGCTTTGCATGAAATCATGCTTTTTCGTGCGCTGTTCGCAATGGTTGTTGTTATCGGCATCGTCCAGTTAGAGGGTGGTTTTGTTATTCTCAAAACCCGACGGCCATTATTGCACTTTATAAGAGGTTCAATGCTGGTTCTGGCGAATATGTTCTTCTTCCTGGGTCTGGCCAGCCTGCCCATCGCTGAAACTGTCGCTTTGTTTTACTCAGCACCCTTGTTCATCTGCTTGTTATCACAGTTAGTTTTAGCCCAAAAAGTCAGTTTGCATCGCTGGGCGGCCATCTTTATAGGCATTATTGGTGTCGTCGTCATGCTTAGACCAGGCACCGAAATTTTTAAGATGGCGTCTTTATTGCCAATCATGGCTGCCTTCGCTTATGCCTGCATGGTAATCATCACCAGTAAACTTGGCATGCAGGACAAGGCCGGCACAATGACCTTTTATATCCAGTTTGCCTTTATAGTGATTAGCTCAATCATTGGTTTATCTGTCGGTGACGGCCGGTTCTATACACCAGACAATCCAACCTTGGGCTTTTTATTACGCAGTTGGAGCCTGCCTACTATCAGTGATATGGGTTTAATTGCAGCCTGCGGATTTTTTGTCGCTGTGGGTGGTTATCTGTTATCTCAGGCTTATCGAATTGGCCAGGCATCACTGATGGCGCCTTTTGAGTACAGCTCGATGCCGATAGCATTATTGCTCGGATACTTGGTTTGGGGAGATTGGCCCGATCACTATTCGATGGCGGGTAGCCTGCTGATCATTTCAAGCGGTATTGTTATTCTGGTGATTGAAAAAAGAGTACGAAAAAAAACAGCTATTTAAGTCACGATACAGTTTGAGAATGTTGAATCTCATCAACCCCAATTGAAAAGGTCACCTGGTCTAGCTCGGGATAACACCGATTACCTCAGCACAACCAAAGCATCAACCGCTACCGCGCCAGTCGGGTTAACTATCACTGGATTAATATCAATCTCAGCAATGACATCTTTCAATGCGTAGGCCAACAAAGATAGTTTAACCATAGTCTCAATTAACGACTGCCGATCAGAGGCTACCTCACCACGCATGCCTTTAATCAATACATCAATTTTCAATGTTGACAATAATTCGTCGGCATCATTGACGTTAAGCGGACAGAGTGCCACAGCTCGATCGGATATCAGCTCAATCAAAGTACCACCCGCGGCGACCATTAGCATTGGCCCAAATTGTGAATCATTAATGATACCTAGACCGACTTCGATGCCTTTGCTGACCATCTGGGTTAACAATGCAGTAGGGCCAAGACGATGCTTTAAATCGCTGTAGTGCTCCAGCAGTTTGGTGTCACTTTGAATATTGAGGATTACGCCACCCAAATCACTTTTATGCAAAATACCAGGTTCTGCAGTTTTTAATACCAGTGGAAAATCCATTAATTTGGCAGCTTCCAACAAACCGGATTGGTCTTTAATAACAGCTTGTTTAGATGAGGCGATACCAAAGTCAGACAATAAGATCATTCCTTCAGCTTCGCTCAGTGTTCTTGCCGAATGCTGCTTTAAATGCTCGCGCCAATATTGGATGATAGCTGCGTCGATTCTTATTTCATTATCGATACCTTTTTTATTTGATTTGAATTTATGGTAGTCAAATATATGTTTGAATGCGAGCAAGGTTTCACGTGCGCCATCGATCACTGGAATACCCTGAGCATAGCCAAGTCGGCAAAGGTCTTCATGTTTTAAGTCAGAATAACAATTGCCCAGTGCGAGTGGTTTACTGGTTTTTTTCGAGGCTGCCTGCATGGCTCTATAAATAGCCTCGGACAAAAAATAACCATCCCGAAAATTACTGAAGAAGACACCACCGGCGACATTGGGGTCTGCCATCAATAAATTAATGCAAGCCAGAAAACGGCTTTCGAAATTATCGTGACTACCCCAGGCATCGAGTGGATTTTCAGCTTTCAGACCGGGGTCAAGATGAATTTGAATCTGTTCTTTGGTGCTGCCTTCGATCTCGGCAAATTCGATTTTCAGCTCGTGTGCGAGATCGGCGATTAATTCACGGAACCCACCTGATTCCTGAATAGTGGCGAGTTTCCCCGGTACGGCTTCAGGGCTATTTTGCAACAACATCAGTGTCGCAGCCATTTCGTCAAAATCATCGACTGAAATAACACCGTAGCGTCGATACAGAGCTTCAAACGCAGCGTGGTTTCCTGCTACTGCACCGGTATGTGAAAGCGCCATTTCTGAGCTCAATGGCGATTTTCCAATTTTTAAAATTACCACAGGAATGCTCTTATCGAGTGCTTTTTTAAGAGCATCGACGAAAGCCTCTGGGTTACGTACTGCTTCAAGGAACAAGCCGATAACGCTTGTTTCCGGCTGCTCCAATGACCAGTCCATGTAATCAGCTACCCTAGTAGTCATTTCATTACCACTCGAAACACAGAGGTTGAAACCGAGTCGGTTACCATTATGACAAAGCGTAGTAAAGGCAGAACCCGACTGCGCAATATAGCTGATGCTACCTTTTTGAATATTGATTGCTTTTGGGAAAATCCCGGCATAAAGATCATCACGGACATTGTAAAAACCCATGCCATTGCAGCCACAAACAGTAATTTGTGCTTCTGTAGCCAATTGAGTTAAACGTTCTAACAAGGCCGGTGAAGTATCGTCCTCTAATAGGCCACTAGAATATATAGTGACGGCCTTGGCTCCATGTACAATGGCCGCTTTCAGAGCGGATTCCAGATGTTGATTAGCCAGTGCAAGAACGACGTGATCAACTACCTTCGGTAAAGACTCAATAGCGTCATAGCACTTGAGCCCAATGATTTCATCAGCGCCGGGATTAACCAGAAAAACGTCCCCGGTAAAGCTTGAATTAACAACCATGTCGGCCAAAATAAAACCGGGCGTTCCTTGCTTTTTGGATGCGCCCACTAACGCTATCGACGCTGGTTTTAAAAGTGGGTCAAGTGGATGTTTCATGAGGATTGTTTTAACCTTTGTTTGCGCCAAGCCAGTGCAGCCATCATGCCATGTTCACGCAGAATTTGATTGAACTGTTTTCGTAGAGGTGTCTCGATGACTTCAATCTTGATTACCGTATCAACACACATTGCCAGTAACCGACTCAAACCCATTATTTCGTAGGTTTGATTGATTGCCTGCTTGGTCATTCGAATCGAGTCGGGATTCATTAATGCGACTTTTTCGGTGAGTGCCAAGCCACGTCTCAAGCCTTCACCTCACCAACGACTTCGTTAACAATACCAAGATTCAGAGCTTCCTGTGACAGCATCCTATCCTGCCCAGTGAATAACATTTTCTTTGTCCGTTTAGGGTTGGTGTACCACTGTAATAATAATGCCGCAATACTACTGCCAAAACGAACCTCCGGCACGCCAAATACGGCTTTGTCCTCACAAACGGTCATATCGCAAGCCAGTGCTAGTTCGAAACCACCAGCCAGCGCATAACCCTGTACGACCACTATCGCTGGTTTCTAAAAAAGCCGGAAGCGCATAATCACACCCACATCGTGCAGAATAGTTGCACGCCATTATTCCTCACCCTTAAGATTAGCTTCGATACCGGCCTGCAAATCAAAACCAACACAAAAAGCACGTCCATTGCCACTGATAACCTCCGTGTAAACACTATTTTTTTTCAATATCATCCAACGCCGCATCGAGTTCTAGCAACATGATTTTGTTAATAACATTTAGTTTGTGGGGTCGAGTAGGGCTGATAATAGAGACTAGGCCCTGCTGGTCTTACTTAATGAATTCAAAAGACATTTGATCCAAAAACACTAATTTCAAAGGAAGAATTTAAGCACGTTTTGGCATACAAACCTAACTATGTCTCAACCTTGAAGAAAGACTTAAGTCTGAACCTTAGGCATCCTTTTTTTGAGATTACATAAGTTATAATTAATATAAAGCGATGTTTCATATAACCAAATCCTACGCCTTAGCATTCTCATTGATTACTTAATATAAGCGGTATGGGCATATACGTTTGTTTACAAACCAGCCTGCGTTTTAATTCTGTTCACATAAAACTGGCGAAGTTTCAAAGTCATTGAACCGGGTTTGCCATTACCAATTGGCTTACCATCAATTTTAACAACGGGCAGCACCAAAGTCGTCGCACTACTTAAAAATGCCTCATCAGCTACCAGCACTTCATCCAAGGTAAATGCTCGAAGTTCAACCGCAATACCTTTATCGGCAGCTAGTTCCAACAATACATGACGCCGGATACCTGGCAGGACATCATTCGATTTTGGCCGTGTGATAATCGTATTATTTTTAACAATGTAGGCAGTCGACGAGCTGCCTTCTGTAATAAACCCATCTTCCAGCATCCAGCTTTCATAACAACCTTGACGCCTAGATTCCTGTTTCGCAAGACACTGAGCAAGTAGAGCAATCGACTTGATATCTCGGCGTTTCCAGCGCAAATCTTCGACTGTTACCACTTCAACACCCGTTACAGATAACGGACTGTTGAGAAAAGATTTGTCTGATGTAAAAGCAATGCAAGTGGTTGGTGTATTGTCTGGAAATGCAAAGTCGCGCGGCGCAACACCTCGGGTAACCTGAGTGTAAACGCTACCTTCAACCAATTTATTACGTTCAATTAAGGTTTCAAGCATGGCTACATATTCGATCTGACTAAAGGGCCATTCAAGTTCTAGCTCATAAAGACTGCCTTCCAGTCGTTGCAAAAACTCAACTTTATCAATCAGCTTCCCATTGACCACGGGAACAACTTCATAAACGCCATCGCCAAATAAAAAGCCTCGATCAAAGATAGACACTTTGGCACTTTGCTCTTCGATAAATTCGCCATTGCAATACACAATCGGTTTCATATTTTACTGCCTGATGCTTTGTCGATTAGTTAGTGAGTTAGAATCTTAGACAAGAACAGCTGGGCACGATCACTTCTAGGACTTCCGAAGAATTCATCCTTTGGGGAATCTTCAACTATTTTACCCTCATCCATAAAAACAACTCGATTAGCCACTTTCTGAGCAAAGCCCATTTCGTGTGTAACAACTATCATCGTCATACCCTCCTGTGCCAATTCAACCATAACATCGAGCACATCATTGATCATTTCTGGGTCAAGAGCCGACGTTGGTTCGTCAAATAACATCGCGATCGGATTCATTGCCAAACCCCGCGCAATCGCAACGCGTTGTTGCTGCCCACCCGATAATTGTGACGGATACTTGTTCGCATGCTCAGATAAGCCCACTCTCTCTAATAAGGCGTTAGCTTTTTCTTCAGCTTCTGCAGGGCTTCGCCCCAGCACTTTTAGTTGTCCTAATTTAACGTTTTCAATGGCACTCATGTGAGGAAACAATTCAAAGTTTTGAAAGACCATTCCGATGCGTGCCCGCAACTGATTTAAATCAGTCTTTTTATCATTGACTTTGATTCCCTCAACGGTAATTTCGCCGTTGTCAATTGGTTCTAATCCGTTGACACATTTGATCAATGTGCTTTTGCCAGAACCGGATGGCCCACAAACCACAACGACCTCACCTTTGTTGACTGATGTTGAGCAATCAGACAAAACCTGGAAGTCTCCATACCATTTATTTGCATTTTTAATTTCAATCATATTTTTAACTTCTTTTGAAGGTGGCGAGTAAGCAACGAGCCAGAAAAACAGATGATAAAATAGACAATCGCCACGAAGATAAACATTTCGATTAAACGTTGATCTCGATTCGCAATAAGTTCGGCACTAACCAAAAAGTCTTTCAGGCCAACCACATAAACCAGCGAAGTATCCTGAAACAAAATGATCGCCTGGGTTAGCAATACCGGTACCATCGCTCGAAACGCCTGGGGCAAAACGACATAGCGCATCGTTTGTGGATAAGTTAAGCCGATGGCTCTTGCAGCTGCAATTTGACCACTGCCAACACTCGAAATACCGGCTCTGACTATTTCTGAATAATAAGCTGCTTCGAATAATACGAACGCAACCAGAACTGAATAGAAGCTTCCAACCGAATGTCCAAGAATGAGAGGTACTAAAAAGTAGAGCCAGAAAATAACCAATATGAGAGGCAAAGAACGGAAAAAATTGACGTAAGCCGCAGCCACCCAAGCCAATATTGGAATTTTTGCCACGCGAATCAACGCCAATACAGTCCCGAGTAACAACCCGCCCACAAGTGCTAAAAACGTCAGTAGCAACGTTACCTTCATTCCCTCCCATAAAAAAGGTAGGTTACTCCAGATAATGTCATAATCGAAATCAATCATCTGACTATCCCACACTCACACGCCCGGGCACCCGGACGTATTTTTCAATAGTTTGCATAATCAACATGACGATAAAAGTTACCACACTATAAATGACAGTAGCGGCAGTAAACGCCTCAAACCCCTGAAAGGTATATTCTTCAATTTGTCGAGTCATTGCTGTTAATTCCACCACACCAATAGTTAGCGCAAGCGATGAGTTTTTGAATATGGTCAGAAATTCGCTGGTCAATGGTGGGATGATGATTCGATAAGCATTGGGTAAAAGTACATTGATATAGACTTTGGTTTCTGACATACCAAGCGCCCTGCCAGCATTACGCTGACCGATGCCAACAGCTTCAATACCAGAGCGGACCTGCTCGCAGACACGAGACGCAGTATATAAACCAATGCCTATAATAGCGGTTGTTAAAGCGGGCATAGGCATTTCACGCTTTACCCACATGCCTGCATCATCTGGCAGTAATTCAGGGAAAACAAAAAACCACAAAAATAGTTGAACCAGCAAAGGCACATTACGGAAAATTTCAACGTAGACGGCACCAACCAAGCGCAAGGTAGGGCTGACAGAAGTGCGCATTATGCCGAGCATTGAACCAAGGCAAAATGCAATAACCCAGGCAATTAATGACAGTGACACGGTCCAGCCAAGCCCATCGATTAACCATTCGAGGTAGGGTTCGCGAAAAAGTATGCCCCAGTCCCAGTTATAATTCATAATTTCCGCACCATTGTGGATGGTTCTGACATAAAAAAAGGCATAGTAAACCTAACCTATGCCTCCTTGATATCTCTAACGTTTTACCTAGTTTGGAAAAGCTTGAATTTCAAACGCAACTTTCAAAGTATCTGATAACTTCATGTTGATGCCGGTTGGTCCTGGAACAAACCACTTGTTGTAGACAGTTTCCATTTCTCCACTAGCCATCAGGCCCGACATAACAACACGACCCAACCTTTCAAAAGTGGAGTCATTACGTGGCACCATAATCGCATAAGGATCGAAGGATAGAAAACGGCCAGTTACTTGATATTCTTCAGGACTCTTCGACTTAGAAATCAAACCATATAACAAGACGTCGTCCGAAGCATAAGCATCGACTCGATCAGTTTGTAGTGCTAACCAACCCTGGCTATGATCTTTTACACCTACTATTTTAACATTTAGGCCTAAATCTTTGATTGCAGCTTTAATTGCTTTCTCATTGGTTGTGCCGGCAGACATTCCAATTATTTTACCTTCCAGATCTTCAATCTCTGTGATGCCCGAACCTTTTTTACTGGCAATTTTAGTACCCGTAATAAACGTAGTAGACAAATAAGATACTTGCTTCTGACGAGTCAGGTTGTTTGTAGTTGAACCACATTCAATATCAATTGTGCCATTTGCAATTAATGGAATTCTGGTTTGACCGGTGACAGGTACATATTTGACTGTTAGGTTTGGATTATCAAGTTCGGTTTTAATCGCATCGACAATTTTTAAACAAATGTCGATTGAATAGCCCACCGGCTTTTCATCATTACCAATGTAGGAAAATGGAATAGAAGTCTCACGATGCCCAATGGTCACTACGCCACGATCCTGAATTCTTTTTAGTATGCGTGAATCGCCAGCATCAGCAATCGCCTGCCCCGATAAGCCCGTTAACATTACAGCGCTCAAGGCTGTTAGTTTAATTATATTTTTCATTAATTGTTTTTCCTCATTTATTTTAAATATCACATAAATAGTAGCATGCAATAAAATATGTTTATAATGCATTTATTCACAAATAGTATGTTCATTGGACATATTAAAGAGGGAGTTAATGTCAATGAATGAGCAAGCACTGGAAGATTTATTGGCTTTGATAAAATCACGCAATATAAGTCGTGCCGCTCAAGCTCGCAATATTTCTCAACCAGCCTATTCTCGACGACTACAGGCAATAGAGACTAGCCACGGCATCAATCTCGTTGACCGGACGGGTCGCCCGGCTGCGCCAACACCAGTATTACTTGAAATGGCTGGTGATATCGAATCTGCACTCACTAGTATCAAACGCGTCAGTCGCGATTTAAAACGTGGCTATAAAGAAAATGAAGTATTAGCCATCGCAGCATTGCACTCACTGTCATCGGTACCTATACCAAAAGCTATCAGTAAAATTCAAAGTTTACTATCTGGCCATCAAATACAACTTAGGTCTGGCAATCAAAGTGCTTGTTTTCAACGATTAATGACAGAAGAAGTCTCTCTTATGCTAGCTTATGAAACACCAGTGAATACTCTAGAGATACCCAAAGATCTCGTCATAAAAACACAGGTGACCAACGACTTATTAGTGCCTGTTTGTTCACCACAACAGCTAGAATACATAAGTAATGTGACCCCGGGAAGTGATCAAATACAGATAGTTACCTACCCGGAAAATATTTTTCTGGGTCAACAAGTCCATCAAGAATTGATTGCAAAGTCATCACATAACTTTACCCAAAAGCTCAGAGCAGAAATGACTAGTGCCATTGTTTCGTCAACTCAGGTTGGCCTGGGTATGGCATGGCTGCCACTATCATCTATCGAAGATGAGCTTAAACATGGTTTATTGAAATTTATTGACAGTCCCTGTTTTCCTATACATGAATTGACCGTATCGATGCTACGCCTAAGAACCAAAAAAATGGAAAAACTCGCCTCAGTTTGCAATGCTTTGGCAGTTGAATTGGAAAAAACTATTCAGGATGCCTACAAAGTACTGGAAAGGTCGAGAGTCAAACTTTGACTCGCCCTTTTAATACAAACTCAATTACAGCATCCACCACTTTTTATATGAAATCGAAATGTGAACCTTAAAAATTAGAAAGCTTCAAGAATGAGGCCATTGTTAGGGGAAACAAAGCCATAAGAGTATAAAGGCAAAGATTAAAATATCTGCGCGCTAAAAATTTCCGATGGGAACAAGGTAAATAATCACCTAGCTCGAAGGTTTGTCGAATTTAATTCCTTCGTTGAAACTTCGGGAATATTCCTCTGAGCGCAAGGCTGTCTCTATATAGGTACTATATTCTGTCTCAAGTCTATCGAGCTTCTCTGTCAAGTGTTTACTGTAATCATCCAATAAGCAGTTATTCACAGTTAGCCCTATAACTAACACCTCTACATAAAGATTATGTTAGCACCGCGTTGACAGCTTGTGACTAACAATGAACTTTTTAATGCTTTACTCCGATCAATAATCGGGTTGCCGTCAGCAACGACTGCTTGGCCCATCGGTATTGATTCGCCTTTCTCGGCGGCTTGCAAAATATTCACCCAGGTTGCTCGGCTAATTGTTGGAAAAAATATCCCAAAACCAAATAGCATTACGCCGGAAAAGAAGGTATCTACACCGCTATCGAAACCAGTTTGTAAGAAAATCTTGCCTGGCATCGATTCAAATAAACCTGCGTTGGTTAAGAAACGATCACAATGGCTCGACCATCGACGCTGCAAGCCAGCATTGCCTCGCAGTAGAGTTCACAAATGAGATACTCCCGTTACGCTTAAACCTTCCATTTCAGCATTGAGGCTGGCCTCGTCAATGGCAATGGCAATGGCAATGGCAATGGTAATGGTAATGGTAATGGTAATTATTTCACTAGCACCACAGGCTTGTGAAGCTCACATTTACTTTTTTCGAAACGGCTTCAATATTAAGTCGAAAAACTTCCCTGTTAAACATCAGGTTACCAGCGATAACCGTTAGCCTTCATTTCCCATCACAATTATTACTTGGACGACAAAATCCCTTCGAGCTTTACCTGATCAGCTGCAAAAAGTCTTATCCCTTCGGCCAGTTTTTCTGTCGCCATCGGATCGCTATTATGGCCCCAACGAAATCCCGACTCATCA
>CAWVZP010000087.1:0-11406 GCA_963934675.1 uncultured Gammaproteobacteria bacterium | reverse complement strand
ATATCAAATATCAACGCGTATTCTAATTTGGTCAACCATAATGCTTACGGTATAATTTAACCATTTAGTTCAAAGGTTCTATCCCCGACTTAAGCTACAAGCAAAAATTTGCCTTGGTAAAAACTTAGAGCTCTCTAGGGGTCTGTCGGACTTAAAATTCAACACTTGGTAAAAATTGTTTCAAATGTACAACACGATATAGGACAGCCCTTTGACCACTTAATTCATCACTCTAGACAGAAAAGCTCACTCTTTTTCCACCAAGAATTCAGGATTATTTGAGCGAAAATCACTTGGCTCGATTTGTCGTCGATATTGTCGAGTAAATAGATGCTAGGCATTTATAATCTCGTTAATCAGGGAAAAGCTCAGATCATTATCACGGCAGTATCAATGCATTTAACAAACGTTTCTTGAATGAACTTTGAGGGTTTTCGTTGATATATTCTTATCAGCAAAAATCATGAGAGCCCTAAAGCTCGGCACGGCGAGCCTGGACAGTACAAAGTTCAGGTCAACTTCACTGACTAACAATCGTGCATTATCTCTGGTAGCAGCTTCAAAATCAGCAAGCACGTTTAGGTCACGTTTAACCCATCTTGGATATTCCCAAACACCTACTCAGATTTCGACAACTCCTGCTACAGGGGTTTGATGCCGTAAATGAAAGGTGGGATTTAGTTTGTATTGGGTACAAAATAAAGAGTAGGTTCGAATTAAATGTCTAAACACGAAGTTGAGAGCACTTCGTTATCGATCAATAATGACAGCGCGGTTATAAAGTTGGAACTGGAACAGGCAGATTTGCCGAAAAGTCATCATAATAGTTATGACTGAGGTGATGTGTTCACGTTAAGTCCGACAGATTCCTGAGTTAAGCAGACAATGTGCTAAAGATATAAACAACAATAGAAAGAACTTTCTAATTCGATTGCCACGATCAAAATTTAATCGTGGCGTTGTCATTCGATTTGAATATGCCAGTCTCACACCTTCTAACGTCAATATCCAATTCATCCAGGTAATCACTTCTACACCGGTATCATTTTTTACTTGAAAGCTCTATTCGGCTGATGGCTGTATTCCATACAGTCTGATCGGATACTCGGCCTTATCAGCCAAGTATCTAATCAGATTTTAAATAGCCTAATCGATTGCTAAGCACCGACGATATTATGCTCAGGCCCATAAGGAAAATGAGTGATGTTTTCGACCTTATTATCGTCACCAATAACCAAAATATCGTGCTCACGATAACCACCCGCACCCGGTGTACCCTCGGGTAACGTTAGCATTGGCTCCATCGAGATAACCATACCAGGCGCTAGCACCGTGTCGATATCTTCACGTAGTTCGAGTCCCGCTTCTCGTCCATAGTAGTGCGACAACACGCCGAACGAATGACCATAACCGAATGACCGATATTGCAATAGATTCTGATCTTCGAAGAAACGGTTAATTTCAGCACAGATACCTGAACAGGTGGCACCTGGCTTAATCAATGAAATGCCAAGTTCGTGTGCATCAACATTGGCTTGCCAAACTCTGAGAGATTCAGCATCCGGCTCACCCAGGAATAAGGTACGCTCCAGAGCGGTGTAGTAACCAGAAATCATTGAGAAGGTATTCAGACTTAAGATGTCGCCCATTTCCAGCGTCGCAGTGGTAACAGGGTTGTGCGCACCATCCGTATTTAAACCAGCCTGAAACCAAACCCAGCTATCGCGAATTTCACTATCGGGGTAACTCTTGGCAATTTCGAGCTCCATTGCGTCACGACCCGCCATGGCAACGTCAATTTCTCGTGTACCCAGTTTGATCGCGGCTTTGACGGCTTCACCACCGATATCAGCCGTGCGAGCGCCTCCTTTAATCAGTTCAATTTCTTCAGCAGACTTGATCATGCGCAAAGTCATAATGTCGGCACTTAAATCTTTCAACTGGATATTGCCTAACATGCTTATCATTACGTCACGTGAGACAAGTGTCATGTGATCGGCTTCGATACCAACGGTATTAGCATTAGGGATAACTGATTGAACTGCACGCCAGTAGTTGTTGCGCTTCCAATCGGTGTAAATAATGTTTTCTCCGAAGCTACGACGCCATGGTTGTCCACCATCGATGTTAGCCGATATAGTGACACAGCGATCAACCGTAACAACGCAGGCATAAGGTCGCCCAAATGCGCAATACAAAAAACCTGAGTAGTAGGCAATGTTATGCATAGATGTGAGTACAGTGGCCTCGACGCCAGATTGACTCATAAGGTTTCTTAAACTTCGCAGGCGGTTTTCATATTCAGCAGCAGAGAAAGGAAGTTTGGCTTTTGACCCGTTATGTAGTTGAAAAAACTCGGGTCGTTTTGTTTCAGATTTGGACATGGGTTCACTCCGAAAAATCCGGGAAACCTGAATTGTTTACCCGGTTAGATGGTCCGGGCGTGCAGGATCAAAAATCTGCAGATGCAGTCATCGATAAAGCTGAGTGTAGCGACGCCATCGCCACCAGCTAAGTTTAATTCTATCTATCTGAGTTTATTCAGGCAAGATCTTTTAGTCGAATTCTGACCTATTAGACCCTGTAAATAATAGTCATGACAATAGGTTCACTGATAGCATTCATTTTTTGAACTATTTGAATTATTCGATGAGCCAGTCCACACAAGTAAGGACCAGCTGGGGTGATATTTTAACCCAGGAATATGCTGCAAAAATTGCTACTATGGTTCTGGCAGTTTGGCTGCATGCATCCAACTCGATGTTGACAGCAACAACGATGCCGAGCGCCGTCAGTGACATTGGCGGGCTAAACTTGCTCCACTGGACCTTCTCACTTTATCTGGTGGGTTCGATTGTTGCAGGCGCGAGTGTTGGCCTATTGGTGATCAGATCAGACATTCGTACTACGATGATACGCTCCGCGCTCATTTATGCCGTTGGTTGTGTCGTCGTAGCGTTAGCTCCTAGCATGCCCGTGGTATTGGCTGGACGGGTTTTACAGGGTCTGGGTGGCGGTGGCTTGATGGGCCTTGTCTATATTGCCCAGAGCCGTTTTTTTCCGCATAGGTTCGTACCAAAAATAATAGCCTGCCTGTCGGTCACCTGGATGATTGCTGCGTTTTGTGGGCCAATGATAGGCGGTGCCTTCGCCACTTGGGGTGTCTGGCGAATGGCTTATTGGGCATTTGGTGCGCAGGCACTATTGTTAATCGTCGCGATTAGTTTACTGCTACCCAAAGAACCTAGGGTGTTGGCGCAGAAATCAGAGCGCATCCCCATCGTTCGTTTGGCTACTCTAGCGTCAGCCATCGCTTTAGTGTCACTGGCAGGTGCCGATTATGATCCAGTCACCTCGCCTTTACTGGCTCTATTGGGTGGTATCGCGATGGTTATGTTTGTGTTCCGAGATCGAGCCGCATTATCTAGCCGAATTCTGCCGAAGGATGTGACTAACTTAAATCATCCGATTGGTAACGGCGTATTGACAATATTTTTGTTATGCCTTTGTATTATGTCTTTCTTGATTTACGGGCCCACCATACTAATGAAATTGCATGGCGTTACCCCTTTTATCGCCGGCTTGATCGTTATGGGGGAAACTCTGGCCTGGAGCTGCTCAGCCATCATTTTTTCCAATACAGCTGAACACAAAGAGCCCATGCTCATTCGCACGGGCAGTGCGCTAGTTGTGATTGGCCTGATTGCGATAGCTTTAACACTTCCAGGGCAGCCATTGTGGATGATTTTCATTGCATCTATGATCGGTAGTTCTGGTTTTGGCATGATGTGGGGATTTATTATCAAAAGAATCATCGCCAATGCGTCCGTCGACGAAAAGACACGAACATCATCATTATTACCAATAACACTGCAATCAGGCTTTGCGTTTGGTGCTGCATTAGCGGGCATTATTGCGAATAGCCTTGGCTTGGGTGACACCATGAATAACGACGGTATACGACAGCTTGCCTTCTGGCTGTTTGCAGGATTTGTACCCTTGGCACTAATGGGGAATTTATTCGCCTGGCGTTTCGTGCGCTGATATCAGCCACGGCAACTTCGACTCACCAGATCCTCGTTATAATAAATGAGCAGTTTGCTCAAATTGGCCCTTAACAATAAGCTGAATTTTTCATTTAATTACAGAAAAAGTTAAACAAGCCTTTCCTGTGATCGATTTAACTAAGAATTTTATTTAATGACTACCCTGTTCTCAAAGGTATTTCTGTCACCATCGTCTATAGTTGATGACAATCTTATTAAATGAGTTAACTTTTTTATGAATACATCTTCACTTTCAACGACCCTGTTTGTTTCATTTGTTGGCCTAACAATGCTGCTGCTATTGTCGTTTGCCTATATCGCCTACGTCGATATACGCCTCGTACTGGATGTATTTGTTACTAAAGAAGTGATCGATGAGTCCCTATACCTCCCTAACCTGAGCGGCAGTGAGAATATCGAACGAGCCATGTCGACCATACTTGGTTGGTTGCTACTAGACCTGTCTATCGGTTTTGTCCTCGCCTCTGCATTGGCACTGTGGTTATCAAAGCATATTGTCCGCCCAGTCAAACAGGCAGTTCAGTTTGCTAAAGTTATTAGCGAGGGTGACTTGAGTCACTCCGTCGCCAATAACCGTAGAGATGAAATAGGCCAATTGCTCGACAGCCTGAACGGCATGTCACAGCAATTGAACGCCCTCGTGCAATCTGTACATGTTGCCGCGAACGAAGTTTCTGAGGAAGCCAAGCATATCATCCAGGTTAATGAAGATAATAAGCTGGCAATGAAGCATCAGGCCGCCGAGATAGATCATCTCGCTACCTTGATAGATGAAACCTCAACCTCGTATGCCGCAGTTGCCGAGAAATCTTTACATGCGGTGGAGCGAGCGCAATCTTCTGGCGCAACTGCAAATGAAGGCAGTCTATCAGTGGCGGATACCATCAATGGAATCGAATCAATTAGTTCGGCGGTAAGTCTTGGCGTTGAGTCTGTCAATGCCCTCGGAGATCGTAGCCAGAAAATTAACGCCATTACCCATTTGATAAAAGATGTGGCTGACCAAACCAACCTGCTGGCGCTTAATGCCGCCATAGAAGCCGCCAGAGCAGGCGAGTATGGGCGTGGATTTGCTGTCGTGGCCGATGAAGTTCGAGGGCTTGCCAGCAAAACCACCAATGCTGCTGACGATATCGCTACATCAATTCAACAAAGTAATACCGAAACTAAACATGCCATTGAGCAAATGCAGCTCGGTGCAGAGAGGGTTGAAACAGGGGTTGTACATGCCCGAAACTCGGGTGAAATGCTGAAAAATATTATTGCCAGTTCAGAGGAAGTAATTTCAATTATTCGTTCAATTTCAGACAGCACAAACCAGCAATCTCAGGCAACAACCAACATGGTCGCTAACGTTGAACAAATGAAGCAGGGGACTTATCAAGCGGTTGATCGGTGCAACCAAGCTTTTGATGCTGCTGCACAGCTGGATCAAAAGGCAGACGCTTTACGAAAGCAGATTAGTGTATTTAAAACTTAGCCGTTATTGATGGATTATTGGTCAGTGCATTGTTAATACAATCGAAAATATGAAAGGTTAATGCTTTTCTTTAATTGGCGCCGCTCTAAAAATAGTGATTTTTAAAGCGGCCTAAATCAGACTTCCAAGAGTTGAAATGGTGGCATAGCTTTAAGCCCGATAATCCACGCCTGGAAACACACAAAGCATTTCAAATAACAAATTAGCTGCTGTCAGTGCTGTATTTCCCGTCGTATCGTACGCTGGTGCGACTTCAACTAAATCGCCACCCACGACGTCAAGTCCACGACAACCACGAATAATTTCCAAACCCTGGTGAATCGATAAACCACCAATTTCGGGGGTGCCTGTACCAGCCGCATAAGCTGGATCAAGCCCGTCAATATCAAAGGTAATGTAGACCGGGCCTTTACCAAGTTGCTCACGTACTTCAGTCATAAGTGGTTTGAGCGATTGATACCAGCAGTCTTCAGCTGGGACGACTCGAACGCCCTGCCTGCGCGGCCAGTCAAAATCGTCGGCTTCGTAGCCAGTAGCGCGTAAGCCAATTTGTACCATACGCTTAGGATCGACCAGATTTTCTTCGATGGCCCGTCTAAATGGCGTTCCATGTGCGATTCTCTCGCCGAACATGGTGTCGTTGATGTCAGCGTGGGCATCGACATGGACGATTCCAACTGGGCCATACTTTTTGGCGATTGAGCGCAAAATGGGTAATGCAATTGTATGGTCACCGCCCATAGTAAGGGGTTTGCAATTCTGCGCCAAGATGTTGTCATAGGCTGTTTCAATAATTCCCATCGACTTTTCTATATTAAATGTATTGATGGCGACGTCACCGATATCGGCCACCTGCAGTGAATCAAACGGCGCGGCGCGGGTTGCCATGTTGTAAGGGCGGATTAAACAGGATTCGCTACGAATTTGGCGAGGACCAAATCTGGCACCTGAACGGTTTGATGTGCCGATGTCGAAGGGTACGCCAACAAAAGCAACATCAAGTCCCTGAGCATCTGGTACATGAGGTAATCGCATCATGGTGGCGATACCACCAAAACGAGGCATGTCGTTGCCCCCTAACGGCTGGTTAAATTTTTTGGTCATAATATTTTTTTCCTCTAAATTGATAACTGCCGATATTCCCCAAGAAGAAGGCCGTTTAACGACCAATCAGCAACCTGTGTGCGAATTAAGCGCAACGTTGGATGGCCTACAGCTGCGGTCATTCGTCTCACCTGACGATTTTTACCCTCTTTAATTTCAAGCTGAAGCCATTGTGTCGGAATCTCCTTTCGCTGTCGAATGGCGGGATCACGTGCCCACAGCCAGTCAGGTTGTTCGATTAGTTTAACCCTTGCTGGACGGGTCATACCATCTTTTAACTTTAAACCTTGGCTTAGGCTAAGCAGTGCTTTTTGGTCAGGAATATTCTCAACTTGAACTAGGTAGCACTTAAACTGCTTATGATCAGGATTGGCAATGCGAGCTTGCAGCTTTCCATCATCCGTTAATATCATTAACCCTTCGCTATCGTAGTCGAGCCTGCCGGCCGGATAGACTTTGGAGATGCTGATGTAATCGGCGAGTGTCTTTTTGTCACCCGATTCCGAAAACTGACTCAGCACTTGGAAAGGTTTGTTGAATAATATAACGGTGGCCATCGGGGCGTCTCTATAAATAGTGTTTTTTTGTGATCTGCTTTTGACTAAGGCAAAGCAGACATAGGTACCATCCACAGCAATAAGTGCACGTGAAAGATTGCATGAATGCAAGAAGTTGGGCAATACATGAAGCAATTGCTGAAAACAGCAGTGTACGCCAAGTGCATTAAGATTCGAGTAAACTGTTGGCAAGAGTGCTGACCATGAGAGAACCGGTAATCGCGGAAAAAGTGCATTTTTAGAGATGCCCATGGTTTACTTGTAGGCTGCTTAGCTAGTTTGTAGATAAGTTTGCCACTTGTCGGAGCGTGCAGAATCCATTTGATGGAAATCCATCATCTGTTGAAGCTGTTCTGCATTGGCTGGTCGACGTGATATTGATACCTCTCGCATCGACTCAATGTGACAATTGATCAGTGTTAACGCACTGGAAATTTCGAGTATTGATTCATTATCGATGAGCGAGCGCTGAACCTGTGCCGCATATCGAAATTTCATTTTTCCAACCTCATGCAAGTTGGCTCGTAGTGTTTTCAAATCGCCATATTTCCTCAACAAATTGGCGGCTGTTTTTAGCCCAACGAGAGGAATACCCGGAATGTTATCAACCTTGTCACCGGTGAGCGCCAATTGATCTGCAATTTGTTCTGGCTTTACCTTAAACTTTTTCTTGACCGCGTTGTAATCAAGCTTTTTGTTATCGAAAAATGACCAGAAAATATCACCCTCATGTACCAACTGGGTTAAGTCTTTGTCGGCACTGATGATCAATATTGGTAGCTTTGGAGAACGATGCAACTGAGCTAGTGTACCAATGAGATCGTCGGCTTCCCATTCAGGATCACTGACTGTTGATATCCCCAGTTGCTCAATCCATTGTTGGCACCACTCAAATTGTCGTCTCAAATTAACCGGTGTTGCGCTCCTATTTGCCTTATATTCACTATAAATTGCTTTTCGCTCCGATTTTTTTCCACCATGATCAAAGGCAAATACGAGCTTTTGGGGAACTGATTCGGTCAGTAGCCGATAGACAAAATCGGTAAACCCAATGAAAGCCTGATTCGGCTGCTGGTCGGTATTTAACATTTCGTGCTTAACACCAAACCAGGCCTTATAAATATAGATGTTGGAGTCGACTAGAAACAATCGCATGAATTCATTCCGTAAAATGGGACGCTAAAGGTGGCTATGATGAAGCCTAGTTGAATTTGGGTTATCTTGTGCAAGGATATAGGCTATTAGGCCATTGCAGAAGCGATTGCGCAGAAGAAATCGTTCTAATGATTCACTAAGCTAACCGCATCCTGCTCCCACTCTTTACCAACATCCGTCTCGGCAAGGTCAGTCATAATAGTCATTTTATTGCGTCGATTTCCCAGATCAATTGGATGATTTAACTCATCGCAAAATAATCATGGCCTCAAAAGATTCCCCTGATACTGAAAGACACAAACTAGTCCGACACCCGACTGTCTATACAGGCATGAATTCAAGCGCCTTTTTCAGAATATTTGTTATACTTCGTGAAAGTTAAAATCAACCTTAAAATAATATTAAAAATATGCATCGACTTATTGCTTTATTCCTATGCTACCTGTGTTTTAACCCAGCACTTGAAGCCGCGACGATACAGGAACTTCAGTTCTTGGTAGATCAAAATTCATTCTCATCAGCTACAGTCACGGGTACTCAGCTTTTGATAAAGCAACCTGACAATGTTGAAATTCAGTTTCTGACCGCCTATGCTTATCAGATGGATAATCAGACAAACCGAGCAAAAAAACTCTACGAAAATTTGATACGTGAACACCCCGAACTGCCCGAACCCATGAATAATCTGGCGATGATTTACCTTAATCAGAACAATCCTGATAAAGCCAGTCAGTTACTGATTGATGCTCTGAATACCCATTCGAGCTATTCGACTGCCTACACTAACCTAGGACGAATCTACCGCAGCATTGCGAGCACAACCTATCGCCAAGCAGTCAGTGAATCGGACCAACCGGTAGAGGCAACTAAAATTAAGCTCGCAGCACTCAGCAATCTGAGCTCGGCTAAGCCGCTAGTAATAGTGCCTGAACCGACCGTCAGTTCGGTTGTCAGTACAGTCGATGTTCAAACATTATTAAAAGAACAAGTTAAAAATTGGGCGAAGTCCTGGAATGATAAAGACTTCCCGACTTATATTAGTTTCTATTCAGCCAATCACCGTCCTAGCTTCAAAACCCATAT
This sequence comes from uncultured Gammaproteobacteria bacterium, assembly GCA_963934675.1. Lineage (GTDB taxonomy): Bacteria > Pseudomonadota > Gammaproteobacteria. Next base: position 1,960 of record CAWVZP010000087.1, on the reverse strand, counting down.
AGCCTGGGTAGAGCATCGGCGAAACCGCATCATGCGCCCTGGAGCTATCAAAGTAAGAGTGAGCAATATTGAAATCCGTGAGCAAGACGAAAATAAAGTTATTATTAATTTCAAACAAACCTATGATTCTCCCAACTACAGCGACAAAGTGTTAAAAAGTCTCGACTTTCGTCGATTTGGCTCGGCATGGAAAATATCTGAAGAGAGTGTAATTTCAGTATTATGAAAACAATATTAGTTATCTTGTTATTGGTGTTATTTCAACCGATGTTACAAGCGGCTGAAATGGTCAATAGCCAATCTAATCCAGATTTATATGAACAAGGTATCCTTAAAACGATTAAAAAAATCCAGACCTTGGATTTTGAACAGGCATTAGACAGCACCCGAGATCTGTTAGCGCAATATCCTAAAAGTCGGCTGGGCCAAATGATTTACGCCGATTTGCTACTTTCTAAAGCTGGACCACTGAATGAAATCGGACTGGGAATATCGACCGATAAAGCACAATACGACTTTAAACACGAAATCCAACAACGCTGGCAGCATGAAAGCGATACTGAACACTTAAGACTAATACCTGAAAATATTCTGTTTCTGGCCAATGACCAACCTTACGTTATTGTGGTCGATCAGGAAAAATCTCGCATTTATGTGTTTCGTAATGAGCAAGGAACACCAATACTGGTTGAAGACTATTTCATCTCAATTGGGATAAAAGGTTTCGGAAAGCAAAAGCGCGGTGATCAAAAAACACCCGTGGGCATTTACCATGTCACCAAAACTATTGATGGTGACGAGTTACCCGATCTCTATGGGTTAGGCGCCTTCCCCATTAGTTATCCGAATGAATGGGATCGTCGAAAAAACCGCACCGGTGATGGTATCTGGATTCATGGTACACCCTCTGATGTTTACAATCGCTCACCTTGGGCGAGCAATGGCTGTATCGTCGTCAGCAACCCTGATTTCACGCGCATAGGTAAATACATCAATTCAGACATTCATACACCAGTCATTGTTGCCCAGCAAGTCAAATGGTTGAATGCAGGTGAGTGGCAGCAAAAGCGTCAAGAGATATTAAAGGTATTAAGTCGCTGGATTGCTGACTGGGAGAGTAACAATCACAATGTTTATCGCGAGCATTATTCGAAAAAAGATTTCTTTGCCAATAAACGTAATTTCAAAAGTTGGGATGGACACAAAAAATGGCTGGGCCGCGGTAGGACTGACATCAAAGTTGAATATCGCAACTTAAATATATTTAACTATCCCGGTGAAGAAGATCTGGTTCTAATGCAATTCGCACAATCCTATTCGAGTAGTAATCTAAATTTAAACATGGCAAAGGAAATGTATTGGCGCAAAGCGAACAATCGTTGGCAAATTGTTTATGAAGATGCTCGTAATTTTCTACTGCCCGATAACCAACTGGTTCAAAATTAAGCACTAGAACTCTCTAAAAATTGGCCCCAGCAATAAACAGTGTTCGCGAATCACATTCAGTCTGCTAGGATATTTTTGCAACCAAAGAATTTAGCAGTCATGTTAGGCCATTTTCAGGTTTATCGGGAAGGAACCGGAAAATATTGATTCTGATTAATCAGCCCAGCGTGAGAATATCTTGCAAGATTTAAAATATTTATACCGCGGCTTCGAGTTACGATCAAACCATTATCATAAAAGTAGAAATACTGCCTATAGCATTAGCCGCCGAACATCGGTAAGCAAGTCTGCAATGTGTCGAGTAAAACGAGCGGCACAAGTGCCATCAACCACTCGATGATCGTAGGATACCGCTAAAGGTTGAATTAACCGATCGACGAGTTCGTCACCCACACGACTTGGCCGCAATATAGATCGGCCCAAACCCAATATGCCAACTTCGGGCGCATTAACTATTGGCGTGAAGTTTGTACCGCCAATACTTCCAAGGCTAGATAGACTAAAACAGCCACCC
>CAWVZP010000086.1:0-11642 GCA_963934675.1 uncultured Gammaproteobacteria bacterium | reverse complement strand
CCGTCGAGTCTTTTTATAGTTTCAGAATGGTCTGCCAATGCACGGCTTTTCTAGCGTCTGGTACAACTAAATTATGCATACATTGGTAGCGCTTAGCCAGTACTTGTCGATGCTCTGCCGATTCAGCAAGGTCTGCCACTTTATCCTTATATTTGGGAATGTGGTAAATTTCTCCGTTGTGCTCTCATCAGGTAGACATTGCATCCTCTATTAATAATCGGCAATGGAATTGAAACGCTGCGCCAGGTTTAACTTTTAATCCTGTTCTATGGGGCATTGTGCTAAACCTCGATTGAATAAGGGTCAAGTTTTGAAGCGGCTTACTTGTAAGGTGATTTTTTGGGCTAGATCACTGACCTGTTGTGAGTTGCTTGCGGTCTCATTAATTTGATTTTTGCTATCGTGTAACAACACGTCGAGGTGATTGATTCGGCTAGCAATGTTGTTGGTCGTTTCACCCTGAAAACCGGAGGCCTGTTCGACGCTAATAATTAGGTTTGATGCCTGTGCAATGGCTTCGTGCATGCTTTTAAATGCCAGTTCAACGGCTTCTAATTCTGCCAATGATTGTTGCGACATTTTGTTACCTTCAGCCATCTTTGTTTCGGTCGTTGTCGCACCATCGCGCAAGCTATCCATAATGGTGCGAATTTCGTCAGTTGAACCTTGAGTCTGGGTTGCCAATAGACGAACCTCGTCTGCAACTACTGCGAATCCTCGGCCGTGTTCTCCTGCTCTTGCGGCTTCTATTGCTGCATTCAATGCCAATAAGTTGGTTTGCTGTGAAATACCCGTTATTACGGACAGCACGTCGGATACCTTGCGACTATCCTGAGCCAATTGCTCCATGCTGTTGGCAGAGTCTTCGACCTGACCAGCAAGATTGCGCAACTTTTGAGTGGTTTCACCTAATTGTTGCTGTCCATCAATCGACCCTTTTTCAACTTGAGTGGCATTACTGGTCAGGCTATCGGTAGTTTCGCTAACACGATGAAAGCTCTCTGAGAGTGCAACTGTTGCGGCTGATACGGCCTTGAATTCAATCCGTTGTGCTTCAATTGATTGTTCGCCTGCCGTTGCCACTTGCTTGAGATGATGCGAGGCATCGCTCATTTGTTGTGCTGATTCATTAATGCTAAAACAAATATCTCGAATTAATGTGACAAACTGGTTGAACGCTTGCGCCAGTCTACCTAACTCATCAGTGCCGGTATAACTCAACCGTCGTGTTAAATCCCCCCCACCCTGTGCAATATCTTCCATTGTCTCAACGACAGCCTGTAATGGTTTAATGATTGCATGGGCGAGTACGACCGTAAGGCCTATGGAAATGAATACTGCGATTATCATTGCAATCACCATGCGCTCTGCGGTGACAGTTAGACCTGAATCAATAGACTCACTACTTTGACGCAGCGATTCAAATACCCTAATTTGTTCACTCTGAATATTACTCAGCAATCGGCTCGAAGTCGGTGACAGTGACTCCGCGCGAGTTGCTTGTAATAATCGAGTGGTATCGAATACTTTACGTGCCGCTACTCGATATAATGAAAGCAGCGTTGATATTTCTTTTATTTTGACTTTATGCCAATCTTTACGCAACTGTTCACTCAAGTCTTCAACGGCATTTTCGGCGCCATATAACTCCATTAAAAATAAATCCCTGTCCGTGTGCTCAATATTTTTGGCATAGGCATTCAGTGCAATAAACGAGGCTTGCAAATGATTGTTCAGAAAGATGGTGTAGCTGGGTAAAACGCCAGCAGTTTCAAGATTGAGCGTTGCTCTGATTTGAACTGATTTATCAATCATTTCAGGCAATACTTGTTGATGGATCTGACGTAGATTGGCTTGTAAGTCAGCTAGTGAAGGTGCCAGTGTTGAAAGGAAAGTTTGATCGATAGATTGACTGTCTTGCTGGATCGATTCGGCCCCTTCAATGTTGCTGAAATTATCGTCCTTAAAAACAAGGTCGGTCTGCTGAGACAGTGTTTTATATTGTTCAAGAAAATTCTCATTTGGCAGTAACAGATAGCGCTCTATCAAGTTCAGTCGACTTTGTAAGTTGACCGAAAACTGACTGGTGAGTCGTGCCACTGGCTCGACTTCTTCGACTTGAACACTGGTTGCCTGTCTGATAGTACCCAGCGATGTCCATGACAAAACACTGAGAACAGCGAGAACCAATATCAGGCTGGTTGGCAATATACCAATTTTGTAAAGTAGTGGCAGGTTACTAAATTTCATCATAACCGTTGACTCCCCGTCATCACGATGAGTTGATCGTGAATTTCTCTCAAACTCTGGTAGAGGTCATTAATGCTGGTTTCCGTGGTAACCACGTCATCCGCTTCGAGCCTTGACAACCCTAGCGTGATCCGAGTTCGGTGCAAGTCGGCTATGGTGTAACGGGTTATATCGTAAACGTCACTCAACCTCAGGTCACCAGTTCCGAGTGTGCCAGGATGAATCGGTTCAAGTTCCAGCCGCCGTTGCAAGCGGCCTAGTAAGTGCATGTTTTGGTAGGCTACCAGCATAATCGCTCTTGGTTCTCTTGCTATTTTCGCCACTGTCAATACGTCTGTTTTTTTCATTGATTGTTTACTTGCAATACTGGCGAGCGATGACTTGACAATATTCAGTTGCGTTTGAATCGATTTGGTATCGGGTGGCGGGACCATAGCCGACAGAATGCGGGTTATATACCAAAGCTCTGTATAATTATCTTCGGTCGATTTACCCCGCTTTGGCTCAGGTTTAGGTGGCAACCCCAACCCTTTATGCTTGAGTAGCGTATCTAGTCCAGCACTAACCCGCTCTAACAACTCATAGACATTGGCTGTTCTCACTGGTTTATCCGGTAAGGATTGCTCCAGCATTTGGTTGATGCCATATTGGCGCTGTAACTGCCGCAATTGATTGTGAACATCAATTGCTTTTGCATAGAGATGAATCGGTAATTGATTTTGAAATACGGGTATATCGACCACAGCTATCGAAGCGTTAGCCTGTTTCGCTAACAATTCAGCCTTGATAACACTTAATTCAGCTAATTGAAAAACGTGGTTGTTATTACGAAATGCGCCATAAACTGGATTGGTTATCACTAAAATAGCGAGGCATCCAATTAAATGTAGGTAGGCTTTTGATATCACTATTTTATCCGAACAAAGTTTGTAAATAACAGGAGGTTACGTGAGCGCTTTTATCGTCTAAAAACATATTATCTAGACTCATTACCCTAACGGCTAACAATGAAATTTCTTTAAAAATTAAATCAAACGACCAATCAAAATTATTTAAGCTACGAGAATCGCATGATTATAGTGAAGGCAGGATTTAGTCAGACTTTGCGTGTTTGAACTTCAAACCTCAACTGTTACGATCTCATCTTATAGTTATCGCTTTGCTGTGCCGTAACCAGTAGGTTGAAAAAGCGAAGCGCCTTCCACCAAAAGGCCTAGAATTTAAAGAAGGGAAATGCCAGAAGGCGAGTTGATATAGATTGAAAAGAGCGACCTTGCTGGCAGGGCAAACAAGGCCACGATATGATTTCACACGCGAATTATTGATAAAGATGGCAACATGCCATTATTTGATCCGAAAATAGTCCAAAAACCTAGTAACCAATCAAATTAATTCCGCAAAGGCTTACCTGTCTTCAGCATGTGCTGAATTCGATCCAATGTCCCCTGGTTTTTCATCAACCCGACAAAATTCTTAAGTTCCAGTGCAAGCAAGTCTTCTTCACTTAAAGGGGCCATTACGTCGGCGGTTTGGCCGCCACTGAGAACATCGGCGAGGGCATCGCAGACTACGACATCATATTCGGTAGCTAGTCCTCGTGCTTTGAAGTCGCGTACTGCAGCTGCGAGAATGGTTTGCCCGGTTGGGCCGGGCAGGGTGATTTCGGCTACTTCTGGCGTTTCATAGTTTTCTGACAGTGCTAATGCTCTGGTTTTGGCATCGGCGAGCAGTCGGTCACGATTGAAGGTGATGCCGTCATCTGGACGGAGGAACCCGATGTCTTTCGCATCGAATGCGGAGCCCGATACTTTCGCCGTGCTAATGGTTTCAAATGCGGCAGTGACAGTTGGCATTGGGCCATTGGGTAGTTTTTTATTGGATGCATATCGTTCTAGCATGGCGGTGCAACCACCCCATCCTGGGATTAGTCCGACACCTGCTTCGACGAGGCCTAGATAGCTTTCGACATGCGCCTGTATTGCATTGGCGTAGAGAACGGTTTCGCAGCCACCACCGAGTGCCATGCCGGATGTTGCTGCGACGACTGGGAACGGTGAGCGTTTCATCGCAAGGAAGGTTGATTGACCTTTGGCAACCATATTCTCAGCTTCTTGCCAGTTTTTCTGTTTGATTAATTCAACAAAGGCATTGATATCTGCACCAACTGAAAAGTTGCTGGCTTCGTTATAGATCACCATGGCTTTGTAATCTTTCGAAACAATATCGATGGCATGGTTAATTAAATCCATCACGTTCATATCTAGTGCATTTACTTTGGTATGGACTTCGAAACAGGTAACACCGTCACCAATATTCCAAAGGCTGGCTGACTGATTTGAAATAATGGGGTCTGACTTGCGTTTAATATCCTCAAGTAACAGCACACCATCCTCTCTTGAAATATTTTGATAGTCTCCTTTAACATCGAGATACTGCTGGTTGCCTTCATGAGTACGGTAGAAACTGCCAACCTTTGCAGCCAAGTTTAAGAAATCGGAAACTGCTCTTCCCTCCGACGTCATCTTTGCGACAAAGTCTGCCACACCGATTTGATCGATCAGTGCAAATGGGCCTGCGTTCCAGGCATAGCCGAAGGTCATGGCGCGATCGATGGCGACAATATCATCAGCTACTTCACCGACAAGAGATGCGGCATAAGCTAAGGTATTTGAAAGTACTCTCCAGGCGAATTGGCCACCTCGATCGGGGTGGTTTAGCAAACCGGATAAGCCTGCCGTTTTAGCTGCTTTTAAACAGTCGAGGTCAACTTTTTGGACTGGTGCGTAGTCACCAGTTTTGAGATTCTTAGCTTCCATTACCTTGCCACCATCAGCGCGGTTGAGCCTGTAAAAGCCACCTTTACCCTTGCGTCCGGTATAGCCTGTTTCAATTAATTGATTGATGAGCGACAGGTCGCAACGTTGACTATGATAGGCGTCTTCGGCTGGCAGTAGGTTAGCCATGCTAGCATCGATTTTAGGGTGCAGGTCGATCCCGATCAGGTCGAATAAACCAAACATTCCAGTTTTTGGAATGCCGACGGGACGGGACATAACGGCATCAGCTTCTTCAATCGTAATATCAGATTCTAACGCTGCTGCATAACCACTTTGCATCCAGAATATACCAATGCGGTTGGCGACAAAACCGGGCCTATCGTGACAATGAACAACGCCTTTACCTAAGAGATGGTCTGAAAAATTTTCAATTACAGATAAAACTTCCGGTTTCGTGTCAGGGCCAACGACCAGCTCTAGCAAGCGCATATAGCGTGGAGGATTAAAAAAATGCGTGACTAAAAAGTGCTGTCGAAAACTGTCTGACAAGCCCTGTACTAAACGTGATAGTGGAATCGTCGAAGTATTGGAGCTAACGATAGTTGTGCCTTTACGCACAGCATCAATTTTTTGATACAAGTCGCTTTTGATATCAGGGTCTTCAATAATCGCTTCGACAATCCAGTCAACCTCATTCAGCTGGTCAAAGTCATCTTCCAGGTTACCAGGTGTGACGTGTTTGGCGGCGGCATTGTGAACAAATGCTTTTGGACTGCCTTTGAGCATTTTTGCAATTGCACCAGCGGCTAGAACATTTCGATCATCCGCACCTTTTGGAACCCTATCAAGTAGAAGAGTAGGTACTCCGGTGTTAGCAAAGTGTGCTGCAATTTGCGCACCCATGACGCCTGAACCAATAACGGCGACTCTTTTGATAACGGTCTCTTGAATGGGCATTATACTGCCTCGAGTAGGGTCGCAATACCTTGGCCACCACCGATACACTGTGCCGACAAGGCAAACTGCTTGCCCTCACGTTTTAATAAAGCGGCCGCTTTACCGGTTATACGAGCACCGGTTGCACCGAGTGGATGGCCTAGCGCCAGTGCACCGCCATCGATGTTGGTTTTATCCATATCCATCTCTTGTCCACCAAGGACCAGCTCATCAACACAGGATAATGCTTGCGCTGCAAAGGCTTCGTTGAGCTCGATAATGTCGATATCAGCTAATGATAATCCTGCTCGGTTAAGTGCTTTCATTATGGCGCTGACTGGGCCTATGCCCATTATTTCTGGAGCACAACCAGCGACGGCAATTGACTTGATTCTGGCTAGTATGGGCAGACCGTTGGCTTTTGCGTACGCTTCAGATGTTATCAGAGTGGCTGAGGCACCATCAGTCAGGGGTGAAGATGTTGCAGCAGTAACCGAGCCATCAGCTCTAAATACGGGTTTCAAATCCGCTAGTGCGGCGGCGGTTGTACCTTCACGAATACAGCCATCACTGCTGATGATGATATCGCCGTTGACGATTGGGATAATTTCATCCGTCAGTCGGCCGGTCTGTCGGGCATCATTTGCACGTTGATGGCTGATGACGGTTAACTCTTCTTGACGTTGTCTGGATATATTGTATTGGTCTGCGAGGTTTTCTGCGGTGACGCCCATCGACATATAAGCCTGACCGTAATCAGCCGCTAGCCCAGGATGTGGCATCGGATTATAGCCTCCCATCGGCACTCGGCTCATCGATTCGACCCCGGCACAGATAAATGCATCACCTGCATTCATTTGAATCGCGCCAGCCGCCATGTGAATGGATTGCATCGAAGACCCACAGAATCGATTCACCGTGGTACCCGCTACGTTGATCGGTAGCTGTGCCAAAAAGGTGACAATGCGGGCCATGTTGAAACCTTGTTCTCCTTCGGGGAATGCACATCCCAGAATCAAGTCTTCGATATCAGCGGTGTTAACGCCTGTTTGCTCGACCAGGCCACGTACCACCTGAGCGGCCATTTCATCAGGGCGCACTCTGGCTAGATCGCCTTTTTTGGCAAAATGAAAAGGGGATCGGACATATCCGGCAATGACGACATTCTTTTGCATTTTACTTCTCTGGAGGTGGATGTTTATTGGATTCTAATCTAATTAGATGCCTGTTGTTTAAATTGTTAAGCGCAGGTTATAGAGAATTGCTCTGCTTGACTCATTGTTTATTTTTCACTGTTCATTTGTATAACGTATTGATGTCAATATTCACCAAAAAATTAGGTTTTAGCATCTAGATTACTGTCAGACAAAGGATGAATCTAATTGTGTCATCAATCAAATCTTTTGCACTGAAGGTAGATTGACAGATTTAGTTTAGGCACAATTAAGTTTCAAGTCTGTCTTTTCTTAAAAAGGTATTTTTGCATGACTCAAAATTCACAAAGCGACTCAGTATTTCAAGTTGCGCCACGTATTAGTGATATCGGTGTGTCCGAAATATTGGTTATTGGTGCGCGCGCCAAAGTGCTCAAAGCACAAGGTCGCCCAATCATTGAGTTGGGTGCGGGTGAGCCTGATTTTGATACGCCAGACAATATTAAGAACGCGGCAATAGCGGCAATAAAACGAGGTGAGAGTAAATACACCGCTCTGACCGGAACGCCAGAATTGAAAAAAGCAATACAGGCAAAATTTTTACGTGATAACGACCTGAAATTTGAGATCAGCCAGATCATTGCGTCGACTGGCGCTAAACAAGTCTTGTTTAATGCTTTTATGGCGACCTTGCAGGCGGGTGATGAAGTCATTATTCCGACGCCTTATTGGACTTCCTATGCCGACATTATTTCGACCTGTGGTGGCAAACCAGTATTGGTGTCCTGTAGTGCTGACAATGGGTTTCGTTTGCAGGCACAGGATTTAGAGGCAGCGATTACCCGTAAAACCAAATGGTTGTTGTTCAATTCGCCCAGTAATCCAACGGGTGCGGCTTATGACAGGCAAGCATATCGACCAATACTGGACGTGCTATTGCGCCACTCTCAGATTTGGTTGCTGAGTGATGATATCTACGAACATATAATCTACGATGATTTTGAGTTTGTTACCGCGGCTCAAATTGAACCACAGCTGAGATCACGGACTCTTACAGTCAACGGTGTGTCCAAAGCTTATGCAATGACGGGTTGGCGAATCGGCTACGCAGCAGGGCCGGTAGAATTAATACAAGCGATGTCAGTGATACAAAGTCAGGCGACTTCCTGTCCAAGTTCGATCAGTCAGGCCGCGGCAGTTGAGGCGTTAACGGGCTCTCAAGAAATTCTGATCGACAGGAAAGACAGCTTTCAGTCACGACGTAATCTGGTAGTTGACGCGTTGAATGCGATTGATGGCATTAACTGTCCTCTACCCGAAGGTGCCTTCTATACTTTTGCCAGTTGTGAGGGGGTTATTAATCGCAAAACACCTTCGGGTGAGACGATTGTTAGCGATCGAGATTTTTGCCGACTGTTGCTTGAAGAGGCTGATATTTCGGTCGTGCCGGGCAGTGCCTTCGGTTTGTCACCTTTCTTCAGGATTTCTTATGCCACCTCAAAAGCAGAGTTGGAGGAAGCGCTTAAACGCATTGCTAGTTTCGTTGCACAGTTAAGCTAGCGTTATCTGATTAAGCTATAAAAAGCAACTAAGCATAAGCGCGCAAGAAATATTCAACCAACGCTAGCGCCAAATGATTATCGGGTCTATCGGAACAGTAGAGTACAATGGAAAACTCAGGGAGATCTGGCAATTGTCCGCCATGATCGACTGCCACGCGGTCTAAATGTTTTGCAAATTCAAGCTCGGCGCTAATGCATAAATCGGCTGATATCATTGCTTCGATGGCAAAGTCATCGGCCGAAGCGACAATATCAATCCAGTCGATTCCAGCGACATCCAGTACCTTAGTGATACTCGAATGAAAGGCACAGTGCTTTGAATTGCCGAGTGGCAGAGGGCGCGTTTTCCAGGTATTACCTTGCTCTGCACCTGTCCAGACGAGTGTTTGAGTGCTGATTATCTGACCGCCCTCGTTTTTTCGGTTCAGAACTAGTTTCGGCGATCGGCTTTTGTGGCTTTCACGGGCGACGATTGCGGTGGAATCCCGTGAGACATGCCCCACCAGTTGATCACTTAACGGCCTGTCGATCACGGCCGCATGAACCCGTTGTGCCAACTGACTTTGCGCAAATTCAGCAAACGCTCTTGAAAAGGTCGAAGCACTAGGAACATCGCGCTTCCTTTCCTATCCACAAAGCCTGCGCAGTTTAATGTCGGCGTCCAGATAATCTATCAGACTTTGCGTCGTCGGGAGGTTATAGACCGCCTGAGCAACAAAAGCACGAGCAATGGCACTTCGGTTTGCCGTCGGGCGCCCCGGAACCTGACCGATATAAGGCAGGTGTGTTTCAATTTGAGCCAGCTCTAGCACTTCAATGAATTGTTTTTGTTTCGCAGTTAACTCGCCGACCGCTTCTTGTAATTCCGGAAAAAGATTGATTTTAAGTTGATGCCAAATACTGGATAATACTTGAAGAGTTTGTTTCATTAAGATCTGCCTGTGCGGATTGGTTTTTGCAATTCCCTCTAAAGTCGAATAACCTACGTCAATTAGCGTCCAATTTGCAACAGCAACTTATTTTTAAGTAAAGGATTAAAAAATGAATATAGCCTTCAGAGTAGTTTGGAATGCATCCAAAGGTGTATGGCAAGCTGTTGGTGAAATCGGTCCAAGTAAGCGTAAATCTAAATCCAGTGGGCTAGGAAGTACTTCTTTAGCGGCGGTTCCTGCAATAGTAGGTAGTTTGTTGCTGCTTAGTCTTAGCCCTCTGGTTTTGGCTGGTGCATTGCCTTCTGGCGGTCAGGTTAACGCTGGCTCAGCTGAGATTAGTGTCTCAGGTAATAAGTTGCAGGTCATTCAGTCATCTCAAAAAGCGGTTATTGATTGGCAGTCTTTTTCGATCGGTCAGGGTAATGAAGTCGAATTTTCGCAGCCATCAGCGCAGGCTGCCGCGTTAAACCGAGTAACTGGCTCACAAGTATCTGACATTCGAGGTTCTCTCAAAGCGAATGGTCAGGTTTTCCTAGTTAACACCAATGGCATTTTATTTAGTGCAACCTCTGAAGTCAATGTGGGTGCATTGGTTTCGTCTACGCTCGATATTTCTAACGAAGATTTTATTAGTGGTAATTACAATTTTGAAGGTGCAGGTTCAGGTATCGTCATCAACCGAGGTAATATACACGCCGCAGAAGGTGGTTTTGTTGCCATGATTGCAGCCAGCGTGATCAATACCGGTAGTATTGATGCCTACAACGGTACCGTAGCGATGGCTGCCGGTAAACGGGTTGTTCTGGATATGGGCGGGCCGGTTAAAATTGCTGTTGAAGAAGGGACTATTGATGCTTACGTTGAACAAGGCGGTGCTGTGCGTGTGGACTCTGGCCTTGTGATGTTGACAGCAAAGGCTGCCGGCGAGCTTACCGCCAGTGTCATCAATCATACGGGTATTACCGAAGCGCAGACACTGCAAGCCGATGCAAGTGGACGTATTGTTCTGGCAGGCGATGGTGATGTGAACATTGCCGGTACACTCGATGTGAGTGGCGCTGAAGGCGAAGGTGGCCAGATTCAAATCACGGGAGCACAGGTAACGTTACAAGACGGTGCCTTGCTGGATGCCTCGGGTCGCGATGGCGGTGGTCAGGTGCTGGTGGGTGGTGATTATCAGGGTAAGAATGCTGCAGTACCCAACGCGATTCGCACTTATGTAGACGAAGGTGCCCGCATTGTGGCTAATGCGACCGACAAGGGTGACGGTGGGGAAATCATCGTCTGGGCCGACGAGCACACCGACTATGCCGGCCATATTTCTGCCCAAGGTGGAGCGCTGGACGGTGATGGTGGTTTTGCCGAAGTGTCGGGCAAACAGACGCTTGATTTTAAAGGAACGGTGGATCTGACAGCCCTAGAGGGAAAAACTGGCACGCTGTTGCTCGATCCTACCAATCTGACCATTACCGACGCGGATAAGAATGTATCTGATGATGATACTTCTAATACCTACAAGCCCACAGGTGAGGCTTCAACCCTCAGTGTGTCTACTCTAACGACAGCGCTAGACAGTGCGAATGTGATTGTCACTACAAACGGTAGCCCTGATACTGGAACTGAAGATGGCGATATTACGGTTGCCGGCAGTATAGGCTGGTTTAGCAATAATACCTTGACCCTGGATGCGGCGGGTGCCATTGGCATCAACGATAACGTTAATATTCAGACCTTCGATGGTTCATTGGTGTTAACGGCTGGTGGGGCTATTACTCAAACTCACACGAATGGCGGTAGACTCTTGATTGGCGGCACTACGACCCTCACTTCAGGCGCCGATATAACGCTTACCTCTACAGCCAACCAGTTAATGGGGACCGTTACTGCAACGACTAATGCAGGTTCGTTATCTATTACTAACGCGCGTGCTCTGGTATTGGGAGATACCAGTGCCAGTGGTCCGGTTGCGTTGGCAACCGTAGATAATGCCGGCTCGATAACGGCTACGGGTACTTTTGTTGCAGGTGCATT
>CAWVZP010000085.1:0-11763 GCA_963934675.1 uncultured Gammaproteobacteria bacterium | reverse complement strand
CACGAGATAGCCTTTATCATCAATCACGGGGGCTGACAGCAGATCCTGATCTTCAAAAATTCGGGCCACTTCGAGCGCTGACGTCAATGGTGTGATACCCACAACGTCACAACTCATGACATCACTCACGGTTGTTGAAAAGTCGTATGAGACTAGGTAGCTCAACGGAAGTATTCCCATAAAATGGTTATGTCGATCGATAACCATCAGACTATCAAGATGCTCAGGTAACGAACCTTCGCGCTGACGTAAGCGGCGTAGATACCGTAATACCGCATTAAAAGAAACATCACCACGCACAGCCGTGGCGTCAACATCCATCAAACCGCCCGCAACGTCATCAGGATAGAGTTTAACCTGTTCATAGCGTTGGCGCCGGTGAATATCCATTGTCTGCACCATAGCACTCACAACGGACATTGGTAGATCATCATCCAGATCGGCGATTTCATCCATTTGCATTACCGACAAACAAGCGATCAGCTCTTTTTCATCGGTTTGCTTAATCAAGCTTCTACGCAGATCACCCTGCAGCTCCAGCAGCACCTCTCCTTTTTTTATACGAGGCAGCTGTCGCCACAAAAGGCTTCTTAAATCTCTGGGCAACGATTCAATCACGCGGGATATTTCTGCCGGTGACATGAACTCAAGCAAACCTGCCACGCCACTTTCGGGACTTTTCTCAAGCGCATCAGTAATTAGATCGACCTGTTCTTGCAAACGTTTACTCATGAACTTTTCCCCGTAAAGAGCTGATTGTTGATCGAAGTTGAAATGACTCTATTAACACAAAAAATCGCTATTAAATTATACCTTGCTGCGAACATCGGTGTTCGATTCAGATAGTAACTAGCGCATCTAGAAAGGATGATAATAACTTTACTCAAGAGGCCTCTAAAAACAAACTGCGATTAAACGATTGCCCCTGTGTCAGGCCTATTGTCGCCACTCAGCATTTTCAAGTCGTGATTACCAATCCCTTCCATTGCTTAGTTCTATAACTTCTAATATTGATTGAATGTCTTTTTTATAACTAATTGAGGGTTGGCGTATGTCGCTGCGTTTGGGTATTGATACCGGTGGCACTTTTACCGATGCAGTGTTGGTCGATGATGATAAGACAATCGTCGCTGCTGAAAAAAGTCTGACGACGCGCTTTGATTTGGTGATTGGCATTGGTGAGGTAATTTCAAAATTACCCACTGACAAACTAAAGCAGATTACGATGGTCTCTCTCTCCACCACGCTGACGACTAATTCAGTAGTAGAAGATTTAGGCGCACCAGTCTGCGTATTGCTACCAGGTTATAACGAGGCCCAAGTAAAACAAAGTGGCTTGCTTGACATACTGCCGGCACAGTTTGTTGTCATACTTGGTGGCGGTTACGATGCGGTTGGCGTCGAACAACAGGCTTTGGATGAAGACGCCGCGCGTGCTGCCATTTTAAAGCTACAGGATCAAGTGTCTGCATTTGCCATATCGAGCCTGTTTGGCACTCGAAATTCCAGTCACGAAATGCGTTTGAAAGCACTGGTCATTGAGCTAACCGACATGCCAGTCATCTGTGGTAATGAGTTAGCTTCAAGTCTGGGCGCTCCCAGACGCGCTTTAACGGCGGCACTCAATGCGCGCATGGTACCACCGATTAAAGAGTTGATCGGGTCTGTATTAAAAGTCATGGATCAACATAAGATCGATGCCCCTTTGATGATTGTAAAAGGCGATGGCTCGCTTGCCAGTTTAGACAACGCGATCGAAAAACCCATCAGCACGGTGCTCTCTGGTCCAGCGGCTAGCGTCATCGGGGCCTGTCAATTGAGTGGATTGCAAAATGCAATAGTGGCAGATATGGGCGGCACCACAACAGATATTGCAATAGTCACTAATGGCCAGCCCGAACTCTGCGCAGATGGTGCAATGATTGGTGACTGGCAGCCGATGGTAGAAGCGGTGCGTGTCAGCTCTATCGGGTTGGGCGGTGATAGCGAAGTTCGCTTTGGCGGTCACAAAGGCTTAAACATTGGACCCAGGCGTGTTGTTCCCACCAGTTTACTGGCGCATTTATATCCAGAGATTATTCCTAAACTGGAAGCTCAATTAACCGGCATGGTGAGCGCTCGAAGTAATCGGTTTGTGATGCGCTTAGAGAATAATCAGGCTCTACTGAATCAATTGAACCCTATCGAATTAAAAGCTTGGGAATTATTAGCCGATGGGCCAATTGAGATCGATTCAATCGTAGTTAAAAATCGAACCCTTGCACGCGCCCTGGCGCGTTTAAAACGCTTAGGCTTGGCTATTTATAGCGGATTTACACCAACCGATGCAGTCCATGTGCTTGGCATCAATTCTCATTGGAATAGTAAAGGTGCCGAATTATCAGCCCGAATTTGGATGCGTCAAATGCGCTATCTTTATGGCTTTGGCAATTGGCCTGCAGACGACGTGCAGACCGCCTGCAATCAAGTATACGACCTAGTAAACGCAACCATCTGTCGTTTATTAATTGAAGTAGGTTTGAATGAGTCAGATTTGACCCGAGACGGTCGAACTCAATCAGTTACCGAGCTACTGACAAAAATGGTGCTTGATCAAAGTCAGCATGACAAAGACAATCCACTGTTTAAACTAGAATTTGCCAAAGGCTATCCCATTGTTGCTGTCGGCGCACCCGCTTCTGGTTATTATCGTGATGTAGCCGAAAGGTTACACATCGGTTTGCATATGCCCGAACATGCCGATGTCGCGAATGCTTTTGGTGCAGTCATGGGTAGTGTCGTGCAACGGTCACAAGTAACAGTGACACAGCCAGTGCATGGCTCCTTTCGTTTATTTCATAATGACCAACCAAAAACGTTTGACACGCTAGATGAAGCCAAACTATGTGCTGAAGCAATCGTGTTAGAAGAAGCCAAAGTGAAAGCCGTTAGTGCTGGCGCTAAGAATCCAACAGTCACTTTAAGTTATGACAATACGCATGTCATAGATGACGTCGACGGTGAACTATTCCTGGAGTCGGTCATTATTGCTACTGCCATAGGACCCGCCTGCGACTGGCGCGTTAGTGATTGACGATTAAAAACTTAAAGTTGAAAATTGTTGATTTAGAGCTGGGGCTAAAACCATACGGATTACATTTGCGTGGTTTATTGCCTCTAAATGACGATGACAAGGACACGCTAACTCAGCCAATTTCAAAGTTAGCCAATAAAAATAATCTGGCCATTGCATTGGTTGGCAACATTGGTTCATCATTTTGGCCCCAGTTTACTGTTGCGCCTGAATATACCGATGGTATGCCCGATCCACTCGACCGATGGAGTAAACGAGTCGCCTCACAACTAAGCGATGTCCTCGATTCTGTTCCCCTATTCCCTTCTGACGGTCCACCGTATTTCCCTTTTCAACAATGGGCAAAACGAGCCGAGGGATTATCGCAATCACCAATAGGATTGCTGATACATCCACAATACGGACTTTGGCATGCTTATAAATTTGCGCTGATACTATCGACTGATGAAGTTTTGCCCGAATCAGCAGACATAGTCAAATCGCACTGTATAAGCTGTGCAGAACAACCTTGTCTTAAAACCTGTCCAGTAGGCGCCTTAACGACGAATGGTTATGATGTTCCTAAATGCTTGGGATACCTGGAACTAAATACTGGTTGTGATTGCAATCAACAAGGTTGTCAGGCGAGAAATGCTTGCCCTGTCGGCAATATTCATCGCTACATCGATGCTCAGCATTTATTTCATCTGCTAGCTTTTATTGGGGCTCATTAAAGAATTACTGGATAATTTAGATAGAGAATTAAAAGCAACCAGTCGAAGAACGCTAATGCAGAAATGTGTGCCTGCTCAGACTAGGCTCAGGGTGCGATGCTAACCGAATTCATCCGTATACCTAACGGTCCACGAACAATATAAACCTCAAAAACCTCTCCATCTCGTTCGACACTTATGGGAACAGAGTCATTGGCATTACCCCCAGTGGTCGCCTGACGCAGTTCGAAGCCGCTATAGATACGTTTGTTGTCATAACGCAGAATATGATCACCAGCCTGAATACCCGCAGTGCCCGCTGGTGCAGTGGCGAGTACACTACTCACGGCTACTCGATTGGGCTGCCCCGAAGCGTATAAATATGCATCGTAAGCGGAGTCACCTACCCTGTTTTTTAGTGCATCCTCTTCATCATTAAGCGCCTGAAATTCTTCACGATATTTGCTCCGATCCCAGCCTTCTCGGATCGACTGATCACGCAGATACAATTGCTGCAATTCCTGTTGCTCGAAGAAAACCTTTAATTCTCGGGCCTGATTGCCAGTCATGCCACTGTCAACCAGCGCCTGCTCATTAAACCAGTCACGATCAGACTCAGCATCGAATGATTCCTCACGCTCAGCCTGATCGGATAGAGCACTCACTTGAGTCTGAGAATTACGCTTCAACTCGGACACCTGTCGACTTAACACATCCAGTTTTTGCGATAGTGTTTGTCGAGCTTTTACTTCGTCTTGCAATAAACGATTAAGTGTAATGATGTCCGAAGCTGAAGGATCGAAAAAAACCGGATTAGAAGACACAACAGGCGTATTTTGAACAACAGCTGACTCAACTGCATCAGGCTCATTTTGCAGGTAAAAGCCAAGTGCAACACCGACTGCAAGTGCTAGAGTTATTAAGATAATGGGTGATTTCATGTTATTAAAACCGGTATTTCCTTAGATATTAAACTATACATTTTTATCGCACAGGCAGGTCATAGAGCCCAATGAATTAGTAGAATTAAACCTAAAATAATAATACTCATATACCTTTCATCATGGGTTAATGATCAGAAAAACGTGGCAAAGGAGTATGTAAACTTCAGACTAGTATCAGAATCGGTTAAAGGGCTGTCAACAATACTGGCATCTAAATACGTGTACTCTATACCGAGACGACTAAGACCACCAAAAAAAATCGGGGTCGAGAAGTCGATGCCTAGAGAAGTATTGTTTGCCGACTTGCCGAAATATTGCTGCCGATTAACCGTTGCTTCCGTCGAGCTAACGCCATAATAATAATCAACATGATTACTATCGAGATAGTTCAAACCAATGCTGGGCTCGATAACCAGTGGCCCAACCCGAAAAACCCTACCCACTGTTGCAATGACTTCAGCACCGTCAGACCTATCTAGTGAGTCGTGAGTTCCTGATACTCTGAATTTCCAAACATTTATTTGGTAGTTCATGACAAGGCCAATATCAATCGAAGACCGTCGCTTTGACATACCCTGAAAGATAATGTCGTCTGAATCGTCAAATCCATCGAAACGTGGCTTTAGCAGTGCAGATAATTCGAAAAGTCCAGCCTTCGTTAGCCTATAGCTCAGCAAAGGTCCATATATTTTGAGCCTATCACCACTATAACCAATGATTGGCAACACATTGGCGCTGTTATCGACACCTTTGTAAATCGCGTCACTATAAGTCAGCGCGATGCCGTAAAAGAAACCCTCGGGCTGAGCCCGCTTTCGATCTTCTTCGTCTGGTTTATCTGTTTGCGCCATTGCAATATTACTGGCAAGCAAGATCATCAGACAGCTGACAATAAACCAAAATATCATAACGCTATGGATAAACTTGTTTAATTGATGACGATATTGTGAAATCTGCAGCGTTGTTGCGGTGGTTAATATTTTATAATGAAACATCGATCATCACCTCATTACGTCGCATAAAAGGCAGCGCCCAAGGCGGATCGAAACCTGCAACTCGGGCCGAAGAAGCAGGCTCAAGACCATTGATCGACATCCATAATTGTAGCCTTGTAGCGCTATCGCGAAAATTACGCTCGTTCAACAAACCGCTATATCGTAGTGTTGCCACCTTTTTGGGGTTAATTTCAAGCAACATAACTTTTGGGTTAGTGGGTAGAGGTGCGTTGTCAAAGCTATAGTCTGCCGGCAGCACAAAAGCAAAGCGCCAACCGTCTGCGTTTTGACCAGCAATGACTGGTGCCGTCATGGCGATCGACTCACCCTCGACAGGGTCGTCCTCACTGACCATTACTGGCGCTGTCATTGCTATTTTTCGACTGCCTTCGTTTTCACCCGAAATATAGCCAAAAAGACGTTTGAAGGCCTGACTACCCGCCGCGTCGAAATCAGCATTGATGGTCGTTTCGACGACGACAAGTCCTGCATATTCGCGTAATTGAAATTTGCCCTGATCATCAAGAACAATATAGCTGGCTTCTTCTGCACTACGAATGCCGAATATCGAGCAGGCGCTTTGGGTTAGTACCAAGGTAGCAACAACAGTGCTACGCCAGCCCCATTTTAGCGCAGTCTTTGATAACAATGAGTTCAAGATGATTTCCAGAGATAATTGAAAGGGATAGTTAAAAAGTTGCTTGAATTCAATTCTTCGCATTAATTTAACTTTTAATACGTCTGCTCAGTTAAGACAGATCATATTTTGATCATTTCATAATATGAGCTTACGCCCCAGCGAGCATTCAATCAACGTCACATGCGTTGGCATAATGTTAGCTACCCGACCCAGTGCTCTCACAAACTCCGATGATAGTGTAAAAATGGGGTCGCAGCCAAAAATACAACCTCTCCTCGTTAGAGTCTGTCGAATTGAAGTAATCATAGTGAGGGGAAACCATTTGAAATGATCATATTATGTTGAAGCTAGTCGCTCTAGTGTAGGACAATTTTGATTCGAATTTCCCTCACAAGTGGCTGACAAACTTTCTAACGTTTTTCTCATCACCTTTAAATCCTTTAGTTTCTGATCAATGGTGATTAACTGGTTCTTTGTCAACTCATATACCTCATTACAAGCACGGCCTTGAAGTAATGCTAGTTGACCTAGCTCGCGAATTTGAACTTGAGAAAAACCTAAGTTTTTCGCGTTACGAATTAAGCGGAGAACTTTTAAGTGTCTATCAGAGTAAATACCATAACCATTGGGTGCTTTTTTTGCTGGCGGAATGAGCCCTTCTTTTTCGTAGTATCTAACCGTTTCGACATGACAGCCTACTGCCTTTGCAAGTGTACCTATTCTCATAGTTGACCTCATAGTTACTATGCGGTCTATAATAACATAGTGAAATATGAATCTAATTGTTTAATAACGGGCGTACTTGGAACCGTAATATTAGCGACATGTTGCTTTACACCAATACTAGTTATATCACTTTCTGTTATTGGCCTTTCTGCTATGTCCACTTACCTGGACGCGATTTTGTTGGCTGCAATCGCTTTATTCATCATTATTACTTTGGTTGGACTATGGAAAAAAATAAGAACGTAATACTGGAATCGACTATTACTTGCCCTCACTGCGGTTATAGAGAGAAAGAGGCTATGCCAACCGATGCCTGTCAATGGTTTTACGAATGTAAAGACTGCAAATCACTTTTAAAACCTTTAGCTGGAGACTGTTGTGTCTTTTGCTCCTATGGAACAATACCCTGTCCTCCTATTCAGATAGACGCATCTTGCTGTATAAAAATCTACTGAATAAATCGAACACTACAGCCTGAAATATTTAAACGACAGCTCATTTGATAAAAATTAAACCACTACCACGACAACAGATGCTATCTTTTAGCGTATGAATATATACTCATCAAGCAGACCTTTATGAAACCATACATTTAGCCTCTCCTCGACATAGAAAAATCAAACTCATGGCTAAAAGCAGCTATTTTAGGCTATTAAGAATCTAGCTTTTGAAGGCTAAAATATGACAAACCCTTAGGTCAAGACATAAGACTTTTATTCTTAGCTGGATAAAAGGTATATTATGATCAGTTAGTCAATAAAAATATGTGTGTAATACAAAAAGACCCTACCTCGCAAACTCCCACTTTAAACGGTACGAAACGGGAATAGTTGTCGGGTTTATATGTCAAAAAGCAGGACAAGGAGAGCCTGTCGGACTTAGGTTAACAAATCGATTTCTATTGTTGTTAGTCATTTTAATTTGATCAATATAATTATTACAATTACAAAGAGGACAGCAAATCAAACCCAACCTGACCCGACGCAAGGATGATGACCCATTTTTTAATGAAGCCTGCTGCTTTATCATAAAGCTAGGCACGGCTGTTCACGTCTATGGCCCTTCTGCTGCCAGGTTAGAAACCTATCTCAATCGAGTAATTGAGGCTCTAGGCTATAACGGAGTTTTTCGCTCGAGCCCATCAGAAATCACATTTGCTTTTTCAAAAGGTGGGCAGTGGTGGCAGCGTACCCACATCGCGCCTGTTCCAGTGGGTGGCTACAACATGGCCAAATTAGCCCACGTAGGCGAGCTAGTAGAGAAATTGGTTTGTGGGGATCTCACTATTACTGAGGCGTCGGAACGACTGGATGAAATTGATGCGATGCCCAGCCCATGGGGTGTCCTGACCTATGCCCTTAGTTTCGTACTCGTTGGCGTAGGCTTTGCAGGATTGACTCAGGGAAATTTATGGGATGCTTTGATTTCAGGCCTTCTCAGTCTTGCGGTTTATATTATTGTCGTGATTTCGGATAAAGTGGGTGGACGTTTTGCCGATGCTTTGCCCTTTGTATCAGCTTATTTTGCGGGGATATGTGCTGCTGGAGTCGATATTTTCATCCCAGAAATCAATCACACACTAGTGACCCTTTCCGCTATTGTAATCCTTATCCCCGGATTTATGGTTTCAGCCGGGATTATAGAAATCGTCGAAAACCATGTGGTGGTAGGCTCTGCCCGATTGATGGCCGGCCTGGTTTATCTAATCAAACAATTCACTGGGGCTTGGCTAGGTATTGCAACCATTGGCATTTTTTGGACTTCCGAAAATAATGTAAATGTGTTGCTAGCCTCTGGTGATCAAACTGGGATCTACATTGCGTTTCTTTTCATAGGATTATGTATTGCCTATCAAACGCTATTAAGAGATTTTATTTGGGTTTTGACTAGCTGCAGCTTTTCTTATGGGGTCGTAATTATCAGCAGCAACCTTCTTTCGGCGGATTTAGGAATACTCTTCGGTGCTATTGCAGCCGGTATTTTTGCCAATCTTTGGGTCAGAGGAACTGGACGCCCTACCTCAATTGTTCTCATTCCAGCAATCACGGTTTTAGTGAGTGGTTCAATTGGCTTTCGCGGCATGATGGTTGTTGCTGCGGGACAAACTGAGCAAGGAGGAGATCAGATTACGCAAATGTTTGTTGTTGCTCTTGCCATATCCGCAGGTCTATTGGTTTCAAATACCATCATCCGGCCGAAAATTACGCTGTAAATAATAAAATTTTTTATCCGCTCTTTTCTTTAGTCAGTGGTACGGTTTTGTGAATTACTGAGCCTGCACGGCGGTCAATGCTATCAGGTAATAAACATCATCAGCCGAGCATCCGCGAGATAAGTCGTTAGCTGGCTTGTTCAACCCTTGCATGATGGGACCTATGGCTGTCGCACCGCCGAGTCGTTGCGCAATTTTATAGCCGATGTTTGCTGCATTTAGATCAGGGAAGATTAATACGTTTGCGTCGCCTTTGCTATTTGAATCGGGTAGTTTCTTTGATGCCACTGAAGGCACAATGGCGGCATCAAGCTGAATGTCACCATCGACTGATAGCGTTGGACTTTTCTGTCTGAGAAGATCGGTAGCCTCTCGCACCTTATCCACCAATGGGTGCTTGGCACTGCCATTAGTGGAGAAGGAGAGCATTGCCACTCGAGGGTGAGTGTCGAGAAACCGCGTCATATTTCCAGCAGCTGCGAGTGCAATTTCGGCAAGCTGCTCTGCCGTTGGGTCTATTACCATGGCGCAATCGGAAAATATCATGGCTCGCTTTGGGTTGTGATGTGCCGCTTCAAATATCATTAGAAAGAAGCTTGAAACTGCTTTAAAGCCGAGTTCGACACCAATGATTTGCAACGCTGAACGCACTCGGTCGCCGGTTGAGTAGCGAGCGCCAGCAATAGAGCCGTCAGCCTCTCCCACTTGAAGCATTAGATCAGCGAAGTGCAATGGGTCTTTTACTAGCTTGCGGGCAACGTTCAGTTTCATCCCTTTCTTCTTGCGCAGGGACAATAGTGTTTGTGCATAAAGATCAGCTTGGCTTGAGGTTAGTGGGTCTTCTATACGAATAGCGTTCAGTGAGAGTTGTTCGCTGGCGGCTGCTTGTTTAATGACCGCCTCGTTACCGACCAATATGCAGTTTGCAATACCATCATCTGTAGCGCGAACTGCCGCTTTTATGATGCGGATATCATCACCTTCCGCTAGCACAATGGTTTTCTTTTTTGACTGGGCCTGGTGAATTATTTTTTCGAGCGTATTCATTAATAGGCCACGTTTAAAGTTTAGGGTTTAGAGCTTACGGAAGAATAAGGATAGAGTGGTTATCGGGCAAGGCTTATTAGCGTCACAGGATGCAGCTTTCTCAGAATCCAAAAAAAAGATAGACTAAGTGTACAGAATTAAACCGATAGTCACATCACCCTCGACCAAGGAAAAATTACTAATGAGCGAAACACGTGAGTTTATTGCTTTAAACATTGCCGTATTAACGATATCCGATTCACGCGAGGCAAAGAACGATAAGTCAGGCGATTTATTGGTACGACATTTAACGGAAGATGGTCACCAGCTTGCGCAGAAATCAATTGTAGCCGATGATAAATATCAAATTCGGGAAGTGATATCTCGATGGATAGCGGATGAAACTATTCAAGTTGTCCTCACCACTGGTGGCACCGGTGTTACCGGTCGCGACGGCACCCCAGAAGCAGTCAGTCCACTGCTCGATAAGATTATTGACGGTTTTGGAGAAATGTTTCGTAACCTTTCTTACGATACAATTGGAACCTCAACATTGCAGTCTCGTGCGCTGGCGGGCGTTTCGAATGGTACCTACCTGTTTTGTATGCCCGGATCGCCAGGGGCTTGCAAGGATGGATGGACCAAGTTGATTAACGCTCAGCTGGACTACAGAACTCGACCGTGTAATTTGGTTGAGTTAATGCCTAGGTTGCGTGAATAGGTTTCTTTTTGACGTAAATGCTCTTCGTGGCTTTAGCGACTAGATCATTATTCTTGTCTCTGATCTCGACTTGGAATATAGGGAAGTACTTTTCACCACTGTCGGTATTGGCCTTAATATCATTAAGCTCGCCATCTGAAATTTTGAAAACGGCAGTGACCTCATCCTTACTCGCTTTGATAAATTCGATATTGGATGCCTTGTCCCAAACAAAATATCCTTTACCCAACAATTGCATTAAGAGCAGCATGTAGTGGGGATCGATCATACTATAGAGACTACCACCAAAATGAGTGCCTACGATATTGCGATTATACCAACGTAATTTCATCGACACATGGAGTTCACGCCAATCGTCACTAATGAACTCGATCTTTACCCCAGCACCAAGGTATGGCGGATAAAAATTGAGCAGATGGCGCATGCGATTTGGAGATATTGTCATAGTTAAGATCCAGATAGTTGCATGATAAGATTACAGTCACCTTTAAGAATGCACTTTTTGCGATTGTTGCCGTGCCGTTGAAATCCCTAATGTAAGTGCATTGTTACAGGAATATAACTAATTAGAACCATGCATTAGGGCAGGCACTCGTAACTAGAGTAACGCTGAAGCCGTTATGGAGAAACAATTGTCAAGGAGCAGGAGCAGACTACAAAAAAACGCTTATTTTAGATGCACTCTTGGTTCTCTATCAGCCAATGTAGATTGAAAAAATTATCCACAAAGTGGA
>CAWVZP010000084.1:0-11874 GCA_963934675.1 uncultured Gammaproteobacteria bacterium | reverse complement strand
TACAGAGATACCGACTTATAAGCCCTTATTTGAACTGAAAATTAAAATATATTAATTGTTAAACTCAATCAAAGGATTAGAGCTTATGAGTAAAATTACAAAAGCAGTGTTTCCGGTTGCAGGTCTTGGTACTCGTTTCCTCCCAGCTACAAAAGCAAGTCCCAAAGAAATGCTGCCTGTTGTCGATAAACCGTTGATTCAATATGCGGTTGAAGAGGCGATAGAAGCTGGTATTACGGAACTTATTTTTGTTACTAGCAGTACTAAACGATCGATAGAAGACCACTTTGATAAAAGCTATGAGCTTGAAGTGGAGCTTGAAAAAAAGGGAAAGCTAGAGGCGCTTGAATTGGTGCGTAACATTGTTCCCAAAGGCGTGTCCTGTATCTATGTCAGACAAGCTGAAGCGCTGGGTTTGGGGCATGCTGTTCTATGTGCCAAATCGGTGGTTGGCAACGAGCCGTTTGTCGTTATTCTACCTGACGATTTGATTGACGGTTATGGTTCTGGCGTTGTATCGCAAATGATACAGGCTTATCAACAAACAGCCAGTAGTCAGTTGGGCGTTGTAGAGGTGCCAAAGGAAGATACTGACAAATATGGCATTGTTAACACTAAAGTGGGCAAAGATGTTGACCTTCAAGTTCACAGTATTGTTGAAAAACCAAAACCCGAACAAGCCTCTTCAAATTTAGCTGTGGTTGGAAGATATATCCTCACGCCACGTACATTTGAATTGCTAGAAGAAACCAAAAGGGGAGCGGGTGGGGAGATACAGTTAACAGATGCTATATCGGCATTGTTAGAACATGAGACTGTTTTTGCCCATCGATTTAAGGGTAAACGCTATGATTGTGGTAGTAAGCTTGGTTATCTAAAAGCGACGGTTGATTTTGGTTTAAAACATCATGAGCTGGGTGATGATTTTCGAACCTACCTTTCAACCGTGGTTAAATAAGGCTTTTTCCTAATCGATATATGTGTCCGTAGGCTAGGCTACGTTTCGCTGATACCAGTCATAAATATGTTTATTGAGTCTTAAATATCTAGGTCTATACAGCCTAATCTTTGGTAATAAATAGTAACCTTTCAAAACAGCTCTTATCTAGGACTAGCGTTTGTGAGCAGTTGGAATTCTACTCATCATCGGGTAAATACGCTTTTTTTAATCGCATAGTCGTCCGATCTATTGCTGGTGAAAGTTTAGAAAGCTCCTCGGTGAAATAAGGAGATTCAGGTCTTGATGAAACACTGACATCGGATTAACTAGATGAACTTTAGCCCCATCAGGCGATTAAAAACCAATTTATTGTCCAGCTTGCGGCGGATATACAAGGATGGACTTTCAACACCATTTTGAGAAACCAGCTATGATCCTAAATTAATTTAAGTTACAACAAGTGCTTGTCTATTTTTGACTTGCATTTTAAAAGTGTTTTTTATTTTTAAATGACTATGATAAAAATTTGGTGGGTTTAGACTGACGTTCGTCGTGAATTTTTGTCAATATTTTATTAACGAATGTTTCTTTGCCTTTTTCTATTCGATAACACGCTATTAAAGCCTGGAACCATTTTGTTTAGCACGCTCAGAACAGTTTTCTCCCTACCACTTAGTTACGGACTATTACTAATAGCGAAGGGTCTATTTATCACCTTGCTAGAAGTTCGAACTCAGTTTGATGGCTTTGATACCGACATTGTCGTCTTTATCGTTGCTTCTTATTTTCTGGGGCTCCTATTGGGTGGCATGTTTGCCGGCAGAGTCGTAGCTCGAGTTAGTCATATTCGTTCCTTCGCAGCCTTTGCTTCGTTAATGTCAGTTACTGCTTTGTTGCATCCATTGTGGATTTCTGTGGGAAGCTGGATGCTACTGCGAATGCTGTCTGGATTCTGTATGGTGGGCTTAATCATGGTGACTGAAAGCTGGTTAAACGAGCGAGCGAGTAATGTAAACCGAGGACAGGTACTTTCTTTTATATGATCACTAATTATTTCGCGGCCGTTAGCGGTCAGCTATTCCTGTCGGTTGGAGATCCCTCTCAGTTTCAATTGTTTATTTTAGCTTCAGTCATTTTTTCTCTCGCGTTACTACCAGTATTGTTAACTCAAGCCACAGCCCCCTCGCCGATACCGGCCGTTCGCATGCCACTAATGACATTATACCGCCTTGCACCTCTGGGTATGATTGGGTTTTTTTGCAGTGGGCTGGTGAATGCCAGTGTTCTTGGCCTTGGACCAGTTTACGCGACTAATATTGGGTTATCGAAAGAACCGTTATCGCTATTTATGGCTGGCCTAATCATGAGTGGATTGCTACTTCAATGGCCAGTGGGGCGCCTGTCAGACCGGATTGGTCGAGGGCTTTTACTGATGGCAATTCCTGTTTTGGTTGCGATTGCAGCCCTGGTAATGATGCAACTCACTCACTTTTCCTTTGTACTGGCTTGTGGTGTCTTTTTTGGCTCTTTTCTATTTTCTATTTTCTATTTATCTGCTGCGGCATCGAACGACATGGTGGGCATCGACCAACGGGTTCAGGTGTCGGGTGGTTTACTGATTACCTACGGTGCGGGTGCCAGCATTGGTCCAATCATAGGAGGGCAGTTTATGGGTTTATTAGGGCAGCAAGGATTGTTTTTTTACTTTGGGATAGTCAATCTGTTTCTTGCGCTATTTGCCGTTTTGAGACGCTGTCGGGATGGTAGCCCCAATAAACGTAAACCATTTGTCGTGGTACCTGCGACTCAAGTAACTTCGAACCAGCTGTATATATCCGCTCACGACGTGTCACCCGATTTGGTTGCGACAAACGTTGAGCCTGATCCCAAACTCTAGTGTCTAATTCAATTCAGCCTTTACTCACTCATCGACGCGTATGGGCCTTGGCTGGTCCAATCATTATTTCCAATATTTCAGTACCACTGGTCGGTGCGGTTGATACCGCAGTTGTTGGGCACCTACCAGAACCAGATTCGATCGGTGCAGTAGCACTTGGAGCCTTGATCTTTACCTTTTTGTTCTGGGGATTTGGCTTTTTACGCATGGGGACCACAGGTTTCATCGCGCGCGCCTATGGTGCTAACGACCAGCAGGCGTTATCCGATACCTTATTACGAGTTTTATTGCTCGCCGTTGTATTGGGTGCTTTTATTATATTACTCGGCCATCCACTCATTCAATTGGCCCTCTATTTACTCGACAGTAGTGACTCTATTGAATCGCTGGCTGAAAGCTACGCCACGATTCGGATTTGGAGCGCGCCCGCCACACTATCGATCTATGTGTTAACAGGGATCTTTATCGGATTACAGAACATGCGTTATGTGTTTGTGTTGCAACTAGTGATGAACATGATCAACGTGTTGCTTGATTTGCTGTTTGTGCTTGGGTTTGATATGGGTGTCGAAGGTGTGGCACTGGCAACATTGATTGCCGAATATCTTGCGGCATTGTTAGGCTTCTGGCTGTTACGCAAACCACTGTCTAAAGCCTATAAAAATCTTAACTGGACACGGCTGCTGGAGCGAAACGCAATTTTAGCTCTAATGAAGGCGAATGGGGATATTTTCGTACGGACGCTTTGCTTAGTATTTTCGTTTGGTTACTTTACCGCACAGAGTGCCAGTATGGGCGATGTCATACTGGCTGCCAATTCAATTCTAATGCATTTACAAAGTATCCTGGCTTATGCGCTCGATGGATTTGCTCATGCAGCCGAAGCGCTGGTTGGCAGTGCCTACGGTGCCGGTAAGCAGCAGCAATTTAAGCGCGCAGTTAAACTAACCACTGTCTGGGGGCTAGTCAGTGCTTTGCTGATTAGTCTGATTTACTGGCTGTTTGGTGGTTTGATACTCCAGTTATTCACCAATATCGATGCTGTATTATTAAGTGCAACGACCTACTTACCTTGGACAATTATCGCGCCGGTTGTCTCTATCTGGAGCTTTCAGCTCGACGGTATATTTATCGGCACCGGATATACTCGAGAAATGCGCAATGCAATGATTTTCTCGATGTTAGTTTACCTTGGCTTACTGGTCATTTTGGTTCCTGCTCTGGGTAACCATGGACTGTTCTTGTCAATAAGCTTATTTATGGTTGTCAGGGCACTAACCCTTGGCTATTACTACCCTAGAATCGTTAATGCAATGGATTATAAAAAGTCAGATTGAAGCCAGTTCAATCTCGTGATAGCTTTGCCGACCGGAGCATCTTGGGTTTACGCTAAAAATGAAATACTCGACATTGGTAGACAGAGTGAAAGGCGACGCGGCCGACGTGTGGGACTCTCACCACAGAGCGCAAGCCGATAAGAATAGGGGTGAAGATGTCATTGTTCTTAGCGTTGGAGATCCTGATTTTGACACGCCGAGCGGGATTACCAAAACAGCTATTGCCGCCTTGCTTAAGGGGGACACCCACTACACGCCGGTTGCTGGGGTAAACGAGTTTCGTGAGAGCATAGCAAAACGCTATCGTTCCGAATTTGGTGAAGGTACTTGTGCCGACAATGTTATTGTTACATCAGGCGCTCAAAACGCCCTGTTTATAGCCTCTATGTGTATTACTGAGGACGCCGACGAAGTAATTGTGTTGCAACCGATGTATGTGACTTACGAAGCGACTGTGCGAGCGTCTGGCGCTACTCTTGTTCCAGTGGTGCTCGACGAATCGAGTGGATTTAGTTTAAATGTCGAATATTTAAAAGCCGCCATTACCAGAAAAACAAGAGCCATCTATTTTGCTACACCGAACAACCCGACCGGTATTTCACTCAATCGAGATGAATTGAAGTCGATTGCCGATTTAGCGATTAAACATGATCTATGGGTGGTGTCAGATGAAGTCTATAGCGATCTCGTGTTTGATGCTGAGTTTTTTCATATCGCCAGTTTGCCAGGTATGGCAGAGCGAACAATCACGCTTGGTAGCTTATCTAAGTCCTTCGCTATGACGGGCTGGCGCATTGGCTGGGCTCTAGGGCCAAAACAATTTGTCGACAATGCTGCGAAGTTAGCGTTGTGTATGCTGTATGGATTACCCAGTTTTTTGCAACAAGGTGGAATCTTTGCGTTGGAAAGTGCCCAACAAGATATGATTAACATGCGTGAAGCGTATCGTGGTCGGCGTGATCTACTCATACAAAAAATCGATGGCATTCCAGGATTAAAATCATTAAAACCTGATGCTGGCATGTTTTTAATGGTCGATGTGCGTGGTACTGGATTAACTGCTCCGCAGTTTGTAACTCAATTATATGAGCATTCTAAAGTTTCGGTACTCGATGCAACCGCTTTTGGGGCCAGTGCAAAAGGATATGTTAGGGTCTCTTTTGTCGTTGAAGAATTAATATTGCTCGATGCTAGTAAACGCATTGCTGCCTTTGTTGGTAGTCTTAGTTTGATTGTAGAAGCGTGAAGCATGATGAATACTAATCAAAATCCCGATCCGGTTACTGATCAGATTTCTCATCAAGAATGCCGATGTTGGTGGTGTGGTGATGACGAGCTATATCAGCAATATCATGATCTAGAATGGGGTGTGCCAGCCCATAATGAGCGTGATCTGTTTGAATTCTTATGTTTAGAGGGTGCTCAAGCGGGTTTAAGTTGGATTACCATCTTGCGTAAACGAGACAACTATCGACGCTTATTTGATAATTTTGATGCTCAAAAAATAGTGCGTTATGACGAAGCCCGAATTGCCAGCTTACTGCTCGATGCTGGCATTATTCGTAATAAATTAAAGGTGAATGGATTCGTTAAAAATGCGAAGGCTTATCTGAATATGCTTGACCAAGGTATCACCCTGAATAACTATCTATGGGATTATGTAGACGGTGAGACAGTGCAAAATAACTGGATTAATAGCGAACAAGTGCCAGCAAACAATGCTACATCGGATGCGATGGCAAAGGATTTAAAAAAGCGTGGGTTCACCTTTGTTGGCAGCACAATTTGTTACGCCTATATGCAAGCGGCTGGATTGATCAATGATCACACGCAAAGCTGTTATCGTCACCAGATGTTAGGTGGGTCATGTTGAGTAACAATATTGAATACAAATATTAAAGTTAAACCGACTGCATTTTTAAAGCCGTATCTACCTTATCTACTCATATTTTTTGTTGGCATCACTTGGGGTTCGACCTTTTCGCTCGCTCGAATGGCGATTCAATTCGGCGCCACTCCGACGGGACTGACTTTTTTCCAAGCCTTTGGTGGTGCTTTACTACTGCTGTTTTTTTGTTTTTTTCGAGGCAAGTTTCCCGTATTTAACCGACAATATTTAAAACACTATCTTGCTATTGCGGTGGTTGGAACTGCGATTCCCAGCACGATGTATTTCTACGCTGCTGCCCATGTACCAGCGGGTATTCTTGCAATTACTATCGCATTGGTACCAATGTTGACTTATTTAGTCACCTGGACGTTGCGGATTGATGTTTTTCAGGTCAGGCGAGTTGCTGGCATTTGCCTTGGGTTCTGCGCTATTTTATTGCTCAGCATACCGCATAGTAGTTTGCCAGAACCAGGTATGGTGAAGTGGGTTCTGCTCAGTTTGGTGGCTGCCGCTTTCTACGCTGTAGAAGGTATTTATCTGGAAGTAAAGATACCCGCCAGTACTGATTTAATTGCATTACTGTGTGCAAGTCTTTTTACATCGGCCATTTTGATATTGCCGATTATTTATATTCAGGACGCTTTCTTTGCGATTAGCTTTCCGTTTCGACAACTTGAATGGATTTTGATATCACTCGCCCTGGTGAGCAGCTTGGCCTATGTCGTATTTTTATATACGGTTAAAATCGCAGGAGCCGTATTTGCAACAATGGCAGGTTATATCATTACTGTCTCTGGTGTGTTTTGGGGAATTCTGTTTTTTCAGGAGGCCCATTCAAACTGGGTTTGGGCATCATTGATACTGATGATGGCTGGGATGGCTTTAGTCACTCCCCGTCATCAGGCCCGTTAACAACCAAATCAACAGGCAACTTAATGAATAAAGTAATCGCAACCATTAACTATTTAAGCGAAGGCAGTGGTCGACCTGTTTACAGCCCAACTGGGCCAGGACGAGATGCCAAATTTGTGGTTAATAGGCCACTCATCGAACAGATGGTTGAAGTCGATAATGCACGATTAGACGATGCTAGGATGTCGCAGAAATATAAGTTGGATTCAGGCGACACGATTCTGCTAAAGCATCGAACTAAGGTCAGTAATTTTTTTGACGATCATCAATTAAAACAGACGTACGAGGCTGAACTTGCCTCATTGCTTTTATCAACCACTAGTGCCAATCGGGTTCATTTCTTTGATCACACGGTGCGGGCGTCCGACCCTGCCAAACGAGAACAGCAACAAAGTAGAGAGCCCTCCATTCTGGCACATAATGATTATACGGCTAATTCGGGCTTTCGGTGTCTACAGGAACAGCTCCCTCAGGAAGCTGAGGGCTTATCGAAGAAACGATTTCAAATTATTAACCTGTGGCGCCCATTAGTCGATCCAGTCGAAAGTTTTCCGCTCGCCTTTTGCGATTCGAGCAGTATTGCCGAAGCTGATCTTGTCGACACTGAGAGGCGATCGCCGAGCCACATTGGTGAGCTGAGTTTGATTACTTATAACCCAGCACATCGGTGGTACTATTTTCCGAATATGCATCCGGGTGAAGTGCTGCTATTTAAAACCTTTGATTCTCTTGCGCAAGGCCGACGTGGTTGTGGTGTCCATACTGCCATCGATATTAACAGTCATGCGGGTGTCAAAAACATTCGAGAGAGTATAGAAACGCGAGCCTTTGTGTTCTTTGATTAGCTACTCATTGAGACTGCTTATTGACAATAACAAATGTCGCATCACTGCTAGTCTAAACAATTTGAGCAATGTTAGAATAAAATTGCGAAATAAAATCCAAACATTACACCCGTAATATTATAAGAGACAAAATCGTCGTGACTCAAACATCATCAACTGAAGCATCATCCACCGCAAACGTTCAAATCCGTGAAAGGCAGGATGATCCAAATCTGGCCTATAAGGTGCTCATTGCAGATCTTGTAGGATTAAAGTTCGATGCCAGTGGGAGGCCAGATCACAGTCAAGTTCAGCGCTATATAGAAACTAAAGGTGGCGTTTTCCATGACAATGCCTTGGGAATCCATGAGGTTCTGGAAACAGGTAAATTGCACTTTTTCTATCAACCTGATTTAAGCCGTGAACAAGAGATTTTGGATCAAACCGGTTACGGTCAATATGACGCAACCATTGCTGCAGCTACTTTCTTTCCTGCCGCAGCAAAATTTGATTTAGGTGGTGTTCGTATTGGTGCCGGTACCGGTAATATGGGCAGTCACAGTTGGGGCGGAGGCAATGGCGAAGGCGGTGTTGCGGCGTTGATGAATACGCCAAGCTTTAACTCACGTGCAACGGCACAAATGGCAATGAAAGCTCTTCTTAAGGTCTGTCCGGATTTACCCGTTAATGAAATTCACGACAAGGTCGTGGCTGGAACATTCGATACCGGTCGTAATCTTTGTGATTACCCGACTGAAAGAATCGAAAGTAAACGCATTGCTTTGATCGGTTACGGTAACATTGGCCGAGAGCTAGCCAAGCTGGCTCAAGCCTTCGGCATGACAGTGGTGATTTATGCTCGCCCAGCACATAAAGACTGGATCGAATCTGAAGGTTTTATTTATGCCTCAACACCAGTTGAAGCCGCACGTGGTGCAGACGTTATTAGTCCGCATACCGGCTTAGGATCTTTGAATGCAGCGACAGGTCTATTTAGTAATGCCGGACTCATAGACGAACAGGTATTCAAGGTAATGAACTCAGGCTCAATTGTGATCAATTATGACCGGGGTGAAATTATCGATTCAGCAGCACTTGATCAGGCCTTAGTCACCGGTAAAGTCAGTTATGCAGGTATTGATGCCGATTTATTTATCGACACCGATACGGGTAAATTCAGTGGCCCGATGGTGCCATACCGAGAAATGGAAGTTCGGCACCGAGGCAAAATGGAATTACTGCCGCACGCTGCTGCTGACACT
Organism: uncultured Gammaproteobacteria bacterium; assembly: GCA_963934675.1. Taxonomy (GTDB): domain Bacteria; phylum Pseudomonadota; class Gammaproteobacteria. The sequence goes on along the minus strand of CAWVZP010000084.1, from coordinate 2,811 downwards.
GAGCACTTATCACGCGTACAAGGTGCAATGCAGGCGGTAGACCAAATTTATGATGTTATTCAATATCGCTCGATAATAAACCTGAAAGGCGATCTACCTACAGGTTACACCGATGCTGGTGCGAAAACAGTGAACGGTGTTGGTAAGGTGACGTCACAGGTTATCTTAAAAGTAGGTAGTGACAAAAAATTAGCCAATCAACTAGCCGATATGTCAGCACAAATGGCAGTTTTTTGGCAATCGATGGCGGATGCTGACAGTGAGCAAGAACGTGAAGAGCTCACCAAAAGTGACGCGGCTTCATTGGTTATTAATATCAATCGAACCATTGCTAAACTCGATGCTTTGGGATTGCGCGGTCCGTATACAGGTTAATTTTTAATGCTGGGTGACTGTTTTTTAACAATCATCACCTAGACAAGCATACTGCTGATAATTAAATTAAGTCATTTTTAACTCGGTAGTTATAATCGATACAATATGAAAAACTCAAGCGAAGAGCGAAAGCAACAATTACTCACTATCTTCAATGCGGCCGTTGCGGCCGTGTCAGGTCAGCAAGCGGTAGAGCTTGCAATAGACGATGACAGCGCTTATGAGCCCGATACTATTATTGCTGTAGGGAAAGCTGCCGTAGGCATGTGTCGTGGTGCCTTGAATCGGTTTCCTGATGCCAAACAAGCTTTTGTTGTTACTAAGTATGATCATGCGGATGAGGACATCCTGTCGAGAATGAATGTCACTGTGATGGAAACAGCGCATCCGGTGCCTGATCTGCTATCACTCAAAGCCGGTGCCGAATTACGCGCATTGATACAAAAGCTGAATTCACAGAGTCGACTATTGCTATTGGTGTCGGGCGGCGCCTCGGCGCTGTCGGAATCATTGCCCGAGGGCATGAGCCTTGAGGACTTGCAGGCGATTACCGATGATATGTTGTCATCGGGAAAAACCATTGGTGAAATTAACAGCAAACGTAAAGAGTTTTCACAAATTAAAGATGGCAAGTTAATCGAACAATTTAATGGCGCAGAAATTCGCGTCTATGCTATTTCAGATGTCGAAGGCGATAGTATTTCGACTATTGGTTCAGGGTTGGGTGATTGCCATCGTGCTCGGGTTAAAAATAATTCTACCATTATTGCTTCAAATCAGATATCGCGCACAGAGGCCGAAGCAACGGCATTTGGCTTAGGTTTAACCGTTAAGCTAAACGAAGAAACACTGTATGGCGATGTATTCGATATTGCCAAAAAAATTGGAGCGCTATTAAACAATGCCGATCCAGGTGTCTACATTTGGGGCGGAGAACCCACCATTATGCTACCCGAGAATCCAGGGCTGGGCGGCCGTAATCAAAGCCTGGCGTTAGCGTTATCGGAGCATATTCAGAATCGAGATGATATTACCCTTTTGGTCGCTGGTACCGATGGTACCGATGGCCCTACCAATGCAGCTGGTGGTATTGTTGACGGTCACACTTTCGGTGATCCCAAAGTGGTATTTGATTCACTGCGAAGAGCCGATGCGGGTAGTTACCTGTTAAAACAAAACAATTTACTGGTTACCGGCCCAACTAATACCAATGTCATGGATCTTGCGATTGCTATAGTTGTTTAATTCTTTACTTTTAAAAAAGTGAAGCGCAGCTTTAGAGCCAGTGAAAACAATGGTGCAACTAATCATTATGCGTTGATAGAGGCCTCACTTACCTTACTCCTTGAATTACTTATATGTTACTCGACGATTTTTTGATAATGGTCTCACTAACCACATCTAACAAGTCATTCAGACCAGCTTAAACTTCAGTCTAGTTTTTATTGTGATTTTAGAGTGAGCTCAAAAACCGCAACGATCTAATCTGGCAGAATGGCAAAGTCGCCAAACAATCTCGAATTTTAAAAAATATCTCAGATTCGAGGTTATTGTATCTCTGCTTGCTTGGTAACGTATGCCACAAGCTTTATAAGCCAGAGCATCACGAATAGAAATAAAGACTTTCAATAAACGGTGAAAACTTAAGAAGTTGGTGGAAAATAAGAATGTAATCCACTAACTTATTTCAACCTTAAAAGTAAGCTTTAGCTGTCGAGTTTTCAAGATGTAAAGATTAAGGACTATATTTGGAATCTATTAGTTGAAAAGATTATTTTTTTATAATCGGGCTAAGTATTTTAATTTTTTGAGTGATCTGAAAGGACCCTTGCCACGTATATGATTTTTGGTTAACCGACAATATCAGGAGTTATAATGGCCAACATAATCGAGACATCCCTTGAGAAAGCTGAAATTAGGCTAGAGTTATTAAAAGTGCTAGCAGAAAACAGCTTCGATTCAATTTTAGTAACTGACGCAACTCTTGAGGGGAAAGTTATTTATGCCAATAAAGCCTTTGAAACGCTTACTGGTCATGATCCGTTAGAAGTTATTGGTCAAACGCCTCGAATTCTTCAAGGTGTGGGAACCGATCAAACAGTCATTAGTCGCCTCACTGATGCAATGAAGTCGGGTAGTAACTTTGAAGGTAAAGCTATTAATTACAAAAAAGATGGCACCCCATTTATCATGTACTGGCGTGTGCTGCCAATTAAAATTGGCGAAGCGATTGAAGCTTGGGTTGCTATTCAGCGGGAAGGCTCGAGCATTTAACAACTGATCCTCAAATTTAAATGTGCTTTTCGAACTGGGTCGCAAAAGTAATGTTGGCGATTTACTAGCAACTGAATTTAAAAAGTAAGGCCTTCAGTATTAGTTCATCATAATTTAAGTTTGGTTCCTCTTATCAATTTGCTGAGTCAAGTGAATATCGTT
>CAWVZP010000083.1:0-11951 GCA_963934675.1 uncultured Gammaproteobacteria bacterium | reverse complement strand
CGTATCCGTCAGTATGTGGTGTGCGCCCAGATCTAACAGACTCTGCTCATGCCCCACGGAAATATGAGAACCACCAGTAAACCCAACAACCGTCATACCAGCCGATACCCCTGCTATAACCCCAGCTTTACTATCCTCAACCACTATTGTTCTAGCTGGATCTACACCCATTTGATCTGCGGCAAACAAAAAAAGGTCTGGTGCCGGTTTACCATTTTCAACCTGCTCAAATGAGAACAAATGTCCATCAAAGTATTTGATTAGACCTGTTTTTATAAGCGAGTTTTGAATTTTCGCCGGTGTGCCAGATGACGCCACACAGTAAGGTATATCGATTGACTTTAGTATTCTCTCTACTCCTGATATTGGCTCGAGATTTTTTGACAACTCATCATCAATAATATTATTGATGTCCCTCAGAAAAGTGTCAGGGAGACTCCGCCCGCTATTTTCAAACAGTTTCAGCACATGATCATGCGACATACCTAGGTAGTTAGCATTACATTGCTGGGCTGAGTGTGGATAACCTTGAGCAGATAAGTATTCGGCAAACACTCGGTTGCCAACGACCTCTGAATCGACCAGTACACCGTCACAATCAAAAATTATCAAATCAATCATTACTGCTCTCGTCAGCGTAAAAAGTTTATCCTAGCAAGTTCATCGTCGCTATAAAACCGACGCATATCGAATCTATTTAAGCTATTTGATTTAAAGTAAGTAGAGGTAAAGACCGCCACCTAACCAGCTCAGCACCAATAGAGTCCAAGGAAGCCAATGTTGCTGATATACAATATTGGATTCACTTTCAACTTCAGACATTGAACTGGATCGTTTTTGACTTTGTTTAAGTCGCTTGTCGAGCTCTCGTGATTTCGTTTTATGTTGCTTTTTGTACTGTTCAATTCCTTTTTGTATGCCATTAGCAATTAGCCTAGTCTGATCTTTGGTCTGACCCGGCCTTTGCATACTTTTTGCAACTCGAGAGGCCTCTTCTTTGGTTTCGGGGGAGGTTATCTGTTTTTTAAAATTTTGGTTCATAGCTTTCCTGACGGTCAAACTCAATTAGATCAAAATATGGGTTCTAAGTAATTAATTACATAGGTAGGGATATCAGTTATTTCAATCTTTACAGTTTGATCATTTGTTAGAATCAAAAGCGATAGACAGAGAGTTCGGACTTAATGGAAACTAGCTTAGCTTTGTGACAGATTGGTTACTATTTTCCCACTCTATAGAACTCTTTTCATACATACACCACCACGCTAAAACTAATTAAGGCTAATTATAAAAAAACATACTACTTTATATTGAAAAAAAATCACATGACCATTTTCAATGTTATTATTAAGCTTTAATTACAGAGATAAATGTAATATGGATGATCCATTTCGTCTCGAGAAATTGAAGGCAAAGAATCGGAATCTTGTCACCAAATTACAAAAACTACTCTTGCGAGAAAGAGAGCTGCTTGATCACCAACAGCAAATTGACGCTCTTTTTAATAATGCACCAGTAGAACTCTATCTAAAAGACAAGGAAGGTCGATACCTCAAGATCAATAAACAGTTCGAAAAAATATTCGGTGTCAAAAACAGCGATCTTATTGGAAAGTTGCCAACTGATATACATAACCCTGAACTAGCCAAAGCGACTCGCATTCTTGACCTTGCCGTCCTGTCTAGTGCAGAAATCCAGCATCGAGAGGATAAGGTACTACTCGTCACCGACGATCGCATTCACACTCTGTCAACTATCAAATTCCCAGTATTTGACGATACTGGCGCAGTAAACGGTCTTGGCGCTATTGTTACCGACATCACCGAGCAGAGACAGGTGGAAGATCGTTTCCGCAATATCGTAGATACCATCGATGGCATTGTCTGGGAATATGATATTAATTCCGATCAGTTCACCTATGTCAGCCCCCAGGCAGAAATATTACTCGGCTATTCAGATGAAGACTGGAAAACAGCAGGGTTTTGGTTGCGCACTATGCACACAGATGATCGATTGGCGGTATCAGACTATTGCCACCAATGCGCCGAGGCAGGTCAGGATAAGTATGAAACCGAATATCGAGCCATCGCAAAAGATGGTCACATCGTTCGGATTCGATTCCGAGTCTCAGTGCTAAAAGAGGATGGCAGTCCAAGATGGTTGCGGGGGCTTATGATTGACATAACGGAACGAAAAGAAAAGGAAGAAGCTGCCAAGGCAATAGATAATCGATTTAGAACTATGTTTATATCGGCGCCTGTCGGGATGTTACTGATAGATTTGAAAACGACAAATCTTCTAGAAATAAATCCAGCCTACACAAAAATTGTGGGACGAAGTGTCTCAGAGATTAAAAAATTAGGTTGGCAAAAAATGACACATCCTGATGATCTGGCAGAAAATACGCATAATCTTAAACTGCTACAAAAAGGAAAGATAAACTGTTTCAAAATGCTCAAACGATTCATCAAACCAGATGATAGTGTCGTTTGGGTAGAGTTAACCGTTAATGTAATCGAAAATCAATCTGGCCCCGTTAATAGTCAGTATCTGGCCGTCTTTGAAGATGTCACAACCCGAAAGAATTTCGAAGAAAAAATATGGAGTCAAGCCAACTTTGACTTTCTTACTGGCCTGCCTAATAGAAGCATGTTTCAGGACCGGCTGTCTCAGGCAATCAAAAGGTCGCATCGAGACGATAAAGAATTTGCAATACTGTTAATCGACCTCGATCAATTTAAGGACGTGAATGATACATTGGGTCACTATAGAGGGGATGAACTGTTAATCGATGCAGCGAGTCGAATTAAACTCTGCGTTCGCGAATCTGACACCGTTGCCCGCCTCGGTGGTGATGAGTTTATAATCATACTATCCGAATTAAGTTATTTAGCGGGCGTGGGAACCGTCGCTCAAAACATTATTGGCATGTTGGCCAAGCCATTTAATTTAGGTCAAAATACTGCCTATATTTCAGCTAGTATTGGAATTACGCTCTATCCGAAAGACGGCTCAGAATCAGTTAATCTTATAAGAAATGCAGATCAAGCAATGTACGCCGCAAAAACAAGTGGCCGTAATTGTTACCATTTTTTTACCCCACTGATGCAACAACTGACAGAACAACGCATGGCGCTTGTGTATGACTTGAGGAATGCAATAAAGAATGAGGAGTTTATTCTTTATTACCAACCCATAGTCGAATTAGATAGCAACCAAATTTTTAAAGCTGAAGCACTTATTCGCTGGCTACAACCTGATCGAGGACTAATCAGTCCCATTGACTTTATTCCCGTAGCGGAAGAAACCCGCATGATAACCGAAATTGGTAATTGGGTATTCCTGGAAGCCGCAAAGCAATCTAAGCGCTGGCAAACCACATTTAGAAAAGACTTTCAAATCAGCGTCAATACGTCACCCATTCAGTTCGAAAACGCCATCGATTTTCCATGGAAAAAACATTTAACTCAACTTAATCTTAGTGGATCATCCATTGGTATCGAAATAACAGAAAGCTTATTGATGACGTCTGACCAGTCAGCACTTAACACCCTGCTTGAATTTCGTGATGCTGGCATACAGGTATCACTTGACGATTTTGGTACTGGCTATTCATCGCTTTCGTATCTGCGAAAATTTGACATTGACTACCTAAAAATTGATCAGTCTTTTGTACAGAATCTGGAGCATGGCTCTGATGATTTAGCACTATGTTCTGCCATCATTGTAATGGCACACAAACTGGGCATTAAAGTAGTCGCTGAAGGGATAGAGACTCAGCTTCAGAAGGACCTTTTAAAATCTATCAATTGTGACTTTGGTCAAGGCTATTTATTTTCCAAACCCGTACCTGCTGATGAATTTGAAAAATTAATGTCGAAACAATAATTAATTAGATTCTCAAAAAAAGGCCATATTCTTTATTTATAAGATATTAAAATAATCTTTACCGTTTAGATTTTGCTGCTGCAAATGCCGCTGCAAAAGCGCCCTCAGGTTTAGCCTCTGTTTTGACTGGCACCTGCTTTTTATTCGAATGGCGTGCTGCACCAGGTTTATTATAGCCAGGCTTGTCCCCAGATTTTTCAGTTGACTCACCATCGGCAGCCGAATCGTCCAACCGCATACTGAGCGCAATTCGTTTACGCTTAACATCAACCGACATCACTTTCACTTTGACGATATCACCCGTTTTAACAACCTCGCGTGGATCTTTCACGAACTTGTTGGCAAGCGCTGAAATATGAACAAGTCCATCCTGATGGACTCCAATATCGATAAAGGCGCCAAAATTAGTGACGTTAGTGACGTTACCTTCAAGGATCATATCGGGCGTCAAATCTGATAATTTTTCGACGCCGTCTTTAAATTTAACCGCTTTAAATTCTGGCCTTGGGTCTCGTCCAGGTTTGTCCAACTCGGCAATAATATCCTGTACGGTTGGCAAGCCCACTTTGTCACTAATAAAGTCCTTCGCCATAATTTTTGACAGAATTGATCTGTTACCAACCAGTTCTATTACTTTACATTCATGGCGTTTCGCCATCTCTGCCACAAGCGAGTAGGACTCCGGATGCACTGCCGAGGCATCCAGTGCGACGTCACCATTTTGAATACGTAAAAACCCTGCCGCCTGCTCGAACGCTTTTGGGCCCAGCCGCGGTATCGACTTGAGTTGCTCACGGGTATTAATCCGACCATTCACATTACGCCACTCAACAATGTTACTCGCCTGAGTTTCGCTCAAACCAGACACCCGATTAAGTAGTGCGACTGAAGCGGTATTGACCTCAACACCCACTGCGTTTACACAGTCCTCAACGACGGCATCAAGTGATTTGGCCAGCTTAAATTGACTCACGTCGTGCTGGTACTGTCCAACGCCTATTGATTGCGGATCAATTTTCACTAACTCGGCTAGTGGGTCTTGTAATCGTCGAGCAATCGATATTGCGCCGCGCACGGTGACATCTAGATCTGGAAATTCTTTTGAAGCAAATTCTGAAGCAGAATAAATTGAAGCCCCTGCTTCATTCACCACGACCTTTGTTAACTTTAATTCGCTGTGCTTTTGAATCAGCTCTGCAGCCAGCTTTTCGGTTTCACGTGACGCAGTACCGTTGCCAATCGCAATGAGTTCGACCTGGTGCTTCTTAGCTAACTTGGCCAGAGTAGCAATCGACTCATCCCATTTGTTTTTGGGCACATGAGGATAAATTGTGGTGTCATCGACGTGTTGGCCTGTGCTATCGATAACGGCGACCTTAACACCCGTGCGAAGCCCTGGATCCAGCCCAATGGTGCCTCGCTGACCCGCAGGTGATGCGAGCAACACATCTTTCAAATTATCGGCAAATACTTTAATCGCCTCGGCTTCCGCCAGATCTCGTAAGTTGCCTAACAGATCAGTCTCAATTTGCATTAACAGTTTTACACGCCAGGTCCATCGCACCACCTCGGTTAACCATTTACTGGCAGCCGGTTTACCTGAAAAATCACTATCCGGGCAGTAAGGAATGTCAAAAATATTGGCAATAGCAGCTTCACAGGGATGAAAATCAGCATAGCTTAAGTCTGGAATGTCCAGTTTAAGCGACAGTATGGACTCCTTACGCCCGCGAAATAACGCGAGTGCTCGATGAGGCGGCACTTTGCCAATCGGTTCTCGATAGTCAAAATAATCTCTAAATTTTTCACCTGCCTCCTCTTTATCTTTACTCACACTACTCATCAACATACCTTTGTCTGCGATAATTTGACGCAGTCTAGCCAAAAGATCGGCATGCTCGGTGAAACGCTCCATCAATATAAATTTGGCGCCATCGAGTGCTGCTTTGCTATCAGCAACATTAAGTTCTTCGCTAATATACTGTTCAGCCAGCATTTCAGGATCAAGGTTAAAATCAGCCATAATGCCATCAGCTAATGGTTCAAGGCCCGCTTCAATGGCGATCTGACCTTTGGTTCGGCGCTTCTTTTTATAGGGCAGATATAAATCTTCCAGTCGAGTCTTGGTATCAGCTTGTTCTACAGCCGTCCTCAACTCGGGGGTTAATTTTCCCTGTTCGTCAATACTGCCGAGAACGCTCAACCGACGTTCAGCTAACTCTCGCAGATAACCCAGTCGTTCATTCAACTGGCGTAATTGAATATCATCTAACCCACCGGTGACTTCTTTTCGATAACGCGAAATGAAAGGCACGGTTGAACCTTCGTCGAGTAGTACAACGGCAGCGTCAACTTGAACTAATTTGACATTGAGTTCATGAGCTATAATTTGAGCAATTGATGACATAGATTTAATAGTGATGAAGTTTAATCATAAAGAATAGAAGCAAGGATTCTATTAGAAAATCCTGTGCTTGCAAGCCAAACTATTCAACTGAATTCAGACTAGGCAATAGTTTGAGGTGACTTGTTCTGGAGTTCTTTCGAATTTCTTTTTATATTAACATTCATAGCGACTAATCAGACCCGCTATTTTTTTCTAACTGCTCGATGGACGATATGCTGGTATCTAGATCTTTGATAATGCCATCGTTAATACCGTATACCCAGCCATGTACTGTCAGGTCTGCACCCGATTTCCACGCTTTTTTAACTATCGTAGAGCTGCAAACATTACTCACTTGTTGGATTATATTGAGTTCACACAGTAAGTCCTGTTTAGGTTGGTACGCTAGCCCCTCCAGCTTTTTAGCATGGCTTCTCGCGACGTCTTTAATGTGGCCTAACCAATTATCGATCAACCCATGGTCTTCGTCTTCCATAGCGGCCTTGATTCCACCACAACCATAATGACCGCAGACAACAATATGTTTGACCTTGATCACTTCAACCGCGTATTGAATGACTGACAGGCAATTCAGATCAGTATGCACCACAATATTAGCAATATTACGATGCACAAAGACTTCACCCGGCGGCAGTCGGACTATTTGATTGGCTGGCACGCGGCTATCGGAGCAACCTATCCACAGGTATTCCGGCGCTTGCTGCTTGGATAGCTCGCTAAAGAATTCTGGGTTCTCTCGCTTTACATCAGCTGCCCATTGTCGATTACTGTCAAAAAGATGTTTAAGGGTACTCACGTTATTACCAATTCCTTAGGGTTTGTTATACATGATTTGATGATTATAAACGGTTGAAAGTATACAGCCCCTTCACCATCATAAATTGTATTTTAGCCGGATTAAAGAAGAGAAAGCTGGGTCTATAACGACAAAATAAAATTAATATTGCTGATAATACAATCTGAGTAGTTCTTACTAGCATCAGAAATCAAGTTAATTAGCACCCTTTTTTAAGTAACCTTAGCACGGGCTGATGATATTCCAGCCCGCACTAATGCCATCGGTAACCTAGCCTTTACCACGCCAAGGAATAGCGCGCTTAATAACGGATCTCATGATGAGGTCGAACATCAAACCCAGTAGGCCCAGTATCAAAATCGTCATCCAGATGATTTCATAGTCAGACTGTTTACGAGCCACATTTTCGACAAAACCAATACCGGTGGTACCTGCCAGCATTTCTGCTGCAACCAATGTACCCCAACAAACACCAATCGCTATTCGAATACCAGTGAGAATCTCAGGCAACGAGTTAGGCAAAATAACCTGACGAACAATTTGTCGATTACTCGCCCCTAACGAGTGCGCCGCATGTATCTTAGAGAGATGTGTCCCTGTCGCTCCGGTTCTGGCAGAGATAACCATAATCGCGAAAGCCACCATAAACAGGAGGAATATCTTACCGTCGTCATGAATACCAAAAATAGTCAGGATGAGTGGCGCCCAGGCTAGCGGTGGTATCGGTCGATAAAGTTCAATAAGTGGGTCAAAGAAGCCTTTTGCAAATCGCGACAGCCCCATAAAAAGACCTAAAGGCACGCCCAGAATGATGCCAAAAAACAACCCAGCGAGCACTCTAAGAATCGAATCCCAGACGTGTCCCGTAGGCACAGGAACTCCGAAAGAATCATAGTCACCCGTTGACACGTTATACAGGCTGCCTTTGAAGTTACTTAGTACCTTACCGGTATCATCATGGCGAGGATATTCACCCGGTATTAAATCAGGCAGCCAATCAGGGACAACAAAAGCAATCATTTCCGCTACTGGCTTCATTTTGTACCAGAGTAATGGAATGCCTTTGTAGCCGATATCTGGGTCAGCCATACGCAGGAAGGTTCTCATAGTATCGGATGGTTTCGGTAACCAACGGCCAGACCCTTGTTCCGAGCATGCGCTGTTTCCGGCTAAAATATCACCACCGGGCATTGCCAGTGCATCGATATAAATGAGACTACCTTGTTGGTTTCTTTTCTCTAGTTCGAGCGCAATCAATGAGGCTTCGACAAGCTCGGTCATCGCCGGCGGGAAGATTTTGCCATTATCGATACGCTTGTAAATTTTATTGATTTGCCTAACAAGGTCTTTACGCGACTGGACCATGCTAGGGTCGCCACTTTGGTCGATTTCAAACGCGCTATAGCGAGCCTTTAATGCCTCAAGCTTATCAGTAATCTGAATACCGTTATTCCTGATGCGAGCATAGTCTTTGGAAATTTTGTCTAAAACGACACTTGCAGCATCGAACTTACGGCCTCGGTCAGTCCTTGGTAGCGGTGGAATTTCTACCCACGTCTCTCCCCAAGCAGGTTGCGCAAGGGCCTTATCAATATCAGTTTGGCTGTAGGCTTTCAGGTTATCAGTACTGGCAAGGTTAGTTGTTACAACATTGATTCGAGTCGATATATCTTTAAACCGGCCTGCAATAGCAGTGTCGATTAAGGTTGGATTTGCCTGAGCTGCCAATGCTGCCCGCATATCTAGGAGAATGCCCAGTAACTCTGTTCGGTCAGTTTGACTAAAATCAATTGCGTCTAGATGCGCTTCCATTGCTGTTATTTGCGCATAGTCACGCTCCAATAACTTAGTGCCATCAAGTAAGCGATTATCCAGCGGAAAAGATGATCGAATCGGATTAACAGCTCGATTGAGCTTTGCCACCTGACAGAGTTCATTTGCCGCCTCGGGGTAGTATGAACGCGCCGCATCCCAAGAAAAATAAATCCACAGGATGAAAATACTGGCAACTCCCGCGATAATCCAGTGCCAACCACCCAATGCCTTTACCGGATTGCCAAATAATGCATCCATTTTTTCTGTTCGGATTACTTTCCGACCGTAATAGATTGACCACAACAGCAAAGCAATGCAGACGATAAATAAAGTACCAATAATCATTTTTCACCCCTCACATTAAGGTCGCTAAACTGAGTTCTATGCAACATCTGTTTTCCCCATAATTTCTTCTTCCATGTCCCAGATCATGCTCAGGATTTCTTCTCGGGTTTCGGAAAATTCTTGGGTTTTCTTGATGTCACGAGGATCGTCGATGAGGCCCTGCTCGGCAAAAGGCAGTTTATACTCTTTGTGAATACGCCCCGGCCTGGGTGCCATCACAAATAGTCGCTCGCCAAGCAGTAATGCTTCCTCAACCGAGTGCGTTATAATCATGATTGTCTTGCCGGTCTCTTTCCAAATTTTCAGTACTAGGGTTTGCATTTTTTCGCGCGTCAGCGCGTCCAGAGCACCCAATGGTTCATCCATTAAAATAAGGTCTGGATCATTAATAAGGCAACGGGCCAGTGCGATGCGCTGCTGCATGCCACCAGATAGTTGGTAGGTAGGCGTATCACCAAAGCCCTGAAGACCGACTATATCGAGCCACTCTTCGACTTTTCTGGCACTTTCGGCTTTATCGGCTTTTTTCATGCGTAGGCCGAAATCTATATTTTCCGCGACGGTTAACCATTCAAATAGAGCGCCCTGCTGAAATACCATGCCACGATTGACGCCTGGCCCATCGATCTCTTCGCCGCCCAGTATTAGCTCACCGCCAGTAGGGCGTATGAAACCGGCAATAATATTAAGTAGTGTAGTTTTGCCACAACCTGAAGGGCCTAGCACAGATAACAGTTCGCCCTGTTTCAGAGTAAAACTCACATCCTTGAGCGCATGAACGCTGCCACCGGAATGTGTATTAAAGACCATATTGACATTGTCAGCTATCAAATCACTCATGGGATTACCTACCTGAATACGGATAAAAGGACTGAGCTTGAGTTATATCTTGCAGCCTATTGAGAATACGCTGCGGAGTTCTTTGTAAGGACTAAAGAACCACCCACCGATGACATTCCGTCACCGGTGGGCGTTTACTTTAGGCGTTACTTAAGGAAAGAAGTATCGATAGAGACACTATAATCAGACAGTGCAGGATTCTGTGCTGTCGCGAATGCATTACCAACAATACCAATCGCTACGTCAGCCAATCCACCTTTGTTGAAATACTTGTTCAATTGTTCTTCATTTGTAGGGAAAATAAAACCTTCCATCTGGGCTTTCGCGCCTTCAACTGACATTCCCGCATCCCTTGCAATTACATCGATTTTAGACTGGTCAGCTGCGAAGTCTTTGTTGGCTTTTTCAGTCACTTCAAGGAAAGTACGCAGTAGGTCAGGATTTTCCTGAGCAAACTTCTCGGTCACAGATACAACGTCGAAACTAATGATGCCAGCAGCTTCCTTCGCCGCAGGTGACATCAATACCTTGCCAACTTCAGCCGCTTTAGCCGATGAGTTACCACCAAAAATACAGGCCATTACAATACTGCCATCAGCCAGAGAAACCGCAGCATCTGCAGGCGCCTGATCGATTACTTTGATTTTGCTCACGTCAACGTTCAGCGCACGCATCATCATTCGGAAACTGTAATCAGCCATAGTCGCTAAAGGTACCGCTACTGCTTTACCTTCAAGCTCTGAAGCATTCGATGCATCGATACCAGCACCATTGCGAACAAAACAGTCGTTCGCTGGATACTGGACCGCAATAGAGACCAACTTAATTGGCGCATTGGCGTTAACCGCATTAATGAAAGGAGCCAAGCCCTGACTGTAAGAGATATCGATATCACCCGCTAACATGGCTTCCGTCATCTGAGTACCAGCGTCAAAGTTAGTCCAGTTAACCGTTTCGCCCATAGCTTCGTCATAAGACTTCTCAACTTTGGCGATCTGATTTGGCGTTGCCCACTCTAAAAAGAAGGCAACATTAACATCAGCAACCGCGGAAGTAGCAATTGACGAGGCAACGACAGCTGCGGCTGCACAGGTTGCAAATTTTTTCATTGATTTCATTTAAATTTCCTCTTCGGTTTTATAGTTTTTTAAGTCTAATGTTTCAAAAACATTTAGACAGTTTGTTGCTAGTGGTGGTGAGTAATAAAAGACCGCTATACCTTCACATTTCGTCTAGTCACAAGATAGAGCCAAGTCAAGACAGACGCTAGAGCCAATATCGGTTCTTTAACATCATTTATGCTGTAACGACGATATCGCATGCCATAACGACGAAGGAGCTTAAACCAGTCGTTGGTAGTTAGCAATGCGATTGAAAGGTCTCCATCCTAACGTCAAAGGGCTTTTGTCAAGGTAAGGTATCTTAAAACATCACTTTTGCGTCGTTTAATTAAACGTTATTTTGTATACGGCATTAATGTCAGTTACGGGGCGTAAAGAGTCACCAGAGAGGCTGAGTTTAATAGCTTTCTGCCACTTGCAGTCTATTTTTTGGCCTCTTAATTTTTCCATTCAAACCGTATTCTAACTTAAGTTTTCATCAACAGATTGGAAGTCAAAGTAACAATTTAACGCAAGCCCTTCATAACAATAATTAATAATAGGCAAAGTAATTGGCATAATTTAGTCCCAACTGATTGATGTGATTATGTTCAAAACTAATATTAACAGTATAAATTGACCTGTCTTAGTGCATAAAGGACAAGTGCATAAAATGCATAAAAATGCATAAAGCAAAATGCATAAAGGACAGGCACTCTTCAATTGACAATATACCATTACCCACTTAGCATCAAATATC
>CAWVZP010000082.1:0-11994 GCA_963934675.1 uncultured Gammaproteobacteria bacterium | reverse complement strand
ACTAGAGCCAATCATGAAATTTATCGACGAAGCCAAGATTCACGTCCAGGCAGGCAATGGTGGTTACGGCATTGTCAGTTTCCGTCGTGAAAAATATATACCAATGGGTGGCCCTGATGGCGGCGACGGTGGTGATGGCGGTTCGGTTTATGTTGTTGGTTCCATCGATTTAAATACGTTATCCGACTTTCGCCATACTCGACGTTTTGTTGCTAAAAATGGCGGGCGAGGCCAGTCGAGGAACTGTACCGGTGCGAAAGGTGAGGATGTCGTTATCGAAGTGCCTTTAGGTACGGTCATTACCACAGTCGATCAAGGTGAATTAATCGCTGACGTTGGCGATAATAGTACCGACCCTATCCTGATTGCCCGCGGTGGTTTCCATGGGTTGGGCAATATCCGTTATAAAAGTTCGACCAATCGCGCGCCAAGACAGAGTAGCCCTGGTAGTCTGGGTGAGCAGTTTGATCTTAAGTTAGAGATGAAAGTGCTCGCAGACGTTGGACTGCTAGGCATGCCAAATGCAGGTAAATCGACTTTTATTCGTTCTGTTTCTGCAGCTCGCCCAAAGGTTGCTGATTATCCATTTACGACCTTGCATCCCAACTTGGGTGTGGTGAGTGTAGCGTCACATCGCAGCTTTGTTATCGCTGACATTCCCGGTTTGATCGAGGGTGCAGCAGATGGCGTTGGTCTAGGTATTCAGTTCCTGAAGCACTTACAACGGACTAAACTGTTACTTCATATCATCGATATTTATCCGATGGAAAGTGATGATACCGCTGTTGAATCAGCACAGAAAATCCTGCTTGAATTGCAAAAGTACGACGAATCGCTGTTCGATAAACCGCGCTGGCTAGTGCTCAATAAACTTGATCTGGTAGCAGAGGACGAACAACAGGCAATGTGTGACGAGATTATCAAGGGCTTGTCTTGGACCGGACCCGTGCATCAGATCAGCGCGGTTAATCGTCAGGGCGTTGATCAACTGTGCAACGCTATTATGATTCATGTTGAAGAATGTGCTGAGCAAAGTTCACAGGCCAGCACCGAAATCAACGCTGAAGACCAGAAGTAAAACCAGAAATAAAACTAGCTCGATGAAACCAGCTTGATGAGACTTGCTCGATGAATAGACCTCTTTACAACAAGGTCGTAGTTAAAATTGGCAGTGCGTTACTGACGGATAACGGCAAGGGTATCGACCACAAAATGATCACTAACTGGGTCAGTCAGATAGCTGCACTGCGAGCCTTGTCGGTTGATATTGTTTTAGTCTCATCGGGTGCGATTGTTGAAGGTATCAAACGACTTGGGTTGAAATCTCGCCCTACTAATATCTCCCAGTTGCAGGCTGTGGCCGCTGTTGGCCAAATGGGCTTGGCACAAGCCTACGAAGACTGCTTTAAAAAACATGATTTACACTGCGCACAAGTGCTACTGACCCACGATGACCTCGCCAATCGGCAACGATACCTCAACGCCCGCAGCACTTTACGTACTATACTATCGTATGGCGCAATTCCCGTCGTCAACGAAAACGATACGGTATCAAATGAAGAAATCCGGTTTGGTGATAACGATACGCTAGGCGCGTTGGTATCTAACTTAATCGAGGCTGATTTACTGATCATTTTGACTGATCAGACTGGTTTATACGATTCAAATCCAGCCCTCAACGCTAGCGCGAGACTGATTCAAAAAGCTGATGCAAACGACCCAGTCTTAATGACTTATGCTGGCCCCAGTGGTGGCAACCTAGGCCGCGGTGGCATGCAGACCAAAGTGAGTGCGGCTCAGTTAGCTGCGCGATCAGGTACCCACACCGTGATTGCTTCGGGCAAGCATGACAAGGTGATTTCACAGTTAGTTGAAGGCGTCGCGATTGGTAGCTTCCTAGAAGCGCGTGAAGGACATTTAGCAGCGCGTAAACAATGGCTTGCAGGGCATATGCGCTGTCGTGGCAAACTGCATCTGGATGATGGTGCGGTGACTGTATTACTCAATAAAAACGCGAGTTTATTACCGGTGGGGGTGAATAAAGTTAGTGGAAATTTTAGCCGCGGTGAGGTTGTCAGTTGTGTTGACGGCAATGGAAGCGAAGTAGCACGGGGCCTGGTCAATTACAGTTCAGTTGAAAGCATGCAAATCATGGGGCAGTCGAGTTTAGATGTGCCCAAAATTTTGGGTTACGACGATGCCCCAGAATTAATTAATAGGGAAAACTTGGTAATAACAAAATAGTGGTTAGACTGTCAAAGCGCCTGGTAAGAGTGTCGCAGATGAAAAAGTTTTCTTTACTGGAGCTCTACGATACGACAATGATTCAGGTTCATTCTATTTCGATAATTTTAAAGTAATTTTACTTGATATTTAAAAAGTGCTGCAGGACAGCCTGCCCAAAATAAAGAAAATATTAGAGTTTATTGCGAAGAAATTTCTAGCAAAAAAGCCTGTTTTTACGTTTTAGGATGACAATTTAGAGCACAGACTGGCAGAATCAACCTTAAAACCAATTTCAGTTGAGAATGAAATGCTCATTATCAAACTTGGTCTGTTTTAAGTTTAGCAAGCACACTAATATAACCGGTATAAGCATTGTTCTTGTTGACCAATTCGAGCCAATTTACTTTGAGGTGAATCATGGAGGTGGACCTTTACCGTTATTGAATGAATTTATGTTTCACAGCGTGAACCAGCTTCTTCGAAAAAATCCTGACCTGATACGAAAGTCAGAAGCTATTATTATCATCAGCGCACATTGGGAAGAATTGACAATTTCGATTACAGTCAATCAAAACGTGCCCATGTACTAGGATTAAACTGGTTTTCCTGCTGAATCTTATGAACTGCAGTATCCCCCGCCCGACAACCCCTAACTGGCCAATCGAATCGCAAGCTTGTTATCAAGGCAAGATATTGATTCACGTCTCGATGAAGTTGGAGGATTTTATCATGGCGTTTTCATTCCGCTGATAATGATGTACCCCGAAGCGAATATTCCCCGTATTCAAACATCACTATCCAGCTCTCTTGACAACGGATTTTATATTCAGGTTGGCTTCACTCAAAGATGACAATCTGTTAATCCTCGAATCGGGCTATTTATTTCATAATACGGCAGCGATGATGGGCTTCAAAGATGCTTTGGCGAATGAAAAAAAAACCAGCAATTTGAGGCATGGCTGGCGCAGACCTATAGCGATCTAGCCTTGATTAATGCGTAAATAAAGCATCAACTGTCGAACTAGGAAAATGCACAGCATGATCGTTATTACAATCCTCGCGAAGAGCATTTGCTGTCATTACAAGTTTGTTATGGGTTAGACGGCGTGGCTAAAACCGTATTCCAGCCAAGGGTTGCTGAGTTTGTAACAATAGGATATCAATGGTAGCCGTCAATATGATCCAGTGAGTTATCGCCAGATAAATCACTAAAATTTGAACTAACCTATCATCCGTGTAATTAAATAAAGCGGCATCTAGCGAATTTAAGCTATTCAAA
This sequence comes from uncultured Gammaproteobacteria bacterium, assembly GCA_963934675.1. GTDB lineage: Bacteria > Pseudomonadota > Gammaproteobacteria. The sequence continues at coordinate 8,489 of CAWVZP010000082.1, read as the reverse complement.
AACGATTTTTTATGGACCATACAATCGAAAGTTTTAATATCACTAAGGGTCCGTCTGACTTAATCCGATCTATTTTGAGAGAAAGGTTGTATGAAAATCGAATACATCAGTATTTTTCCCGAGATTGCTGAGTGTGGCAATTTCAATTGAGACCCTGATAGCCTTAACGTCACTCAGTCGCTGTTAGTGTGCGCGTTGAATTAATGGAAGACCGGTTTGGTCGTAGGCTATTTAAACGAGGGCATGCCGGTGTCGAGCTAACATCGGCTGGTCAGCAATTTCTGCAATATGCCCACAATATTCAACGTCAATGGCAGCAGGCAAAGCAGCGTATTGAGTTACCAGAGCGTTTTAATCATACGATTGGGCTTGGCTCTCAAGTAAGCTTTTGGGATAGCCTAATACTCAAATGGATGCCCTGGATGCGAAAAAATGCAGCCGAAATTGCGTTACATGTTGAAGCTGATTATTCTCCCAGCGTAATGCGCCAGGTATCAGATGGCTTGTTTGATATTGGAGTTATGTATCACCCTCGGTAAACTTCAGACCTTATAATCGAAGATTTATTTGAAGAAACGTTGATACTGGTAACAACAGATAAAGAGGCAGTGGATGGCGCCTGGGTAAAGGACTACGTCTTTGTCGATTGGGGCGAACTTTTTCGAGCACGCCACAGCGAAGCTTTCCCCGATTTGGAAACCCCGGCGATATCGGTAGGTCTTGGCGCCCTGGGTCTTGAGTATATCTTGCAAAATGGTGGGGCTGGTTACTTTCCAGTTCGCGTAGTGAAGTCTTTAATTGAAAACCAGCCGTTACTCACCGTGAATAACACACCTAACTTGCAGCGCCCAGCCTATATGGTTTATGCGTCTGCCGCCCGTGATCTGTTATCGCTTTAAATTGCGTTACGGGGGTTGCGCAAAGCGGCTACGAGCGAGTAGCCAACTTTAGCTTGTGTCATAACAATGTAACGAACCGATTAAACAGTCATCTGTAAAATCCTATTAGCAATGAAAACGTTTGCTTCGACTCGAAAGATTTTCCGACTGATCTCTCGAGTCAATAGTTGAGCAACCTTAAAATAAGCCATGCAGGGTTTTAGTTTCAAGGTAATCCTCTAAACCCATCATGCCACCTTCACGTCCATTGCCTGACTGCTTATAGCCGCCGAAAGGCGTGCCATAGTTCATACCTGCGCCATTAATATGTACGGCTCCAGCTCGCAATTGAGCCGCAACCCGACTGGCACGTTGTGCATCACCTGATTGTACAAAGGCCGCTAGACCGTAAAGTGTGTCATTGGCAATTGTGATGGCTTCGGCCTCATCTTCAAACGGGATGATAACCAGTACGGGCCCAAAGATTTCTTCCTGCGCGATGCGCATATGATTGGTAACATCGGCGAAGATTGTCGGCTTCACATACCAGCCTTTGTCCATGCCATCGGGTCGGCCCAGCCCACCGGCTAAAAGCAAGCCACCTTCTTCAATGCCGACTTCGATCATGGCTTGAACACGGTCAAATTGAATTTGATCAAACAGTGGGCCAATATGATCACCCTCTACTTCTGGGTTATCGACTGCTATTGTTTCTGCTGCCAATTTGGCAATTTTTAATACTTCATCATAACAGGACCGTTCAACCAGCAAGCGCGTTGGGGCATCACAGGACTGGCCCGTATTAAACATGCATTCTTGTACTGAAGCGGTAACTCTTTGTTTCAGATCACAATCAGCAAAAACTAGATTAGGCGATTTGCCACCCAATTCAAGTGTTACCCGCTTTATGGTGTCTGCGGCGTCATGCGTTACCGCTTTGCCAGCGCGGGTAGAGCCAGTGAAAGACATCATTTGCACATCGGCATGCTGCGATATCGCTGCGCCAACAGTTGGACCATCACCATTGACAAGGTTAAAAACTCCGGGTGGATAGCCAGCTTCATGAATGATTTCGGCATAGATCATCGCGGAGATAGGGGTATGTTCGGATGGTTTTAAGATGCAGGTTGAGCCAGTAGCAAGTGCCGGTACAACTTTTAATACAATTTGGTTCATCGGCCAGTTCCATGGCGTAATCAAACCACAGACACCAATGGGCTCACGCAGCAACACATCACCGTTGTCTAGTACAATACGTTCTTCGAGGGTTTCTAACGCGTCAATAAACCCCTGAAGGTGACCGACTGCGGCATCTGCCTGTATTTCTCGCGCCATGGTGATCGGTGCACCCATTTCCATACGCATTGCTTGCGCCAGCTCTTCAAATCGCGACTCGGTTGCCTGTTTTAAGCGACGTAACAGTTCGAGCCGTTCGTACTTACTAGTTTGAGAGAATGTTTTGAATGCCTCTTTTGCGGCCGCAACAGCTTGATCTACATCCGCGCCACCACCCATCGCTACGGTACCAATTTGGTGCTCCGTGGCGGGATTTAAGACAGGCATAATGGCGGACGATATTGGAGCGACCCAATGGCCATTTATGTAAAATTTTTGCAGATTGTCCATTTGGATAGGCCTCTAGATTTTAGAGCTTTTGTAATAGGATCTTCAATTGAAGTTCGGGTTTTTAGATGGCGCTACTTAAAAATTAGTAGTTTCGGCACCACTCAATATTACTTGTTCAGCGGTGAGTGTGCACCATCATTCTGCTTATCAACTCAGAAAAGCATAAATAAAATACGTCCTTGATGCCCTGACACTCTAATTTAGAGCCTAATGAGAGCAAGTTTTGCAATACTTCAGGATTTATTGAGAGTACTTATTCGATTGCCGCACTGATTCTGCTGGCTGAGCACTTTCTGTACATCCTCATGAATAGGTCACTCAGTTTCCGCAGAGTCACCTCGCAGTTTTTGATTAATGACTAACCCCTGAATGGGTATTAAGCAAGACGGCCGATGATACTTGTCAGGTACAAGGCCTCACTTAGGCCCAAGCGATCTTCCTACTGAGCTTGACTGAGCCCAGCATTGAAACAGTCAGGTAGGTGTCAACTTTTCACTTATTATCCCAATAGATATATAATTTATATTTTGACGTTTATAGTTTTTGTTAAAAACCAACAGGGTGTAGGAAAATGTCAGTTGAATTATTACTGCTACGTCACGGTCACGCCTTAATGGTTCCGCCTTCATGGGATGACCGAGGTGATTTTGGTCGTCAATTGAGTGAGCATGGTAAGCAACAGTCGGCACGGGTAGGCGAGTGGATTAAGAGCCATCATCTGAATCCGGATGCCATTGTTTGTTCATCAGCAGTGCGCACAGAAGCGACTGCAAGAGCAGTTTGCGTTGCGGCTGAGCTTGATCAGTCAGTGATTGATTTTGAGGATTCAATTTACGAAGCCGAAGTGCAGAATCTGTTAGAGGTTTTATGCCGTACACCAAAGCAAGTGCAGCGATTGTTATTTGTGGGTCATAACCCAGGACTGGAAATGCTGGCTAAAAAGTTAGCGGGTAATGTTCCCAAGTCGAAAACGGGTGAGGTGATGCCACCAGCAACGCTAGTGCATATCATGTTGAATGGCGAGTGGTCTCAGGCTTTAGAGACAGGTGCTAGTTGTCAGCAAGTATTCAGGCCAGTCTTGTTTTAAGCTGGATCATAGCGTTTGTTTTGTTTGATATTTCTGCTGATTGCTTTTTATTGACCCGATTACATTTAATTAAAATTGGTGTGGGCAAAAGTTTAATAAAAAGCATAAGGCTAGGAGCCTGTGGGGCTTAGATTGAATCTATTTTAAAAAGTAGAGGAGGGCGACTAAATTGGATTAAAATCATACTATGCTTGTCGCTCCGAGCTGCTTTTCTTGATATAAAAACCTACAACCAACCACTTAAGTAAAAATGATTTCAATGAGATAACCGTGATTTATAAATTAGAACCAGAATGTTCCCAGGTGGAAGTATGCGAAATATATTAATTACCGGCTGTTCAAGTGGTATTGGTGAGTGCGTCGCGCATGGCTTACATTTGCGCGGTTATCGTGTTATTGCCACTGTTCGAAATCCGGATGACTGCGCAGCCTTAGAGTCCGCTGGCATTGAATGCTTGGTGCTCGACTATGGTGACTCAAAAAGTATAAAATCAGCGGTAGAACAGGTGCTGGAAAAAACTGGAGGAGAATTATTTGCACTTTTTAATAATGGTGCTTATGGCCAACCGGGCGCCTGTGAAGATCTCACCCGAGACGCGATTCGCGAGCAATTTGAAACGAATGTTTTTGGCTGGATGGAGCTAATCAACCTCATTATCCCGACAATGCGAGCACAAGGATACGGTCGAATAATCCAGAACAGTTCGGTTCTAGGGTTTGCGGCGCTGTCAATGCGCGGTGCTTACAATGCAAGCAAGTTCGCAATAGAAGGTTTCAGCGACACCATGCGGCTGGAGCTTGCCGGCACGGGTATTCATGTCAGCTTGATTGAGCCGGGCCCGATAGAGAGCCAATTTCGAGCCAATGCATATCAAGCATTTCAAAAACACATTGATGTCGATCGTAGTGTTCATGGTCATCGCTATCATAAAATGATCGAGCGATTTGAAGCGGTTGGAAACGTTCAGCCGTTCACCCTACCCCCAAATGCAGTGCTCAGCCGTGTGGTGCACGCGTTGGAAAGTAAGCGACCAAAAATACGTTACCCCGTCACTTTTCCTACCTACTTGTTCGGCTGGTTAAAACGAATAATGAGTCACCGGATGTTGGACCGAATACTATGTCGAGTGGGTTAGGTTACCATTCAGTATAGGTTTTAACCGCATGTTTAGGGTAAAGAAATTAATTCGAATGTGTATTAGCAGAGTGAATAGGGATTTGATATTAGAATATCAGTTCAGCTGCTATCAGGCTTGTGTCCCCAAAGTTTCAATGTTATCCCCGATAAGGCTAGCTTGACGCTGATAGTGCAGTATTTGGCCCTTGCATTTTATGCCTGACGCAAGCTTCTGATTAAAATTCCTAGATTGGTAGTGATACCCTAGAGCCGTCATGTTGAGCGTAAACTTAGATCGGTTTTCTCTACCCGGATCGACGAGAATAACTTCTCCATCGTGACTGGAATGAGACGAGATAAAATTAGCTACAAACTTTGCGTGATGAGGTTGATAGAGTATGTCGCTAGCAATGATCAGATCGAACAGCCCTAGATGCGTATTTTCTTTTTCGAAATCTACCATCTGGAATCTGATTGGAGGTAAATTATTTTCACTAACGTTTCTGTCGAGGAATTCCTGAGCGCGAGGGTGATAATCACTAGCCGTAATATCAACGCCCATTTTATGCAATACAAGACTAGCCAGTCCAATGCCGCAGCCAATTTCAAGTACCCGTTTGCCAGTAAAATCGACGCTACTTAGCTCCGCCGCAAGAATATGCGAGGCTGGCCAGATAATGCCAAATAACGACCAGGTCGATGACGTAATTCCCAATGCAGCTGCTTCAAGATCGTCTTTGTCAAACTGTTGGTTGTCCAGCAACGAGCAAATATTGAAATCATTTAGGCAGACCTGAATGGTTTCACGCTTAAGGTGATAATTGTGCATCTAGATCCATGAGTCGTATTCAGTACAACAATAGACGCGGTAGTGTGATCGACCAGTTATACCGGTCAGGAAAGCGCAGCAATAATTTCCTGGTAATCAGTGGTCCAGGTTGCCTGTGCTAAGGTTAAATCGTAGCTTAGCCGAAATAACCTAGATAACCTAGAGATGTTGGTTTATATTATTTAACCTGAGACTGGCCACATGGCTAACTTTCCAAGAATATTTAGATCGCTCGATTGGCATCGAGCCACGCCATTAATTTTTCTAGCTGTTGATGGAATTGCTTTAACGAACCATCAACCCAATCACCAAATACAGTCGAAATTTCAGGCAATAGTGATTTAAAAGTGTCGGCGCAGAGTTCAAGGCCTTTCGGGGTGATTTTCAAATAACGTTTACGCTTGTCACATTCATCTAAAGTCGGTGACAGTAGGTTTTTATTGATCAGTGTAGTGACAATTTTAGTGATGTTATGTTAGTTCATTTCCATAACATTGGCCAGGTCAGTTATCGTCCAGCTTCTATCGGGTACATGAGTGAAGCGGTTGAGCAAACCAAATTGCGACAAAGTCAATTCCTTGCCTTCGAATTGACGATTCTGACGTGTCGTCATGAGTTGCTGGATTATGCCAAGCAAAACTGTCATACGAACCTGCGTTTGCTCGCGTTGGGCTAGCTCTTTTTTTTGGTATTTTAAGATCCTCTTGCAACTAAACTCCTTGGAGCTAATTATTAATTCCAAGGAATTTATAATGCCAGCTCGTCTTATAGGAGACTAGGCATGAACCACAGAAATTTATCAACATTAGAGGTTTAGGTATCGGTAGTATGGCACTGAGCAGCAGTCTTATCAGTGATGCCAACTCAATATCAGATGAAGGCTCTGGCTAAAACGGACCTGATAAAAGTGAAAAAGGCATTCGACTGCAAAATTTTTTATGTCATTTTAAGCCCTAATTATCATGATAATTAGGGCTGGATTATCCGTATTACTGGGACCAATAACTGCGATCGAACTCATTCAAATAACTGGGCTGAATAACGACCTTTAATATTCCAAAATCAGAAACCACACAAATTTTATTTCGATTTGAACGATTTGAACGAGCTGAACTAGTCGCTTAAGAACCCAGAAAACTGGTAATGCAAATAGTCCAATTTACATAGCAGTTAATTTTAAATATTAGAATACTTTTCTTGATTGAGTTTTTCTGCACAATAGAAAAAAATTCGATGGCGGACTCTTAGGGATGCGACTTCTCTAACAATACCCACCATGCTGATCATTCCAAAGTTGTGTCATATTACGTGCCTGATTGACGTGTTCAAAAATTTACGCTATTACCTCGTCCCAACACAAATGTAGCGCATCAAGACAGCTCGACGATAATTTAATGCAACGTTCTGGACTCCAGCCTTGCATTTCATCTGGCGTATCGGCAGCATCTTTAAAGGGCATTTCGAGCGTCATGGCCAGACTATTAAAGCGCTCGGCAAGAGCATTGGAGCAATAGCTCATATTGGCATTGCCCGCTGAATTAGCTGGGTAACCATGCTTAGTTTGAAAGTCAGGGTTTATTTTTGCCAGGGTATTTTTGTATAGATCAAGTTTTTGCTGACGACTTTGATTCCAGCTTGGAATACCTTCAGTACCCGCCAGAAAGTTATAAGGCAGTGTTTCGTCACCATGAACATCAAGCGCAAAGTCGAGGCCTGTCGTCTTCATCTTCTCTAGTACTAAAAAAACCTCGGGGCTATTTTGCATGCTGGGTTGATGCCATTCTCGATTCAAATTCACGCCAGCAGCATTCGTGCGCAAGTGCCCACGCCGGCTACCATCGGGATTCATGTTCGGTACCAGATAAATAACGGCTTTTTGTAAGAGTGCCCGAACGACAGGATCAGTATCATCAACCAATCGATTAATCAGTCCTTCCATCCACCATTCAGCCATGGTTTCGCCGGGATGTTGGCGGGCAATCATCCAGATTGTTTTTTTGTGATCGGCTGTTTCGCCAAATCGCAAGCAGTCAATAGCTTGACCATCCAACGAAGTACCTAGCGTCTCTACCACGCATAGATCACTGGATTGAGCAAACGCTATCAGGTCGGCATGGCGCTCCATTGAATAAGGTGCAAAGTAAGCGAAGTAGATCTGGTCGCAGATGCTGTTGTGCTCTATGATCAACTCATCATTCTCAAAACTTGTCTCTACCCGAAACCAGTATTCGCGGTCATAAGACGCTACAGCTTGGTAATTGCGCCAACCGCCAGTGTAGGCTGCACCACCGGCATTGTTAATGACATATCGGCAATCAATATCTTTTACATTTGAGGCCCTAAAATGAAACCACTGATAGAATTTGGACTGATTATCGGCCTTGATACGTAGCTGAATATTGCTTGCATCAGTTTGTGATGTACACTCAATGTTGCCGCCATCAAACTGGCTTGAAATAATCATATTTTTCACCTAAATTAGAAACTGAAGTTTGGCGCTTGAAATCTCTGATATAGAATTTCAAACCCTGTCTTAAACATGAGAATACTGTTTGTCATCACAAATTGAAACTCCAAATTGGACCCAGTTGAAGCTGTTAATGGTTATTTCTGTCATGTTACTTTCCGCCTGCGCCGATATTGGTTACTACTGGCACAGCACGAAAGGGCATCTATCGATCATGGATAAGCGGGTCGATATTGCGACCTTGCTCGAAGACCCAGATCTCGATACCCAGTTACGATCACGTCTACTGTTAGTGCAAAAAATCCGAACCTTTTCTATTGAGACATTAGCTTTACCAGATAATGGCAGCTATACCAATTATGCTCGACTAGATCGGCCTTATGTTTTAAAGAACTTATTCGCTGCGCCAGAATTTTCGACTCGCTTACTGAGCTGGTGTTACCCGATTGCCGGTTGCGCCAGTTACCGCGGCTATTACGATGAGG
>CAWVZP010000081.1:0-12153 GCA_963934675.1 uncultured Gammaproteobacteria bacterium | reverse complement strand
TACCATGCCCACTTCTTTACGGACCTGTTCGATGTGCTTCAAATCACCAGTAAGTTCAGTACCATCAACAATAATTTGACCCCTCTGATGCTCTTCAAGGTGGTTGATACAACGAATAGCAGTCGATTTTCCCGATCCAGATGGTCCGCAAATAACAATTCTTTCGCCTTTCTCTACCGTTAAATTTATATCCTTGAGTACGTGAAATTCACCATACCATTTGTGGACACCATTGAGTTCAATAACGTGTTCAGCACTCATATCTTTACCTTTTATGACCAGTGTGAAGTTTAGCCTCAAGTGCAATGCTATATCGTGACATTGCAAAACAGAAAACCCAGAAAACAAATGCTGCGAAAACATAACCTTCGTCGTCAAAGCCTAACCAATCAGAATCGGTTAGTGCTAGGTTAATAATCGCTAGTAGGTCGAACAGGCCAATAATTAGTACCAGCGTGGTGTCCTTAAACAAAGCAATAAATGTATTAACAATACCTGGAATTACTAGCTTCAGAGCCTGTGGCAGTATAATTAAGCCCATACTTTTAGGATAATTTAAACCCAGTGCCTCAGCCGCCTCGTATTGCCCTTTCGGGATAGCCTGTAGACCACCTCGAACTACCTCAGCCATATACGCCGACTGAAACATGGTGATACCAATTAATGCTCTCAATAACTTATCAAAATCACTGCCTTCGGGGAAAAATAGCGGCAACATAACTGACGCCATAAATAACACGGTAATCAAAGGAATGCCGCGCCAAAATTCGATATACATAATACAAACCGATTTGAACATTGGCATCTTCGATCGTCGACCCAGGGCCAGTAATATACCAATAGGCAGTGATGCAACAATACCGACTGCCGACAAAATAAGCGTTAACATCAAACCACCCCATTTAGTGGTCGAAACTACCTCGAGGCCGAACGAACCGCCATGAATCAGCACATAAGCAATAAATGGATAAACGATCAGGATAAAAGCACCTAACCAATTTTTGTATTTAAATGATTTGATAAAAAACGGAATAGTTAACGCAATTAGCCCAAGACCGGTTAAATTAGGACGCCAATGTAATTCAGCGGGATAAAATCCATACATAATCTGATCGATACGATTGGCTATGAATACCCAGCAGGCGCCACCATCCTGATCACAATCAGCGCGAGTTTCTCCCGTCCAAGTAGCTGACCAAAACGCCCAATCAATTAATGGTGGTACTAAAAGAACAATGAGCAAAATAGCCACCAAACTCATAAAGCCGTTGGCGTAACTCGAAAATAAATTTTTCTTCATCCAACCAGCGATACCAACTTCTGAATTTGGTGGCGGCAGGTCAGGTCCTTTCACATGATTAACAGACATTATTATCGCTCCACTAGTGCCATTTTTTTGTTATACCAGTTCATCAGAGATGAAATCAATAAACTAGCAGTAAGATAAACCGCCATTGTCATTGCCGTAATCTCGATAGCCTGTCCTGTCTGATTTAGCGTTGTTCCCATAAACACATTCACCAGATCTGGATAGCCTATTGCTGTTGCTAGTGACGAGTTTTTGGTTAAATTTAAGTATTGGCTAGTTAGTGGGGGAATAATGACGCGCATCGCTTGGGGAATGATAACCAGTTTCATTAACTGAGAGCGCTTAAGTCCAAGTGCCAAAGATGCCTCGGTTTGGCCATGATCGACTGCCAGAATGCCAGCTCGAACAGTTTCTGCAATAAAAGCACCGGTGTAAATAGTGAGCGCTAATACCAATGCCAACAATTCCGGCACCAAAGCAATACCACCAGAAAAATTAAAACCTGTCAGAACTGGGTATTCAATACCCATTGGCATTCCTGACAATAGAAAAACAAAAAATGGAAAACCGATCAATAAACCCAAAGTGACCCAACCAACGGGAAACTGCTGTCCAGTTTCATCCTGACGTTTGTGAGCCCATCGGCGCATAAACAACATAGCAATAAAACCAATAATGAATGCGATAACAGTAATCGAAAAGCCTGACTCGGGTATTGGTCCAGGCAAATATAATCCACGAATATTGAATTCGATGCCTGCGCCTAAAGACATACTGTTACGTGGAGAAGGCAGGCCAGCTAAAACAGCAAAATACCAGAAAAATATTTGAAGTAGTAAAGGGATATTTCGGAAAATTTCGATATAAACAGTGGCGAGTTTTGCAATAAGCCAGTTGCTTGACAGACGAGCAACACCCATACCAAAACCTAACAAAGTCGCTAGAAAGATGCCAAGAACAGCAACCAGTCCGGTGTTCATCAGACCAACCAGGAAGGTACGGCCGTAACTAGAGTCCTCGTTAAATTGTATTAACGATTGCAATATTCCGAAGCCCGCTTTTTCGGTTAGAAAAGCAAAACCAGTCGAAATACCCCGAGCTTCCATATTTGATAATGTATTATTAACCACACTATAAAGAAAATAGACTAACCCGACTATTAGCGCTGTCTGAAAAAATAGAGCTCTATATTTAGGATCATTCCAAACTGCAGGATTTGACGGTTTTTGAGCTGTCTCCAATTCTGACATCATAAACTCCTACTTACTTGCTTTTTTGTTTTATAGTTAACTTACGATTGGTTTTACACATCAATAGCAATTGAGATAAATATTGATTTGGAAAAGCAACTGAAAAAAAAAGTGCATGGAGAAACCATGCACTCTTCACGATACTAATTTATTACTAAATTAGGACTCTAGACTAACGAATAGGTGGTGCGTACATTAGGCCACCGCGAGACCAAAGATCATTCAGACCACGGGCAATTGCTAGTGGCGTATTTAGACCAACATTGGCTTCAAAACTTTCGCCATAGTTACCAACTTGCTTAATAATGTTATAAGCCCAAGCGTCATCTAGACCAAGCTTCTCGCCTTGACCATCAACAAAACGCTCAATTGCTGGACTTTTTGTTTTCATGCTATCGATGTTTGCTGAAGTTAAACCTAACTCTTCAGCATTAACCATAGCAAATACTGACCAACGAACAACGTTAAACCAATCATCGTCGCCTTGACGTACAACAGGTCCTAGAGGTTCTTTAGATATTACTTCTGGTAGAACAATAGCTGACCCAGGATTTTCTAACTTAATGCGAAGTGAGTAAAGCTGAGATTGATCTGAAGTCAGCATGTCGCAACGACCGGCTTCAAAGCCTTTAATAGTTGCATCAGATGTATCGTAGTTGACAGACTTGTAACTCATATTATTAGCAGAAAAATAATCTGCCAAATTTAGCTCAGTAGTCGTACCTGATTGCAAACAAACAGCAGCTCCGTCAAGTTCTAGCGCACTTTTAACACCAAGTGACTTGCTAACCATAAAACCTTGACCATCGTAATAATTGACGCCAGCGAAGTTCAAGCCCAGTGAACCGTCGCGAGTTAGAGTCCAAGTTGTGTTACGTGAAAGAATGTCAATTTCGCCAGATTGCAAAGCAGTGAAACGCTCTTTTGCAGTTAACGGGGTGAATTTAACTTTACTCGCATCACCTAAAACAGCAGCGGCAACAGCCCGACATACGTCAACGTCAAGTCCCTGCCAGTTACCAGTTTCATCTGCATTTGAAAATCCAGCAAGACCGGTACTAACGCCACATTGGACATGCCCTTTGCTTTTCACTGTATCTAGCGTGCCAGCAGATACCGACGACGTAGTCGCTGCTATCACCAATGCTGATGAAATAAGTAGTGTTGAAGTCATTTTTTTCATGAATATCTCCTCAGATATTTAAATACTTTCTTAATCGTGTTGTAACAATCACAAATATCATGATTGAGATAAACTTTAATCACTTCACTATTTAATTGCAAGTTAAGAATGGCAAATTGAAACTTTTGGAGCTTGTGGGGCTCAAACACAATTTTTAAAATTTTTAATAACTCACGCATTAAAGATTAATCAGTCTGTAAAATAGTTGTTTAACCGCAGTATCCACAATCAAACGATGATGACTATTATCATCTATGCGTTTTTTAACCTACTCAGATAGTTTTATTTCAATTATAGCTTTACTAATACCCAAGCACAGGAATAATCATCACAGTAGGAATAATAATTAATAACAATACTTGCCAAAAATTTTTACATTCCTGCGCCCTACAGAGCAACTTAAATTGTTGACAAATTTTAACGATAACTTACATTCCCTGTTTTGGCTTTTTGACAAGTAAAGACTTGCAACAAAACAGACGTTTGCCTAACCTATATTAATTCTTTGCTGACTTCTAATAAAATTAATTATGACTACAAAAAAAACCACCACAAAAAAGCCAGATATGCGTCAGCACTCCTCACAAGTTGTCGACGGTGTAGAGCGAGCTCCCAGTCGCTCGATGCTACGTGCAGTTGGATTTAATGACGCTGATTTCAAAAAACCACAAGTAGGAGTCGCCTCAACCTGGAGCATGGTCACCCCTTGTAACATGCATATCGACAAACTCGCGTTAAAAGTTGCGGAAGGTGTTGGTAACGCAGATGGCAAAGCCGTTATCTTTAACACTATCACCATTTCTGACGGTATTTCGATGGGCACAGAAGGCATGAAGTACTCTCTCGTATCAAGAGAAGTCATTGCTGATTCAATCGAAGCCGTTGCTGGATGCCAGGGGTTTGACGCACTTATTACAATAGGCGGTTGCGACAAGAATATGCCCGCCTGCATCATGGGTATGGCACGACTTAATAGACCTTCCGTATTTGTTTACGGTGGCACCATCATGCCCGGTTGCCACAAGGGCAAAAATATTGACATTGTCACCGTGTTTGAAGCCGTTGGTGCTGAAGCAGAAAACAAAATCACTAAAGAAGAAGTTAAAGAAATCGAATGTGCCGCAATACCAGGGCCCGGCTCTTGTGGCGGCATGTACACTGCCAACACGATGGCTTCGGCCATAGAAGCAATGGGTATGAGCCTACCCAACAGCTCGGCACAGGCCGCGATATCAGAAGATAAAACCAATGACTGCTTCGCAGCCGGTGCCGCCGCAATAAAGTTATTACAGGCCAATATTCGTCCCAGCGATATCATGACTAAAAAAGCATTCGAAAATGCGATCACCATTGTCATTGCTTTGGGAGGATCCACAAACGCGGTATTGCATTTACTCGCGATGGCCTCGTCTATCGGCGTAAAACTAAAACTCGACGACTTCACTCGTATCGGAAAACGCGTCCCTGTACTCGCCGACCTTCGACCCAGCGGTAAAGCAATGATGTCTGAGCTGATCGAAATTGGTGGCATTCAACCATTAATGAAGATTTTACTTAAAGCCAAGCTGCTGCATGGCGACTGCTTAACCGTGACTGGCAAAACGTTAGCTCAGAATCTAGCCAAAGTGAAGCCTTACCCAAAGAGCCAAGACATTATTCGCTCGATGAAAGATCCTATTAAAAAAGACAGCCACCTTGTTGTTTTGAAAGGTAATCTTGCACCTGAAGGCTCTATCGCCAAGATTTCTGGCAAAGAGGGGCTTAAATTCACTGGTAAAGCAAAAGTATTCGCCTCTGAAGAACTAGCCTTGAAAAAAATACTCGACGGTACAATTAAAAAAGGCGATGTTATTGTAGTTCGCTATGAAGGCCCCGTTGGTGGCCCTGGTATGCGCGAAATGCTGTCGCCAACGGCGGCTATCATGGGTAAAGGCCTGGGCAAAGACGTTGCCTTTATTACTGACGGTCGTTTTTCTGGCGGGTCACATGGATTTGTGGTCGGGCATGTCACACCCGAGGCTGCAGTGGGTGGCCCTATCGCACTCATTAAAAATGGCGACATAATCACAATCGATGCCGAAAAACAACAAGTCAATGTCAAACTCAGCGCCGCCGAACTCAAAAAGCGAGCTGCCGCCTGGAAACAGCCTAAGCCAAAATACAAAAGAGGCGTACTCGCCAAATATGCAAAGCTGGTTAGTTCCGCATCGTTGGGTGCTGTCACCGACTTACACGATAAATAGCCTCTTACTCGCTGAAATATCACCATGCTGGCATAAATATAAAGATTAGTCTTATCAGCAATTCACTCAATAACTAAACTGAAAATATAGGTTTCTCGCTAGAGCGAGAAGCCTACTTACAGATAAGTACCATTTAATACAAACAGACGGCAGAAGATTAGATAGGCTTGTTATCGCTGACCAAATTAATTCAGAACGCTGTGACAGATAACTATAAAACGTCAACTCAATCGAAATCGCCGGGAATAACAACCTTCTCAATGATCTCAAGAGCTGCAATATGATAGTTTATCGTACTCGTTATAAGATCGGATCAAACCTTTGATCAGCTTAAATCTGATTTAACTACCCGCTCATGGGCAATGACGTACAAACTCTAGATACGACCTTAGCAAGTTAAACAATTAAAATTTAAATGGCATAACCATAAAAAGGCAACTCAACTGCATTTAACACTGAAACGTTTTGCCTTAACTTGGTGCAATTTTACTTGGCCCTGAATTGATTAATTAGGCGCATCAGCCGAATAAGCTTTTACCTATCGAGCAAGTTGCCCCAACCATTTAGTTATTTGAAAGTTAAATTGAAAGTTATTTATTAACTTAGTAAATAAATATCTCGATGTTGTTGCAAAAATTAACACCAACTAGAAAACGCTGACAGCGCAAAAAACAATGAAAATAGTCGCAGACCAAAACATACCCCAAATTAAACCTGCCTTTAGCACACTTGGAAATATCGAATTGCTGCCGGGTCGCGAAATTACCCGGGACCACTTAAGCGATTGCCAATGTCTACTGGTACGAACCATCACCACCATCGACAAAAACCTGCTACGCAACACGCCGGTACAATTCATCGGTAGTGCCACCATTGGCACCGACCACGTCGACTTGGACTATCTCAAGCAGCAGGGCATTGCATTCAGCAATGCTGCTGGCTGTAATGCAGAGGCCGCTGCTGAATATGTCATTAGTGGCATTTTTGCGTTGTCCCAGAAAAAAAACTTCGATCCATTCACCCGAAAGGCAGGCATTATTGGCTGTGGCAATGTAGGTTCTAACCTGCTTAAAAAATTACAGGTACTAGGCATTGAAGTCTTAGTGTGTGATCCACTAAAAGCAGAAAGAAGTGACAATACTATCGACACTGTTGATTTCGACACTATCGTGAACGAATGCGATTTGATCAGCCTGCACGTACCGCTCACGCACCAAGGTAGATATCCCACTTACCATCTCTTCAACCATCAGAGCTTGTCTCAGTTAAGGGAAGGCTGCCTGTTAATCAACGCTGCACGCGGGTCCGTAGTCGACAATCGAGCACTGTCTCAAGTAATAGCAAAACGTCCTGATCTAATCACCTTTCTCGATACCTGGGAAAACGAACCCAATTTGTCTCGAAGCCTCCTCGACGACGTTGATCTCGCCACCTCTCATATTGCAGGTTATAGCGTCGAAGGTCGCTTACGGGGCACACAGATTATACTCAATGCAGCTTGTCAGACTTTCAATAAAGCCGCTAGCTGGCGAATGGCTGACCATCTGCCTGACCCTGCCGAAATTAATATTACCAAATCGAACTCTACGCTAGACTATTGGCAACAACTATTCCACAAACATCACAATATTTGGCAAGATAATTTGGCTTTGAAAAACACGTCTGAATTGAACGATGCTGAGTTTGCTCGCCACTTTGATAGCCTTAGAAGAGTCTACCCAGATCGATTTGAGTATGATCGATATCGTTTGTTGACGAGTATTGATAAAAAAACAGCAGCCAAGGTGAGGAGGCTGTTTCCAATGGAATAATAATTCCTTGACCAATTACACTATATTTATGATGACAACCTTTTATACAAACAAAATATTGATATCTGAGTTTGAAGCTCAGCCGACACAGCAGTGCCAAGATTAATTGCAGGTTCTATTGCCTGATAAATGAGCGTCATTCATCAGGCAAAAAGCATTAAGGAAGGTGGTTATTTCAAAAAGATAGTGGTGTATGTGCCAGGGTCAACTCTAGGAATGGATGAGTTGAACGAAGTATTAATGGTGTCTATGATTCCGTTAGCGATTACTGAATAACCTCGCGCTGTTGGGTGTACTCCATCAAGAGAAAAACCACCACCAGTTGCATAGGTTGCGGTTATGTCTCCAGTTCCATAGCTGATCCCATTGGCCTTTAATTCAGTCATGAATGCAGAGGCATCAAAAAAAGCTAAATTTGGATTGGCATCCGCTGCAGCCTTAATTGTTACGTTATAGGCAGTACGGGCAGTATTAACGGCATCTATTTCAGATTTGATTAAAACGTCAGCATCTCCTAAAGGCACCGCAATACCAATGGCAGAAAGAGGGTTGTTAGGGTCAGCTAATGTGCCTATTTTACTACTGGTTGGTAAAACAACAAGGTCATCAGCAGTTGCTTGGCGCATATTAACTAATGCTGCTGCAATATTCGTTAGGTCAGTTAAACCCTCATCTAGAATAACCAAAGAGTTCGTTAATCCAGCACTAAATGCAATCGTTCTAGCCGTTGCCTCGCCTGCTGTTATGACACCCTGCCCAGCAGCAAATTGAAGTGCTCCGTTATAATCAGCATAGGCTGTAGTGAGGGCATCAACCGTAACTTGATCAAGTGGCACAGGATTATGAGGAACTGTAGTGAAATAGGGAATGGTACTCACATCAGGAATATTTACTAATACGCCTTTAGTAGCAGGGTTAGCAGTCAAGTTAGTTACTACTGTATCAAAGTAAAATTTAAATACAGTAGGGTCAGTAATATCCTCGGAACCATAATTAGCAACGATTAATGGATTGGAAGGAGAGTTACCAGTTTGATCTGTGCCAACACCACCACCAGTTGCAAAGGATAAAACATCATTATTACCAATCCATAATGTGAAAAACGTAGGTGCTTGCGTTGCTGCATCAGAAATAACTGTTGCTCCTGCAGTTTTAGCAAATCTAACAAAATAAGGATTAGCTGTGGGAGTAGGTGTCAAACCGGCTACATTACCGTAATTAGGCGTTGCTAGGTGAAACGACTTCGCACCAGGAACACCCATGTTGTTAAATGTTCCAGTCAAAGCCGGTGCGCCAATGACGACTTCATTCGTTGGTGTTCCAGCGATGGCGCCGGGTGAAGGTGGCGAGGTGGCAGCATCCAAAACTAATCTATTACCAAAGTCTGGGTTTGCATCACCACCGAATACTAAACCACCCAAATTATCATTCATTAATGGCTGATTAAAAACACCGCCACCAACAGTTTTAAATTGAGTCGCTAAGATATTAGGAAATGAACTCTCTTGACCTAAAAGGTATAAAGCACCATCGGCATAACCAGCCGTGAGTGAATCACCAACAGCGACATAGTGACTAAAGTCAGCATCCCCAGCACTATAACTTGAGGTATTACCTACCGGACTATTGAAATTAGGATTACAGGCACTTAGGAAAACGCTGCTTAAACAAATTAATAGCCATTTTTTTGAATTTAAATTTATCATAATAATTTTTAGAATAGGTAGTTAACGCCAAAACCAACTGTAACAACTGATGATTTATAAGAGCCTTCAAAAGAAGAGGTTGAGCCATCACTGTTTATAATGTGGTCATATGAAGCGGCTGTTTCCCTAAACTTTAAAATTAACAGTGAGAAATCAAGTTCTAATTGTTTATTAAACACATAGCTAGCACCAAGCGTATAACCAATAGCATCATTTCTGGGTGTTTCAGGCGCAAAAAAGCCATCTTGAACAGGCGTCTTATCCAGATAAATGCCTGTACGTAAAATTAAATCATTGTTGTATTGACTCTGAAGGCCAAAGCGAAAGGTATCGGCATCTTTATAGTTACGCGCATTAACCGAGGTCGGCGCAGAGTTGGCAAAATCAACCGTTAATGTTTTATATTCATTCCAGTAAGCACGATTTATTTCAAATGCTAATGTGGTGTCGTCTGAAATTTTATAAGAGGCGCCGAGGTTGAGTTCAGCCGGCAAGACTAAGTCAGCATTAAATGTGGTATCTGAAAATACGGATTGTTGTGAGGATGGAATGTTTTCAAAGTCGGCTTTACCGCCTCTTGCTCTCATATCTACTTGAGAGCGATAGCTGACACCCCAAGTTAAGGCATCATTTTGTTTGGCGAAAAAGCCAATATTATATCCAGTTGCTGTAATACCCGAATCAGAAATCGTCAGGTTTGAACGATTACCGTTAGCATCAACCAAGGCTGATGATAAATTTCGGTTGAACTCAACTTCGCCGTTAACGAAAGTGGGCCCGAAACCAATACTATATTGCTCAGTTATTTGATATGCAATTGTTGGCTGCAAATATAGGGCTTTTAGAGTAATGTTATTGACTAAGTGTGAACCAACCCAATCGGTTGGATATTCTACGGTATTTCCATAAGGAGTGTAGACACCGAAGCCAAATGATAATTTATCCGAATATTTTTTGGTGAGGTAAAAATTAACGGGTGTTCCTGTGGGGTTATTGGTTTCAGCGGTGCTATTTGTTGTTGTATTTTGATAAGCAACTTTAGCATCAACTAACGTAAAACCGCCGGTAATTGCAAAGTCACTAGACAGCTGCGTCATACCCGCGGGGTTAAAAAAAACCACTTCAGAACTATCGGACATAGATACACCAACGTGCCCCATACCTAATGCCTTTTGCCCTTGAAGAGAAACTCGATAACCACCAGCAAACGTAGTTGTCGATATTAGTAGTGTGCTCAATAAAATTGCTCTTTTCATAATATTTTATTTTCTAGTTGAATAGTATTTTCAGCAATTACATTTATAAAAGATATGTCGATTGCGACAAATTTGCTAAAATATCAATGCAAATCATAATTATGGGGTTGCCCATAAACTAGATAAGAACTGAATATCATATTAGAGTTTTGCATGTCCTCACCTATTTATTTATTAATATAATAATTATTATTTAAAAAGCATACACTTAAAAACCTCAGATTCAAAGTTGCAAATGGAAACTTTCTCAAAACTCACCTATATTGCTAATAGTCTACTGCACGGAAAGGGATTATTCGCACAAATTGAGATACCAAAAGGTACAATCATAGGCACCCTAGAGGGTGAACCCTGCCAGCAAGATGGCAGTTATGTTTTATGGCTGAGTGAAACCAAGGGCTTTGAAGTCAGTTGCGATCTAAAGTATATCAATCATGCAATAAAGGCGAATGCTTGCTACTACGACGATCTCACCGTAGTTGCTTTACGTCGCATAGAGCAAGGTGAAGAAATCACCCATAACTATGAAACCGCCGATTGGTAAACTCGCTAACCGCTACAACTTGTCAATCGCCGTTGACAGCTACTCAATAAATAGCGAAAATCAATTCAATTTCACTCTTCCATTCAATCAGAATAAACTAGTAGAAAAGACAAAATGATTACTGCCCCAGACGCTAAATTTAATATGATTGAACAGCAACTTCGCACTTGGGAGGTTTTGGATAGGAATGTGCTGTCAGCCATTGATCAAATTAATCGTGAAGACTTTGTACCTGATCAGTATAAGGGACTATCTTATGCTGATTGTCAGATTCCATTATCCAAAAGTGTTGCCATGTTTCCACCCAGGGTCGAAGGTCGACTGCTTCAAGCGCTATTGATTCATCCAGAAGATAGCATTCTTGAAATTGGCACAGGCTCAGGCTATATAACAGCCTGCTTGGCAACACTCGGCAAAAAGGTATTATCTCTCGAAATTGATTCCGACAGTCAACTAACGGCTGCTGCAATTTTAGAAAAGTTGTCGATTAATAATGTAAGCTTGAAACATGCAAATGCCTTTGAGTACGATAACGATCAAGCATTTAACGTTATTGCGGTTACTGGCTCTGTCACTCGTGTACCAAATAATTTGAAGCAGGCTCTAGCCTTCAATGGTCGCTTATTTATTATCGTCGGGGAATCACCAGCAATGGAAGCATTATTAATTACTCGCGTATCAGATAAAGAATGGACGACAGAATCCTTATTCGAAACTGACTTACCTGCGCTAATTTCATCAGCGCGTATTTCACCTAAACTATCAATTTAACCAGTAGCACTTAATTCATGCAAAGAATGCAAGCAACCGAGTTGGCTGATTACCTCTCTGACTCGAAACCGCTGTTGATC
>CAWVZP010000080.1:0-12259 GCA_963934675.1 uncultured Gammaproteobacteria bacterium | reverse complement strand
CGTTAATCGATTTCAAACCCATTACTTTATAGACGAATCAAATAGCACTAGGGGCCACAATACTAGTTATAGCTCCCAGTGCTTTGAGGCGATAGAGACATTACTCTGACGCCATTTCAACTTGTGCTTTTAAACCAATATGGCGAACGTCTTTTCCCTGGACTAAAAACACGACGTGTTCACAGATATTTTTAGAATGATCACCAATACGCTCTAACGCTCGAGCACACCAGGATACTCGCAAGGCGTTGCGGATAGTTCGCGGGTCTTCCATCATGTGGGTGATTAGCTGTCGCATCATGCCGTCGAATTCAGCATTTATTTTTTCATCTAAGGCAATGGTTTTGAGTGCCTCGTCGACATCCATTCGGGCAAAACTATCGAGCGCTTTGTTGAGCATTTTACTGACCAACTCACCAAGGTGTTCGAGCTTCATAAAATGCGATGACTCTGCGCCATCGTCGACGAGTTCGAGTTGATTTCGTCCCAACTTTTCCGCCTGATCGCCTATTCGCTCAAGGTCATTGATTGTTTTGATAATAGCAATGACTAGGCGCAGATCGCTCGCAGCCGGTTGTCGTCGAGCCAATATTTTAAGGCACTGATCGTCAATGTCGACTTCCATACGATTAACCTTGTCGTCATCCTGTACCACACGCCGCGCTATTTCAGAATCTGATTCGAATAGACCTTTAAGGCCGTTAGTAACCTGAGTTTCAATAAATCCACCCATAGCTAAAACCTGATTGCGAATGTCTTCCAGCTCGTTATCAAAACGTTTTGAAATATGTCCACCTATTGGCGTATCTTGATTCATATCGGCTACCCAAATTTTCCTGTGATATAGTTTTCGGTCATGTCATGACGTGGATTAGTGAATATCCGGCTGGTATCACCGACTTCAACAATCCGACCCATGTGAAAATAAGCGGTGCGTTGCGACACCCTTGCTGCCTGCTGCATCGAATGAGTGACAATTACGATGGTGTAATTTTGACGCAACTCATCAATCAAACCCTCGATAATTGCGGTTGCTATCGGGTCCAGCGCAGAAGCAGGCTCATCCATCAGGATAACTTCTGGGCTAACCGCAATGGTACGTGCAATACACAACCGTTGTTGCTGACCGCCCGATAAACTCGTGCCTGGCGCACTTAATCGATCTTTAACTTCTTCAAAAAGACCTGCTTTCTCAAGGCTGGTAATAACAATTTCATCTACTTCGGCATTGTTTCGAGCTAGGCCATGAATGCGTGGCCCATAGGCAACATTATCATATATCGATTTCGGGAAGGGATTAGGCTTTTGAAACACCATGCCAACTCGAGCTCTTAGCAGCACTGGATCCATTTTTTTGGCGTAAATGTCCTCTCCATCGAGTATTAATTTGCCACTGACTTTACAGCTCGGGATGGTATCGTTCATCCGGTTAAGACAACGTAAAAACGTCGATTTACCACAACCCGAAGGCCCAATTAGAGCAACCACCTGATTTCGACCAATATCCAAAGAAGCATCATAAATTGCCTGTTTGTCACCATAACTGACGTTTACATCACGGGTTGAAATCTTAGCGTCATCTAACAAATTTTCGCCAATAGTAGACTCGAAGCTACCGAGGTCTAAATTAGGAGACGCTGTTTGGTTCATTTTCTGTTGCATGTTTTTATCCATACTGTGAAGCCATTTTTAATGTTGATGCTTTTTGGTAACACTTATTATTGACGCTTAACGTTGACGCTCAAAATAATTCCTAAGCAGTATTGCTAGAGCATTCATCGCTGTCAAAAATGCCAGCAGCACCAGAATAGTTGCGGCAGTTAAAGCACTAAAAGCACTTTCTGGACTATCTGACCATAAAAATATTTGAACTGGCAATACGGTTGCCGAATCTAGCACGCCGCCCGGCACATCAACAATAAACGCAACCATACCAATCATTAGTAGAGGTGCCGTTTCACCTAATGCTTGTGCCATGCCGATGATAGCACCGGTTAATACACCCGGCATTGCCTGCGGTAATACATGATGAAAAACAGTTTGCATATGCGATGCACCCAGACCCAATGCTGCTTCTCTCAGGGATGGCGGCACCGACTTTATGGCAGCACGACTCGAAATAATAATCGTCGGTAAAGTCATCAAAGACAGCACCAGACCGCCGACCAGCGGAACCGAGCGTGGCATACCAAAAAAATTAATGAATACCGCCAGCCCCAATAAGCCAAATACAATCGACGGCACTGCAGCGAGGTTGTTGATATTAATTTCTATGAAATCGGTGAGCCTATTTTGCGGTGCAAACTCTTCTAGATAGATGGCTGCAGCGATGCCCACTGGCAACGATACCAGCAGCGTTACCAACAGAGTCCAAAATGAACCCAGTAAAGCACCTTTAATTCCCGCTTGTTCTGGCTCACGAGAATCACCATTCCTGAAAAAGTCCCAATTTAAAGCCATTCGAATTCGGGATTGTGCTTTTAATGATTCTATAAACTCGACTTGGACATCTTTGATTCGACTAGTGACTCGCTCGAACTTAAAAAAGGTATCAATATCATCATCGGCTTTAAACCAGATCGACAACGGTTCACCGCCTATTAACCCAGGGTTGTCACTTACTAAGCGACTTAACTCGAACTCAGCACTACCCGACATTAAGCGATAAAGTTGTTTTTTATCTTTGCGCTTTGTCGCTTCGGGAAACTGCGTTCGCAGTGCTTTTTTAACTAACCCAGCATAATCGATAGACGCCAGGGCTGCCTCATCAATGTTCACGTTTTTATCAAGTGATAATTCTAAAGCACCTCGATCCATGGGTATATCGAGTAAAATTTCTGTAATGTTAAATGCAGGTATAGCCTTAGTTATGATATCAAACAAGAGAAATATTAAAAAAACAAATCCTGACATGACCGCAGCCTTGCCATAAAGTTGAAATCTCTTTTCCCGAGCATAACGCTTTTGCAAGCCGGCTTTAACAATTTCGGTATTATTCATATTGTTCTCGGTATCGGCGCACGACGTGCAATGCGATGACATTGAGTAATAAAGTAGTAACAAATAGCATTAACCCAAGCGCAAATGCGGCTAATGTTTTAGGACTGTCGAACTCTTGATCTCCCGTCAGTAGTGTGACGATTTGCACTGTGACAGTGGTTACCGCTTCTAATGGGTTAACAGTTAGATTAGCGGCTAAACCAGCCGCCATAACAACGATCATTGTTTCACCAATTGCTCTAGAGGCAGCGAGTAAAACGCTGCCAACAATGCCCGGCAAAGCCGCTGGAATAATCACTTTTTTGATCGTTTCAGACCGTGTTGCACCTAACGCCAGTGACCCGTCCCGCATCGCTTGAGGTACGGCTCTAATAACATCATCTGATAGTGACGATACAAACGGTATGATCATCACGCCCATTACGATACCTGCAGCTAGTGCACTTTCTGAGGCCACGTTTAGACCGATCGATTCGCCAATATCTCTAATAAATGGTGCTACCGTCAATGCTGCAAAAAAACCATAAACAACGGTGGGAATACCTGCTAGAACCTCTAAGGCGGGTTTTGCCATTGTGCGAAACTTTGGCGTTGCGTATTCACTCAAATAAATGGCGGTCATTAAACCAATTGGAACGGCGATAAACATTGCAATAAGTGAAATTAACATGGTCCCTAAAAATAACGGTACCGCGCCAAAGCTACCGCTAGAGCCGACCTGTCCGACACGGATCGATGTTTGGGGACTCCAGGACGTACCGAATATAAACTCAAGAACCGATACCGAATTGAAAAAACGAATAGCTTCAAACAACACTGATAATACTATGCCGATAGTTGTTACTATTGCTACTCCAGAACACACCATTAAAAAAATCTTCAGAAGTTTTTCAATGCCAGCTCGAGCATGTACCATAAATAATAATTTACTAAGACCGACTGCTATGCCACCCAAGCATAAAACTAATACTGCGGCCGTGTTTAAATAGCGGCTATGCGATGCTGCTTTTTCGTAAGCCACGACTAATGTTTGAATAACAGGGTCAGAATCAACTGTCTGACTTGCTATTGCTAGATGAACTCTATTCAGATAGAGCGATATGACATCTGATGACTGACCCGAAATTTCAGCCGGTAGGTTAGCTTCAATTTGTTGTTGCAAATAACCTGGCTCGATGATGCTCCAGGCAATCATTAAAAATAAGGCCGGAAAAACTGTCCAAACCGCCGTTAAGCTGGCGTAGTGTCGGGGTAACGACCGCAAACGCGTCGGCCCACTATATCGCGCTGAACGTTGAAAGCTGAGAAAAAAAGCAAACAACCCAAGGCCCACGATGATCAAAAATAAAGAAGTGGTTGGCATAATTCTTTAGTCTTCCAGATTGCTCATTAAGGGACAACAATGACTGATTAGTGACACTAAACTAAAACTGCAGTATAAAAAAAGCACCTAACCGTAGTTAGATGCTGTATCTATTCTATCAAAAAGTAGCGCTTAATTCATTACCAACTTTGTACCTTCACTAACGCTCTTTCGTAACTCGGCTCGCGCATCAGCCGACAAAGGAATTAGCCCTTTGTCTAGCAAATAACCATTGTCACCCATAGCTGCTTCGCTAGTGAATTCACTCAAATACTCTTTCATGCCCGGAATTGAAGCAGAGTGTGCGTTTTTGACATAAAAGAATAGTGGACGAGATATGGGATAACTACCGTCAGCGATAGAGTCAAATTCTGGCTCCATACCTTCAATAATCGAGCCTTGAACTTTGTCATCGTTCTGCTCAAGAAAAGAGTAACCAAAGATGCCAAGTGCGTCTGGATTTCTCTCAAGTTTCTGCACAATCAGGTTGTCATTTTCACCCGCTTCAATATAACGGCCGTCTTCACGAACACTATGACAAACAACTTTGTAGCCGCTCTTGTCTGTTTTCTTCATTGCCTTGATCCAGTCAAATGACTTACAGCCCCCTTCTAGTGCCAACTCAGCAAAAGCATCCCGTGTACCAGAAGTTGGTGGTGGGCCAAGCACTTCAATGCGCATGGCGGGTAAGTCAGGATTCACTTCATTCCAGTTTTGGTAAGGGTTATCAACTAACGTCTTACTTCCGTCTGGGTTGGGTACCTGCAGCGCTAAAGCGAGGAATAAGTCTTTACGAGTCAACTCAAACTGCATGGATTCTTTGGAGTTAGCAATTGCAATGCCATCAAAACCAACATGAACTTCAGTAATGTCGGTGACACCATTTAGCTGACATTTGTCATATTCAGATTTTTTCATTGCTCTAGATGAATTAGTAATATCGGGCGAATCAACACCAAGCCCAGAGCAGAATAGTTTCATCCCGCCACCAGAGCCAGTAGACTCAATTTTGGGTGTATTAAAGTTAGTTTTTTTGCCAAATTTTTCCGCCACAACCGTTGCAAATGGATAGACAGTGGATGAGCCAACCACGCTTATTGTGTCTCTTCCGGCTGCCTGAAGGCTACCAATCGACATGGCAGCCAGTGTTGTTACGAGCATTAAATTCTTCATATTAACTCCTAAGCTTTTTAGTTTGAACTGATCAATTAAAATATTCATTCGAAAAGTATGACTATTAAATGTTACAACTAGATGACAATAAAGTAGAAGAGGGTCAAAAATGCATTTTTTCTACGATTGCAGCGTCAACTTTGTGCTCAGGTCTGTATTACTTCTCGTGCAATGCGATTCTTCCAGGACGCCGGAACGCCTCGCTTGTACTCACAAAAGTATTATTATTTTTAGGGTTACAAGCAGTGGTACAATATTAGGCAATAAAAACTAGTAATTCACAAAGTTAACGACGTTGGATTTTTCTGTTTGCTTTAAAACGCGATAACTAGGAAAACTTATCGTAAATCGACTGCCCCGCTCCGGCTCACTATCGATGATTAATTTAGCACCATGCTTATTCGCAGCCTGTTGCACAATTGAAAGGCCAAGACCAGAGCCTTCCGTCAACGATTCGTCACCGATAAAACTGCCACGATAATAACGTTCAGTAATATACGGCAAATCGTTCGAGCTAATGCCTGCCCCAAAATCACTCACGCTAAACAGCAATTCACCCTGCTCATTCAGTGACCAGCTGACTGGTACGTTCTTTTTCGCTGGTGAGTATTTCAATGCATTTTCAATTAGATTGACGCAAATACCTTCGACTTCTGCTTTTACACCTAACAACCAAAATTCGTCATTTAACTTATAGTCAATTCGCCCCTGATTCAGACCAACATCCAGTGCAGCGATAATGTTTGTGGTTATTGCATGACAATCAATTCGCTTACCTTCATCTACCTGCAAGTGATGGCTCTCGACTTGGGAAAGCAGCAATAAGTCTTCCACTAGATCTTTCATTTTGTTGGTTTGACGCTGCGCAGTTTTCAAAGACTTGTTACCAGAGGGTGTTAGCTCTGTCTCATCCTCCAGCATTTCTAAATGACCAGAAATAACCGTTAACGGTGACTTGAGCTCGTGTGATGCATTGGCAACAAAATTTTTCAGCCCTTCCTGTAGCAATGCCTGATCACTTATATTTCGGGCAATCAATAAAGTTTGGTCATCGCCAAAACGCACGACACGTATCTGAATAGTTAACCCAATGTCGCCTGGTGCCTGCACTTCTATGTGCTGACGAGCTTCTGGTGCATTTAGATAGTTCGAAAATTCAGGATGACGTATCAAATTGGTAATGCGTATGCCATGGTCGAATTTGCCATGAATTCCTAGCAAATACTGAGCAGGCTCGTTACTCCATTCGATTTCTCGATATTGATTGAGTAAAACAGTCGCATCAGGCAATGCCGCTATATTTCGATTCAAGCGCCCGAGAATATCTTTAGTTCGCTTTTTGCGTTCATTGCTTTGTTTTTTCTGACGATACAAATGTCGCACGATAATACCAATGAAACCGTTGTCATCGAACACTTCACTCGCTTTGGTACCTCGCGATAACCAGGTTTCAAGCCGAATCAATCGATAGTATAGCCAACCAATATAACCCACTAACGACAACAAAGCAGAAAGCATCCAGTCTCGAGTTAAGGCTGTAAAACATATCGCTGCAAACAAAGTCATCAACCAGGTTAGGCGTTCAGTGATCCAGATTTTATTCACTTTGATTTCATCTTTTTGTGGCTAATGCTGCAACTCAACAAAACGGTAACCGGCACCCCGAACAGTACTAATCATAGCATCTATTTCAAAATCCTTAAGGGCTCTGCGTAACCTTAGAATGTGAACATCGACTGTCCGGTCGCTAATGTAGGCATCTTCGCCCCAGACCGCCGTCAGAATTTGATCCCGCGAAAACACCTTATTGTGGTTGCGCATAAAAAACTTCAGCAACTTGTGTTCGGTAGGCGATAAATCAACCAATGTGCCCGCTATTTCTACTTCATAACTACTTAAATTCAGTTTAATTGGGCCGACCATAATTATATCGCTAGCTTCAAGATAGGCTGACGGTCGCCTTAACAACGCTTTCACGCGAGCCTGAAGTTCGCGTAGAGACATCGGTTTAGTCATGTAATCGTCTGCACCAGACTCTAAACCGGTGATTTTGTCTGCTTCCTGCGAACGTGCTGTTAGCATCAAACAAGGGGTTTGCGCATAGTCCGGTTGTCGACGTAACCAACGAATCAATTCTACACCACTCGTATCTGGAAGCATCCAGTCAACGACTAAACAATCCGGTCTGAAGATTTCGACCAACTGACGAGCAGATTTAACATCCATGCAACTTTGAACCTGATAATCAGCCTGAGTTAAGGACTGGCAAATCAGCTCTCTAATATCAGTATCATCCTCAACCACCAATATTTTCATAAATTTAGTATTTTCATAAAATTTGTATTTTATAAGACTAATTAAGATTGTTTAGCCAACGTTGCCAATATATACAAGTTTATTATGACAGTTTAATGACAAAACGAAAAAAACGATTTCACCAGATTTAATGGAGCCTTTTAGACTCGCTTGCAATTGTGATGGAAAGAGATCTAGTTCATCAAATACTATAACCATAAAAAAAGGGTAAAAACGACACTCGCTTTTACCCTTCGGATTAGCACAAGATGTAGCCTCAATGGCTATACGATGGCTTTCATACCCGTCATGTAACCGCGTAGCTTGCGCCCCACTATTTCAACTGAATGACCTCGCAACTGAGCGTTGATATCGACTAACGTTTTGTTATCGACACTAGCGTTGTTGTCGGCCAAGCCAGCACCAATAACGTCAGTCTTGATACCAGGCATAAACTTCTCTGCCAGCAACGGACGAGCCAGGTGATCGAACAAGTAGCATCCGTATTCGGCTGTGTCAGAAATAACAACATTCATTTCATAAAGCTTCTTACGCGCCACTAGATTTGCGATTAACGGCGTTTCATGGAGAGATTCGTAATAGGCCGATTCTTCAACAATACCGGCTTCAACCATGGTCTCATAAGCAAGTTCAACACCCGCTCGAACCATTGCAACCATTACGATACCTTTGTCGAAGTAGTCCTGTTCAGGTATTTCTACATCGCCAGCCGCTTGCTTTTCAAAACCCGTTTCTGCTGTTGCAGCACGCCACTTTAAAAGGTCAGCATCATCGTTGTCCCAATCGGCCATCATTCCACTAGAGAAATGACCTGACATGATATCGTCCTGATGCTTTTGAAACAGTGGGCGTAACAAGTCTTTTAGTTCTTCTGATAATTCATAAGCTTTAATCTTTGCTGGATTAGTCAGGCGATCCATCATATGCGTCACACCACCGTATTTGAGTGCTTCGGTAATGGTTTCCCAGCCATACTGAATAAACTTAGAGGCGTAGCCAGGATCAATACCTTCTTCAACCATCTTGTCATAACAAAGTATCGAGCCTGTTTGCAGGGTGCCACAAAGAATAGTTTGCTCGCCCATCAAATCAGACTTTACTTCGGCGATAGGTGATGATTGTAAAACACCCGCATGATGACCACCGGTACCAACCGCTAATGCCTTGGCGATTTTCATGCCATCACCATTGGGATCATTTTCACGATGAACAGCGATCAGTGTCGGTACGCCAAAACCACGAACATATTCTGCACGCACTTCCGAACCCGGGCATTTTGGGCACATCATCACTACCGTGATGTTTTTGTTAACCTTCATGCCTTCTTCGACGAGGTTAAAGCCGTGGGCATAATCAAGCGTTGCACCCGCTTTCATCATTGGCATAACCGCACTCACGACAGCACTATGCTGTTTGTCCGGTGTTAAATTCATAACAATATCAGCAGTTGGAATCAGTTCTTCATAAGTACCAACTGTAAAACCATTTTCAGACGCGTTCTTGAATGACTGACGCTTTTCAGCAATAGCTGCAGCCCGCAGTGTATAACTCACATCAAGACCAGAATCACGCAAGTTTAAGCCCTGGTTTAAGCCCTGAGCACCGCAACCAACGATGACAATCTTTTTGCCACGGATGTAGTCGACGCCATCGGCAAATTCATCTTTGCCCATGAACCGACATTTTGCTAATTCTTCTAGCTGTAAACGCAACGGTAAAGTATTAAAGTAGTTTTCACGCATAAGAATTCCTGAATTAAAATTAGACTATTTAAGCATGCACCTATTGTCATGTTGCGTAAAATGAAATATTTGCTATGTTACGTTGCATATTAAGCATTACTACAACTGAACACGAGCATCTGATCCAAAATCAATGGGCCTCATTATTATGGACATGAAAACATTACAGATATTTTTGCACTTGGCTGATTCACTTCACTTTGGTCAAACTGCCACGCATTGTAATTTGACACCTTCAGCCATTAGCCGCCAATTACAGCGTTTGGAAGAAGGTATTGGACATAAGCTATTCGAGCGCAATAACCGACAGGTTGGACTAACACCCGCAGGACGCCATTTCCAGGACTATGCCCACAAGGCGCTAAATGATTGGCAGCAAGTGCGTGCCGATTTGAATGCCAACCACACCCGTTTGCATGGCGAGGTGAGCTTATTTGGCTCGGTAACCGCAAGCTATAGTATGCTGACCCAAATACTTTCCAAAATGCGTGAAACTTGCCCTGGCATAGAACTTAAACTCCGCACTGGTGATCAAGCTGATGGTGTAGAACGTGTGTTAGCCGGCCAAGATGATAGTGCCATTGTTGCGACACCCGCCATTTTACCCGACAAGCTTGCGTTCCTTTCACTACGGACTACCCCTCTACGTTTAATTGGCCCAAAAACTCCCAGCGTACTGAGCCAACAAATTGACCACATCATTGCCCAAAGTTCTGAACCCAACTGGGCAGAGATACCAATGGTGTTGGCCGAGCGAGGCCTCGCACGCGAGCAATTATTGACCCGTTTGAGTGAATTAGGAGAAAAACCCAATATCTACGCTCAGGTTGCAGGTCATGAAGCCTTGGTATCGATGGTCAGCCTAGGCTTTGGTGTTGCAGTGGTCCCTGAGTTGGTAATTGAGCATAGTCCCAAGCGTGACACGGTGAGGATCTTACCCTGGCTGACTGATCTTCAACCCTTTACCTTGAGCCTATGTGCATTAAAGGCCCATATCAAAGATCCCTTGCTGAAAGCTTTATGGGATTGCGCACAACAAACTCATCCGCAAAGTTTGTGATTAGCCCCATAATATATCGAGTAAAAGCATTCGACGAATACCTCTACACCTCACTCTAGTTGAATTTTTGTGGTAACAGATGCAAGAAAAGTGACTGATAGTCGCCGGATTTCAGCGATAATGATGCCAAACAGCCTGCATCTTCAACCTTGAGGCACCCTTTGTTTGAGCTCAAATAGATCGTATTAGAATCGGAGTCAATGAAGCGAACGCTGTCTATTTTAGAAAGACATAATTTCAAAAACTCTAGATTCTTTTCTATTTCAAATTTATCGGTATCTGAATAAACTTCGGCAGGGGTTGTCGCTTTGATATTAATCTTTTGGTAGCGCTCAATGTTAACGAAGCCCATCGGATCAAAAATATTCAGGCTGCCTTGCGACCCATTGGCGATTAATAGTGGGAAATTATTAATAGGGACATCATTATCTAAAAATTCGAAAATAAATTTTGGTTGATTATGAGATAGCCATTTAAACAACAACTTGGGAATACCTTCGTAAGCCTCAACACTGTGACCTAGGAAATCTTCGACTGATTTATAACGACCTCGCTCTAAACCCCTTTTCCAGCCTCGTTCCACAGTCGCTTCAGGGGGCGTGATGACAAAATACATATACATAGTGTCAATATATTTTGCATAAGTCTTATGCAACACTCTTGTTATCTTTGCGCTGTTAAAACTGTCGAACCGAAACCGATCAACCATTAAGTGCGGTATAGCCTGTCGCTTGTCGGCCTTACGACGAATGTATTGATCGAGCTTAGAATCAATTATATTAACTTCGTGGCTGGTAAATCGGCCCGCATATTTATAAGCATCACCAAGCGAATCATAATCCAGCAGCATTCTTCGCCAAATATCAGGGCTGATGGTAGCGTAGCCGTTATTTTCAATTCCGATCTTTGCCATAATTTGACGCAGCCTGGGTCGCAACGAGCTTTTACCAGCTGCCGAGGTCCCTTTTAAACTGATCAGAATAGCCTCATCTGCGTCAGGTAACTCTGGATACTGCTGCTCAACAATGGCCTGAAATATTAAGGGATGCACCATTTCACCAATCAAGTGCGAACCATAGTAGTAACAAACATGACGTGTCGATAACTTAGTCAACAAGGCGATGTCCTTACCCAAATACCCGCGTTGATTAGCAATAGCGCCCAGTACACGACTGAGACTTCGATAGACCGCCGAAGATAATGCATTTTCGGCATTAAGCCCTTTCTCTTTAAAACCACTAATTATTTCAAACTCTCGCTCCTGTTGGCTTAAAGGGGGACGCGTAGCTTTAACTTTTTTTGGACTGGCAAACGGCCAGATCCTTTTCAGTAGTGGCGTTTTATGATTGTTAGTAGCAACGTTGAGATTGAAAAGCGAATCCTGTAATTCCTTTTCGATAGCGGACCTCGCCTGTTTGTGCATGATTTGATAGCTATCTCGAATTTGATCCATGTTGGGTTGAATGTAGGTGTTGAGAATTTTATCCGCTATTTGGCGGAAGGTAATACCCAGATCTGCCTCCTCATCACTTTCGACAATAGCAATTTCAGCAGTAATCCGAATAATGACTTCATGCAATAGGAGGCGTTCAGGGTGAAATTGAA
>CAWVZP010000079.1:0-12276 GCA_963934675.1 uncultured Gammaproteobacteria bacterium | reverse complement strand
AGAAACAACTATTAACCTGTAGTCTGGAATTAAAGTGAACGTCTGCTATGTGCCGTGAGTTGCCTATTCAATCCTGATCCTGAATGGCAGCTATCTGGAAGCCGTCATTAGAACCTGAATCTTGAACGCATACCAAGCCCCCAGAACCGACGCTGGTCAAGAGGAAATAATGGTGTAAATTCGGCAAATCTATTTTTTAGTATCGATTAATCGTACAAATCTAAATTTAGGGTTCCTGTCGATCCAGTTTAGGTTGGGTAGAAAAATCGTCCCCTTTGTTTCTGTTAGACACCGAATCTAGTTTTAAGTGAGCCCTTATGGTTTTTATATGAATACTGGTCTGTAAATGGACTAATTATCATTATTTATAAATAAATAATAATAACAACAGCTTATATTAAAAGATCAACTGATTTATAATCATTAGATTCCGAGTTCGATTCTTGGTGCCGGCACCATTTTCACTAAAATCAATGTTATTAGATTGCATAGATTTTCAGCTAATTTGCATTCAAAGTTTCAATTAAAAATATCTGTATTTTCTATTCTTTTCAAATTAATCTATTAGGTTTTCGCTCAAAACCTTTTCTGCACAATCTGTTGTTGCTGTCTTGTCGAATAATTACCAGATTTTTGTTATTAGATGAATAGACGTCCAGTTTACAGCACTAGTGGCTATAGCTAAATGTTTGAGGGTCAACAGACAATTTAACCAGTAATTCGTCATTCCCGCCTGTTTCTGGTGGGGCGACTAAACCGCGAATTCAATTCAATACTAATTTCGCTCGCGGCCAATACTGCTCGCAAGATTCTCGATCTCCCCTCCCTCAATCCAGTTCTCAAGTTCAACATTAATCTTATGTCGCCAGTTAGGATATTCATTAACGGTGCCGGGCACATTCAGCTGATTAGTTTGTAAAAAAATATCCTCCAATTGCACCATCATTAGTAGGGATTGCGAACGCGCTAGAAAACATTGAATAGCTTGAAATATTTGCGGGCTTAATTCGGTTTTCGAATCGTCGTGCAGATCTTCGTCGCTGATCAATTGTTCGTGATTTAATGCTTGTTTGATGGCGTGAATATCATGTCCTCGAGCGTGTCTATGCTGGTGTTTTACATCGTCTGATGGATATAAGTTCAATGCGTCGCGTAGGTCAAGGTCAAGCCCTTGCCAGTAGGCTTTCATGGTTGGTAAATCATGCGAACCAGAAGTACACAGCGCATGCTGAGGATATTCACTTGGCGATTTGAAGGTGTTTTGCTGCCAGTCCTTTTCGAAAAATAAAACTCGATAAGACAGTATTTTTTTAAGCCAGAGTTGGTGACGCACTTCGTTGGCTACTGTGCCGAGATCTTCTCCGACAATCAGGCAGCGGTTACGTTGACTTTCAAGCGAGAGTATTCCGAGCAGGTCGTTAAATGGGTAGTTAACATAGACGCCCAGATCAGCCGTATAGCCTTCGGGCACCCAGTACAGACGCATCAGGCCCATGACGTGATCGATGCGCAGTGCACCGGCATGTCGCATATTGGCCCTTAACGTGTTGATGAATAACCGGTAGCGATCGACACTCAGCAACTGGGGTAACTGTGGAGGTAAACCCCAGTTTTGACCCAGCAGATTAAAATCATCGGGAGGCGCGCCAACCCCTATGCCTAAGCCATAATTAGGCTGCTCGGCCCAACAGGCGGATGAGAAAGGTTCGTTGCCTACTGCCAGATCGTTATAAAGACCGATACGCATGCCCTTGTTTTGGCAATTCTGTTGTACTGCCGATAATTGCGTTACGCTCAACCACTGTAGATAAGTATGGAATTCGATCTTGTCGAGGTTTGACTTAGCCCAGCTTGTGACACTGTCCGATTCGGGATTATGGAAAGCATCTGGCCATTGTTGCCAGCATTCTATAGCGGCATCCTGTTGATTGAAGAATAGCTGCAAAGCTTCGAACTGGCTGAATTTAAGTAAATCCTGTCCACCCTCAGCCTGATACTGTCGAAATTGAGTTATTCGATCAGAACTGATTGGTTCAGCACCGGACTGTTCAATTTCTGTTCTGAATTGCTCGTAGAGTATCTCCAGAACCGCCAGTTTAGCTTCCCAAACACCGGTGTAATCCACCAGAGGAGCATCGCGCAAGGATTGTAGGCTGGACTGAAAATCGACATGGTTAACCAGCTCTTGGGCTTTATCACTGTGCTGAAATTCGGTGATTGCTTCTATATCCAAATAAACCGGGTTGAGGAAATCTCGGTTCGACGGGCTGTAGGGACTGGCGTTCTCTGGCAAGTGCGAAAATAGGGTGTGTAACGGGTTGAGTCCAACTACATCGACACCTTTTGGCGCCAGCATGTCTATTGCATTGTTCAGGTCAGTAAAGTCACCCATGCCCCAGTTACGTTTTGAGCGCAACGCATAAAGCTGCAGGCTGACACCCCAGGCTTTTCTGCCCGCTTTAAAAGACTCAGGTTGATAGCTGGTTTCGGGTGTGGCTATGAGTAATGAGCTGGCCGTAGCGCCATCGGCAAGTTGCAGATTTAAGGTATGATAACCGATGTCTGAAGTCGGTGGTATTGACACATAAAAACGCAAACATTGATTGCCTTCTACGTCGCATTCATCAGCCGCATCGTGTGCGTCGAACTGCCAGTCACCTTGATGGATCTGGCCATTGTCCTCAACTATTTGCCAATGAATCGGTTGTCCTGTTTGCCCCGGGTTAAGTGTTAGCGCTATGTTATGAGCGTCATTGCTATGCGCATAAACATGAACTGGGTTAACGATATGTTGCCAGTCACGCAGCCACATTTTTTTCAGGCTGGCATGGATTTCATCATCGGTGTTATGACTTTCTCCAATCCGCATCGCAGCCAGCAACGATTGTTTTACTTCCAAACTGGCGACATGGTGGACGCCGCGAATATCATAGTAGGATTCGACGATGCCGCAGAGTTCACATAAGCGGTTAAAGCCGTCATAGTCAGTTATCGACATTGTTAAACTTGCAACTCAAATAGTTGTACTGAGCGTGGCTCAATTGTCACAGAATTATGCTCTTTTATAGTAGCGTTCATTTCTGTGGTAGAAAATACACATTGCCAGTGAAATTGATTCTTTGGCAAAACGAATTCAACCTCTGTTGTATCGGCATTGAAAACGATAACCAGCGCTGCATCTTTAATATTGTCAATCTTCGGGTTTCTGGCTGGCATAGCCTCTCCGGCTAACAGCATGCCAAGAAAATTATTATCGTGACAATGCCAGTCATTAGTCTCCATAGACTGTCCATCCGCGCGCAACCACTGAATATCGCTAATGCCCATGGGCTCAAATTGTTCTTCGCCATGGACAAAAATGTCGCGGTGAAGCAGCGGACAAGTCGTGCGTATTTCGATTAGACGTTTAACAAAATCGAGTAGGTCTGCTTCATCTTGCAGCGCAGCCCAGTCTTGCCAGGTGATTTCATTATTTTGACAGTAAGCGTTGTTATTACCCTGTTGACTGCGGCCTAGTTCATCGCCAGCAAGTAACATCGGCGTGCCGTGCGCGAGAAACATAGTCGCGAGTAAATTACGTCGTTGACGGTGGCGTAAGGCGATGATTGTTGGGTCATCAGTTTTGCCTTCGACACCATAGTTACCACTGAAATTAGCGCTATGACCATCGTTGTTATCTTCGCCATTGATTTGGTTGTGACGTTGGTTATAGCTAACCAGATCAGTCAGCGTAAAGCCATCGTGGCTGGTGATTAGATTAATGCTGGCTGAAGGTCGCCGATCATTGTGTTCGAACAAGTCACTCGAGCCGTGAAGGCCACGCGCAAGCTGTGGCAGCATGTCGGGGTCACCATGCCAGTAGCGGCGTACCGTATCTCGAAAACGGTCATTCCATTCGGCCCAGCCTTTTGGAAAAGCACCCAGTTGATAACCGCCAGGTCCTATGTCCCAGGGTTCGGCGATGAGCTTTACCTTTGACAAAATAGCGTCGTTCTGAATTGTTTGAAAAAATGCAGCGTTGTTATCAAAACCGTTTTCATCACGGCCAAGGCTGACCGCAAGGTCAAAGCGAAAGCCGTCAACATGCATATCGATTACCCAATGCCGCAGGCTGTCGATGACCATCTTTAAAACCTGCGGATGTGCCATGTTGAGAGAGTTTCCACAACCACTGTCATTAATATAAAGACTTTTATCTTCTTCAGGTAAACGATAATAACTGGCGTTATCAATACCGCGAAAACTTAAGGTTGGTCCTGCCTGGTCGCCTTCGGCGGTGTGGTTATAGACGACATCCAAAATGACTTCAATGCCGGCGGTATGAAGTTCCCGAATCATGGCTTTAAATTCGTTTCGATTACCACTAGACAGATAGCGCGATTCTGCTGCAAAGAACCCAAGCGTATTGTATCCCCAATAATTCGTCAGGCCCTTATTAACCAGAAAGTAATCATCGACAAACGCATGTATGGGTAACAGCTCTACTGTGGTGATGCCGATTGATTTTAGGTGGTCAATGGCGGGTTTTGATGCCAGGCCGGCAAAGCTGCCCCGCAATTCTTTATCGATTGCCTGATGGAGTTGGGTAAAGCCACCGACGTGGGTTTCATATATAACGGTTTGTGACCAGGATATCGCAGGCGGGTGATCCTTTCCCCAATCGAAAGCCTCGTCAACAACCATCGCTTTGGGAACCGAAGCGGCGCTGTCTTGATTATCCGCAATGTGATTGTTAGCCTGTTGATAGCCGAAAACTGAGTCGTCCCAGTCAAGTTCTCCACTGAGCGCACGGGCGTAGGGATCGAGCAGCAATTTTTGTGGATTAAAACGATGCCCCCGATCTGGATCATAAGGGCCATAGACGCGATAAGCGTAAATTGTCCCCGGCCCGCAATCAGGCAAATAACCATGCCAGCTTTCACCGCTGCAACCGAGTTCGATGCGTTCTAGTTCAACCTTGCCTTTGTCATCAAACAGGCAAAGTTCGACCTTCTCGGCATGTGACGAAAACAGCGCAAAATTGACGCCACAGCCATCCCAATGGGCGCCGTATGGCTGGGCCGTTCCACGAAGCATTGGGCTCATGACTGATCAGTAGTATTGATGGTTTTAACGGGTTCAAGATGCCAGATATCGTCGTTATATTCGCGGATGGTTCTGTCCGAAGAAAAGCGACCACTAAAAGCGGTGTTGTGAATACTCATCGTGGTCCATTGCTTGGTGTCGCGATAAGTGTCCGCCACACGACGCTGAGCTGCAATAAATTCGGCGAAGTCTGCGGCGGTCATCCAGGGATCATGTGGGCTTAAAATAGCATCAATAATGGGGTCAAATATATTGGGTTCGGACGCATTAAACTGTCCGCTTTGAAGCAATTGCATGACTTCGCGAAGGTTGCTATCTGCGGCAACGATCGCTTTCGGCTGATAGTGTGCGTGAGTTGTTGCGACTTCTTCGGCGTTAAGACCGAACAGGAAAAAATTCTCCGCGCCAACGGCTTCGCGAATTTCGATGTTAGCACCATCAAGGGTACCGATAGTGAGGGCACCATTGATCATGGATTTCATGTTGCCGGTACCGGATGCTTCTTTACCGGCGGTAGATATCTGTTCCGATAAGTCGCTGCCGGGACAAAGTGTTTCCATCACGCTGACATTGTAGTTCGGCAGAAAGATCAGCCGCAACAGCCCTTCGGTTCGTGGGTCAGAATTAACCACGTTGGCGACATTGTTGATCAGTTTAATGATTGTTTTTGCCATGAAGTAACCTGGCGCGGCTTTACCACCGATGATCACACATCGTGGCGTCCAGTTTTCGGTGTCACCACGTCGAATGCGTTGTAGCAAATGGATAACGTGTAATACGTTCAGCAGCTGTCGTTTGTACTCGTGAATGCGTTTGACCTGGACATCGAATAGGGCGTCCGCGTCCAGTTCGATTCCACAGCTTCGTTTAACCAGTTCGACCACTTTTAATTTATTGGCTTTTTTTACTGCTTGCCAAGATTTTCGGAAGGCAGCATTTTTGGCCATAGGTGCGAGTTTTTTTAATTGATCAAGATCGGTTACCCAGTCGTCACCGATGTGTTTGCTAATCAGTTTTGACAGGTCAGGGTTACAGGATTTGAGCCAGCGCCGTTGGGTGACGCCGTTCGTTTTATTGTTGAGTCGGTCCGGATAGAGTGCGTGAAAATCGCTGAACAAGCCTTGTTTGAGTAATTCAGAGTGCAGCGCGGCAACGCCGTTAACTGAAAAACTACCGACGATAGCGAGATGTGCCATACGCACCATAGGCTCCATGCCTTCTTCGATGATGGCCATGCGTTGTTGCTTTTGTAAATCGTGAGGCCAGCGCTTTGCAACTTCGGTAATGAAGCGGCTGTTAATTTCCTGCACAATTTCGAGTATGCGCGGCACTAGTTGATGAAGCAGGCGTACCGGCCAGCGTTCGAGAGCTTCCGGTAGCAAAGTATGGTTGGTGTAGGCCATACAGCTGCTAGTTATATTCCAGGCGGCATCCCATTCGAGCAGGTGAACGTCGATCAGCAGTCGCATCAGTTCGGCAACTGCAATACTTGGATGGGTATCGTTTAGTTGGAAGCAATGTTTGTCGGCAAATAGCTCAAAATCATCACCGTGACGATTGTGCCATTGGCGCAGGACGTCTTTCAGACTAGCCGAGGCGAGGAAGTACTGTTGACGCAAGCGTAGTTCCTTACCGTTTTCACTGGCGTCGTTTGGGTATAACACCATGGTGATGTTTTCCGCATCAGTTCTGTCTGCGACAGCCTCGGTG
This sequence comes from uncultured Gammaproteobacteria bacterium, assembly GCA_963934675.1. Lineage (GTDB taxonomy): Bacteria > Pseudomonadota > Gammaproteobacteria. Next base: position 5,481 of record CAWVZP010000079.1, on the reverse strand, counting down.
TAACTACCAGCGTTAAATTGATTGAGATTAAATTCATCGATGGCAACCGCCGACCACAGGCGCAAGGTATTGACGGTACCATTTTGATAGCCGGGCACAGGAATATCGAATGGTGAGGCGAGTACATCGTGGGTATTGATCCAGCGCCGATGGCCTCGGCCTTCGTCATCGACATAGTGTTCGACGTGGCCACCAAAATGAATCGGTTGTTCGTATTCTGGGCGTTCAATTTCCCAAGGGTGGCCTCCGCGTAGCCAAGCGTCGGGCTCTTCGAGTTGATGGCCTGTCGAAATATTCTGACGGAACATACCGTATTGATAACGCAGACCGTAACCGATAACTGGTAACCCCAGGGTTGCGCAACTATCGAGAAAACAAGCGGCAAGTCGGCCGAGTCCACCGTTGCCAAGTCCAGCATCGTTTTCCTGTTCTAAAATATTTTCTTCGTTGAGGCCCAGCTGCTCTAACGCATCGGCCATTGGGTTGGTGAGGTTGAGGTTCAATGCTGCATTGCGCAAGCTTCTACCCAGCAGATATTCCATCGACAGGTAACAGACGCGACGACTGTCCTGTTCCTCATAGCGATGGCGGGTATTGTTGATGCCGGTCAAAAGGCGATCGCGTAAAGTCATCGCGAGTGCAATAAACTCATAATGAACCGAGTGATGGCGACGACTATCGCGCCCCAAAGTGTGGTTAAAATACTGCTCAAAATCATTTTTCAAGCTGACGCTATCGAGGCCGGGTGGTGCAATATTGGTCAAGTTGTTGTTCTTGGACTTATTCATAATCACAGGTAATTGAAAAATGGTTATTTAGTTGAGAGTGAAAATTAATGTTGTTAGCGGTGGCAGTATCAGGTTTAAAGAGTTTTCATGACCGTGTGAGGCAATTGGATCTGAATTAACTTTGCCCAAGTTACCAACGCCGCTGCCACCATAGGTTGCTGCATCGGTATTAAGACGCTCGAGGTAGCAGCCGGCTAACGGAACGCCAATTCGATAATCGTGTCGGATGACGGGAACTACATTGCAGACGCTCACAAGCAATTTTGAGCCATCATAGCCACGGCGAATAAAGGCGATAACGCCCTGTTCGGCGTCGCTACAGTCGATCCAGTCAAAGCCGTCACTGCTACAGTCTTGTTGGTACAGTTCGGCTGTATTTCGATAAAAACCATTGAGGTCACGCAGCAGGTGTTGGATACCGGCATGCGCGGGAGATTCGAGCAAATGCCAGTCTAACGAACCGTTGTGATTCCATTCACGGCGCTGGGCAAACTCACAGCCCATAAACAACAGTTTCTTGCCGGGATGGGTGAACATGAAACCATAATAAAGCCGAAGATTGGCGAAGGCTTGCCAGTCGTCACCGGGCATACGCGTAATCAATGAGCCTTTGCCGTGTACGACTTCGTCGTGCGACAAGGGCAGAATAAAATTTTCGCTGAAAGCGTAAAGTAGACCAAAAGTGAGTTTATCGTGATGGTAACGACGATGCACCGGATCTTCGCCAAAGTAAGACAGACTGTCGTGCATCCAACCCATATTCCATTTATAACTGAAACCGAGGCCGCCTTGGTCAGTTGGCTTCGATACGCCCGGCCAGGCGGTTGATTCTTCGGCCATAGTGATGGCACCGGCAGCGTGTACTTTTTCGTTCATCAAACGCAGGAAAGCGACTGTTTCCCAATTTTCATTACCGCCGTGTTCGTTGGCAACCCACTCGCCGTCTTCGCGCGAATAGTCCAGATACAACATGGAAGCAACTGCGTCTACCCGCAGCGCATCGATGTGATATTCCTCAACCCAGAACAATGCGTTGGCAATTAGATAGTTAACGACTTCGGGTCGGCCAAAATTAAAGATCAGCGTGCCCCAATCTGGGTGCGCACCCTGGCGTGGGTCGTCGTGTTCATAAAGGCTGGTGCCGTCGAACTGGCCCAGACCAAATTCATCCCGCGGGAAATGTGCGGGCACCCAGTCGATGATGACACCGATACCCGCTTCATGGCAGCTATCAACGAAAAATTTGAAATCCTCTGGTTTGCCAAACCTTGCTGTTGGTGCGAACAGACCCACCGGTTGATAGCCCCAGGAGCCGTCGAATGGGTGTTCACTAATCGGCATCAGCTCGATATGGGTAAACCCCATGTCCATGACATAAGGCACCAGACTTTCAGCCAGTTCACAATAACTCAGGGCCGCATTGTCTTCGGGTGATCTGCGCCAGGAACCAAGGTGCACTTCATAAATAGAGACGGGTTGATCGAGCGTGTTAGTTTGCTGGCGCTGGTTTAACCAAGCCGCGTCCTGCCATTCATAATCATCTTCATGGATGATCGATGCATTGCCGGGTGCCAGTTCCATGTATCGCGCAAATGGGTCGGCTTTGAGTGGTAATAAATTACCCTTTGCGTCGACAATTTCATATTTGTAGTGATCGCCAGAACATAGGCCCGGAATAAAAATATCCCAGACGCCATTGGCATTGTGCAGGCGCATCGGGTAACGCCGTCCATCCCAACCGTTAAATAAACCGACCACGCTGACTCGGCTCGCATTCGGCGCCCATACCGCGAAATGTACACCTTCGATGCCTTCGATCTCCATTGGGTGAGCGCCCAGTTTGTCGGCGAGATTTTCCAGCTTGCCCTCGCGCATCAAATGGCGATCTAGGTCACTCAGCGGTGATGGCAGGCGATAGGGGTCTTCGATGATATAACAATGACCGTTTTCGTTAAGCCCTAATCGATAAGTGACCATCGGCAGCGGCAGACGTGCTTCAAACAACCCGTCCGCATGAACCTTTTTCATCACTGCCAACAATTGGTTATTGGCGTCGAGCAATTCGACCGACCGAGCCTGTGGCTGCCAGCTTCGAACTACCCAGTTTTTCGTCGCGCTATGCGGTCCGAGCACGGCGAAAGGGTTGTTATGTTGGCCGTTGGCGATGGCATCGAAGCTTGTTTTTAACTGGCTCATAAATATTAATCAGCAATAATTGAGTTTGCAGAAACTTTATAAAGCTGCTTCAGGTAATCATTGACGCTTTGCGTCCATTCGAAGCGTGTTGCCGCAGCAGCCTTACCCATGTTTTTCCATTTAGGCGATTTCTTCTGATGCTGGATTAGCGCACGCTGTACGCTTGCTACCAGAGCATCGGCCTGTTCGGTTAAGCTGTTCCCAGAGAAGACGTAACCTATTTTATTGTCAATAATAGTGTCTTTCAAACCGCCAACCTGATGGACCAGGCAGGGTTGACCGGCACGCAGCGCCAACATCTGGCTTATGCCGCAGGGCTCAAATGAACTCGGCATGAAAAATAAGTCACCCTGTTGATACATCATATTCGCAAGGTCATCAGAGTAACCGCACATGAAAATAAAATTGGAATAATGGGCAGCGGTTTCGCAGAGGAACTGCTCGTAATCGGCATCGCCGCTGCCGGTCACCAGCAGCGTGGCATAGTCACCCATTGCATCGAGTGCGGCGTGTAGCGCTGGTTTACCCGAGGACGTCTTTTGGCGCATCAAAGCGATTTTTTGCTCGGTAATGCGACCAACACTGGTGAGTAACATCTTCGGTCGTTTTGGGCTAATTTTGTTGAGCGCATTAAATGTAATAAAATGCACACTGGCGAGGTTTGAGCTGCGACTGATCCACTGAGTTATGGTGTCACGCATTTGTTGTAACAATCTGGGCCAGTCGTCATTAATCTGGTCTTGCACAGGATATTCACATCCGTTCAAAATGCCAAATAATCGTTGTTCAGCATTGGCTTTATTCAAATCTTTTTCCAGCCCTTCACCACCATAATAACCGATGCTGGCATCGCTGGGCTGTAATATTTCTTTGGCGTAACTGGGTGATACGGTATGCACGGTATCGGCCAGGCGTATTGCACTGGCGGTTGGATTGACACAGTTGGTCCATCTTGGGTCGCCGAGAAGTGCGGCGTCGTAAAATAGCTCAGGAAACCAGGCTTCGAGCGATGACTCATCACCCCGAAATGGCCGGATACCCTGCAAAGCCAGGTTATGAATACTGTAAACGCAATGTAGCTTTTGAAGTATTTGGTAGTTCGGCATGTAGTGACGCAAAATCAGTAAAAAAGCGCTGTGCCAGTCGTGACAATGAAGCACATCGATGTCGCCGAAAGCACTTACTTCAATGGCTTCGGCAACAGCGCTACAAAACAGTGCAAACTTGCTGGCGTCACTCGCAAATGGACGGTCAGGTGGGTCATCACAATAAATTTTGCCTGCGCCACACACGCTAAACAAAGGGTGTTCGATGACGTAGTGCTGGACGTTTTCGTGATTGCCCGTTTGGCTCAAATGAAAGAGTTCAACTGTCTGTGGCTTTCCACCAAAATTAATAGTAAGCAATTGTTTTAACTGTGCACCAGGCAGTGCCGCAAATTTTCCGTAACCAGGTGTTAACACGGAAACCGTACAACCAAGTTTTGCCAGCGCCAATGGTACATCGCGCACAACGTCACCAATGCCGCCGATTTTACCGCCAGGTAGTGCGCCGTTTTCAGCAGCAATCATTAAAATATGTGTCATCGAATGCGTTTACTCGGTATTTCGTTTGACGGTGTTAATGAGCTGGCAGGTCGATGAGTCGAATGACGACACTTCTTCATTGCCACTTAACGCCGCTGAAATTGTTTTTGCCAGTTGTTTGCCTAACTCGACGCCCCATTGATCGAAGGAATTGATGTTCCATATTACTCCTTGGACGAATACTTTATGCTCGTAGAGCGCGATGATAGCACCAAGCGTGTACGGGTCGAGCTTGTTAAATAAAAGGGTGTTTGTGGGTCGGTTGCCGGGGAAAATTTTGTGCGGTAACAGTCGTTCTAGCGCCGAACCGCTGAGCCCTTCGCAGGTTAGTTCGGCACGCGCTTCGGCTTCGGTCTTACCCCGCATCAGGGCTTCGGTCTGTGCGAAGCAATTGGCCAGTAATAACTGGTGATGGTCGCCCAATGGATTCTGGCTGTGAATCGGAGCCAGAAAATCGGCCGGTACCATCCGAGTACCCTGATGTAATAACTGAAAAAAGGCGTGTTGGCCATTGGTGCCGGGCTCGCCCCAAAGCACAGGGCCTGTGCTGTAGTCGGTAATAGTTTGTGAATTTAAAGTGACCGATTTACCGTTACTCTCCATATCTAGTTGCTGTAGAAAAGCCGGAAAGCGGTGCAAATACTGATCATAAGGTTCGACCGCGTAAGAATCAGCGTCAAAAAAATTATGATACCAAATGCCAATCATTGCGAGCAAAACCGGCATGTTTTGTTCGAGTGGGCTGTCGAGGAAATGTTGATCCATTGCATGCGCACCATCGAGCAATGCTTCAAAGTTTTCCATTCCAATCGCAATCGAAATCGATAAGCCGACAGCCGAACAAAGCGAATAGCGACCACCGACCCAGTCCCACAGCCTAAACATGTTGTTGGTGTCGATACCAAAATCAA
>CAWVZP010000078.1:0-12328 GCA_963934675.1 uncultured Gammaproteobacteria bacterium | reverse complement strand
GATTGAGGCGGGCTATTCTCGTTCTGCAATCGTTGGGCGAGTAGTGACCGAGAGCAAGAATCTGGAACCGGTGACATTAGTGCTTTAGTAAAGAGTCTATCGGACTTAGAATTAATAGTCGCATTACCGCCAATGGCCAAAGGCTGCCCTCGTAAAATCCGTACTATCGTCGATACTTGCCTATTCGCACCGGGCTTTACACTGTACGCTGGTATGACAGCCAAAACTTTCGTGAATTCTAAGATATAGCGGCTATTTGCTTCGGTTTTTAGTCAGTTATAAACTATTTTTATGTCATTACTTTAAACACAGAGAGCTATATTTATGGGTATAACAGGATTGATTATTTACTTAATAATTGGCGCTTTAGCTGGCTGGTTAGCTGGAAGATTAATGAAGGGAAAATGCTTAGGCCTTATCGGTAATATGGTCGTCGGAATTATAGGTGCTGTCGTTGGCGGCTTTGTGTTTAGTTTTCTGGGTGTTTCGGCTGACGGTTTTATTGGTTCAATCATAACGGCAACGGTAGGCGCTATTATGCTACTTTATGTTATTGGCCTTATCAAAAAAGCATAACAGTCGCGTCAGGAGAAACTGATTCCCATGCATTGGCAAAATAGACGAAAAAGTTTTCGCGCTCACCTCGATAGTAAAACTTGCGCTTATCCTGGCTCTGTTTACGATCCTATTTCAGCTAGAATCGCGGAAGACCTTGGCTTTGAAGTCGGTATGTTGGCTGGTTCGGTCGCTTCGTTAACGGTGTTGGGTGACCCGGATCATATATTGCTCACACTCAATGAGTTTGCACAGCAGGCTTATCGCATTTGTCGAGCTAGCAACCTACCGATTATGGTCGATGCTGATCATGGATACGGCAACGCCTTGAATGTGAAGCGCACGGTTGAAGAGCTGGAAACAGCTGGGGTAGCGGCACTTTCAATAGAGGATACCGAATTACCACGCCCATTTGGTAGTGGCGGGAAAACCAGTTTAATCTCGATCGAAGAAGGCGTTGGTAAAATGAAAGCGGCGGTGGCTGGTCGATCCGACCCTTCGCTTGTTATTGCCGCTCGCAGCAGCGCTATTTCAGTAACTGGTATTGACGATACCATTGCCAGAATTGAAGCCTATCAAGAAGCCGGAGTCGACGCTATTTTTCTGATTGGAATTAAACAGAAGCAACAACTCGAAGCCATTGCCAGCGAATGCAAGCTCCCCTTATTTTTAGGTGGCGCGGGTGCTGACATTATGGACTTAAATTACCTCGCATCGCAGGGTGTTAGCCTTTGCTTGCAAGGACACCAACCAGTCATGGCAGCTATGCAGGCAACCTATGATACGCTGAAAGCATTGCGCGAAGGCACTAAACCGAGCGTCCTGAACAATCACTTCGATAAGAATCTGATAAGGCAATGGTCAAAGGTCGATGTTTATGATCAGTGGATGCAGGACTTTCTGGAGTAAACCATGTCCATATTTGAATTAAAACTCGACAACAAGGTGCCACCACCTGCCGTCGCTCTGATCATCGCGGCCACGATGTGGCACCTGTCCGCTTATGAGCCGGCCCTATCTTTATCAGCTGAAATGAGTGAAATCTTAATTCTATTTCTGGTCATTGTGGGGGTTTCGTTCGACGTTTGTGGTTTGCTCGCTTTTCGCCAATTGAAAACAACCATCAACCCAATGAGTCCGAATAAGACTTCAGCGCTTGTAACAGGTGGTATTTACCGCTTAAGCCGCAATCCAATGTACGTCGGGCTCTTTTTATTTTTAATGGCATGGGCTATTCAATTGTCGATGCTATGGCCATTCATCGGCCCCGTACTTTTCGTTATCTATATCACTCGATTTCAAATCACCCCTGAAGAACGAGTCATGGAAAGTAAGTTTGGAGATGAATATTCAATCTATAAAAATAAAGTCAGGCGCTGGTTATAACCAAATTCAGATACTTTTAAAATGAACTGTGTGACCTTGGCATCGACCCTGACTTTAATTTTTTGTGAAAATTTTTTAGATGAAGCCGCCCTTGCCTACTGTTAAACTTATTTTGTATTCAGTAACGGACTTTCACTAATGGCAACTTCTACCATCGACCTCAGCTTGGCTGACATATACGATCTGGCTAAAACAACATTATTGAAGTACGGCGCCAACGAGGAAAATTCAGACGCTATTGCCAATACCGTCACCACAGCGGAAAGAGATGGCTCTATTTCTCATGGACTTTTTCGTATTCCTGGCTATATCACGGGACTTAAGAGTCAAAAAGTCGATGGCAGGGCAAAGCCAGAAATAGAACAAGTCACACCTATCATATTTCGATGTGATGCTAAAAACGGCTATGCACCCATCGCGCATCAGTATAGCTTACCCCCTCTGATTGACGCAGCCAAAAAATTTGGACTCGCAGCGGTCGCTATTCAACATTCGCACCATTTTGCAGCACTCTGGCCTGAAGTTGAACAGATTGCTGAGGCCGGATTAGTCGGCCTTACCACTGTATCTTATCTGCCCTGGGTTGCACCCGCCGGTGGAAAGACGCCCATATTTGGCACCAACCCGATGGGCTTTGCATGGCCACGTAAGGGTAAAAATCCTATCGTGATTGATATGGCAACCGCATCGATGGCCATGGGTGAAGTAATGATTGCAGCCCGCGACGGTCACGAAGTGCCGCTGGGCACAGGATTATCCGCATCCGGTGAATTAACAACCGACGCAGCCGAAATTGTTAAAGGCGTTTTACTTCCGTTTGGTGGTCACAAGGGATCCGCCATAGCGCTAATGGTTGAGCTGCTATCTGGTCCAATGGTTGGCGAAACCTTCTCTTATGAAACTCAGCAAAAAGACAATGCTGATGAAGGGCCGGCAAGAGGGGGCCAATTCATTTTGGCAATGTCACCCGATATTATGTCAGGTAACAAATCCGGAGAAAACTCCAACGATCAAACTGATCGGTTTTTCGAAAAATACGAAACCATAAAAGGTGCTCGACTACCGGGTGCCAGACGGCATAAAAACAGAGAAAACACAGGGCCACGGGAAGTTAACGCAGAACTGATAGCGACTATTAGGCAGCTTCGAGACAACTGCTAGGATTTGATCTCAGCAGAGTTTAATAAGTGGCGAACACTCCAAGACTAAAGTCCAAGCTCTGTATTAAAGGTTTCTGTAAAACAGAGGGGGTGAAGCTTTAGCCACGCAGGAAGTGATCGGATGAGTCAATACCTAACAATTAGATCATTCCTAACAATGGGCCGCCCAATACCAAAACTGCCATTCCTGTCGTTGTCGCTAGCACCACGCTATTAGTTTTCCACATCAAACCTACAACACACAACAAAGCAATGATCTCTATTGGATTCCCCTGCCTCACGGCTGGTACTAAGATCGCCATAAATGCGCAGCCTGGCAAAGCTTCAAGCACGGGTCGTAGGCCGCCAATATGCCTAACCTGTAATCCAAGCAAATATCCACCAACCCGCGATAGATAAACAATCGAGGCTATCATTACGATAGCTATTAACACTTCTTTACTGTTAATGACTGGTTCAAGCATGTTTTCGGCGCTCGTGCACTACGGCTACCACAATTCCAACAAACACTGATCCAAGTAGTATCAAGTAATTTGACCAATCCAGTTCATACAATATGAGCGAAACAACGCCTGAAGTAATCCACGGCAAGGCGTTTGCACCCGATCCCTTCACGAACAGAATCATCATCGTCGCCATTACCATGGGCCCAGCAAAATCAAGTGAACCTAAATTCGCCCCCGCAAACCATTCCGCCAGATACAGTCCAACCCAGGTTGACAGCACCCAACTCACCAGCAATGAAACACCATAGCCGAAGATATAACCAAGCCTGTCGACACGTTTATCAAGACTTAGTGCGGTAACAACACCCGGATCATTTAATAAAAACAACCAGACGATTCGGCGAAGCAAACTATGCCCATCAAAGTGATAGGTCATCGACATACCTAACAAAATATTACGACTACTCACCAGCGCAATCGACAATGCGATCGTACCCAGTGGTAATGGTGATTGCCAAAATTCGAGTGATACGAACTGTGCTGACGCACTAAAAACGGACGCACTCATTAATAGCGATTGCCACTGTTCGATTCCAGCTGAAACTGCGGCAATACCAAACATTATACCAAACAGGAAGGTCGAAATAAAATAGCCACCAGAACAGCGAATGCCCAGTTTAAAGCTTTGGAAAGTTGACATATCAGGATGCAATTACAGACTACAAGTTGGAAATTTGACATGGTATCACTGCAAAGCGGCTCTAAAAATAATAATTAGAATCAACAAACGCTATTTAACGATCAAGCTCTGATAATCACGTTAAATTGTAAATTTTAAACGAAACCAAACCCCATCGTTGAATGTCGAATAGTAATATGTTGAAATTTATGTTCACCAAATCTATTCCCACTAGACCCATTCTGAAATGGATGTTGATGACAGCCCTACTCACTGGCTGTAGTTCGGCATCACTCGTTTACAACAATGCTGACTGGCTAGTTCGCGGCAAAATTGACGACTACTTTTCACTCTCAGGGCCCCAGAAACAGCAACTAAAATCCAATATTAACAGCATTCTACAATGGCACAGACAGCAAGAACTCGTTAAATACTCTGATCTACTCAATCAATTTACTCAGCAATATGCCAATGGACTAAACAGTGAGGAACTCGATCTATTTTTTGATAAGGTCACCTCAGCCCGTATCCGACTAGTCGAAGCCAGTATTCCAGCGGCCAGTCAGTTTCTATCAACTGTCAGTATCAAACAAATCAATTACTATGATCAAGTACTCCTCAAAAAAAGTGTCAAACGAGCAAAAGAACTTGATAATTCGCCAAACGAGTATGCGGAGGAAAACTTCACACGTTTTATTGAAAACATGGAGGACTGGTTTGGTGATTTTGACAAAAACCAAATCAAAAAAATGCGGATTATTAGTGATGCCCGTCCAGATAACCGCCAATACTGGTTTGATCAAAACAAATTAAGACACAAAAAGTTTATAGAACTTCTACGTAGCCATCCGAGTAAAGCAATAATCGAACAGTATTTGTATGATCGATTTGTCGCATTAAAACGAACCGATGCTCAGGAACAAGACATGACCCGCCAGGTGCGACTTTATTGGATGAGTGCCTTTTTAAGTATTGACAAAATTATTCTTACAAAACAACGAGAACATCTTATTGACCGGTTAACCAATTATTCAGCTGATTTTCTCACATTGAGTAAACAATTAAGTAAGCCCATAAAGAACAGAGTCCAAAGGTAAGTTTGGAAAACTGCTAAAACTCAATTGTCTTCAGAGACGATTTGATGATTTTATGGTGGCTCAGCTTGAACTCATGTAACGCATCCAATCAATCGCTTATATTTGATAACCACTTTGCATCGTGAGCTTTCGAAGACCCACATGACTTGGCATCTGTTTATTGGTCATTAAGGAATGTCTTATAGGTTTATTACATTTGCCAAGCGTGATTGATAAGACATTTGTTCCATGTCATTTAGAAAATTGCAACCACCTACAGTTTAATGACAACAAAGCTAACAAACCACAATAGCAACTGATAAACCGCAGTATTGCAGAGTTCTATTTATGTCGCTGCCTGCTCCAGAGGTTCATTAGGAATAATAATATTTAGCAATTAATTTCGTCACTAACAACCTCGTAAATCAGTTGGAATAATTACACCAACTATTTTTGAACTCCTCATATATTAAGTAATCTTGGGTATTTTTTCTTCGCTCATTATAACGAAGAGAGACCAGAAACATTGTTTTTAGACATTCGAGGTGAATTGTAACCTGCTGTTTAATATTAGACTGAGAATTACTGAATTGCTGAATTGCTGAACTTATGATAAGTTAATTTTCAATTTCGTATAAACTATTTATATTGGCAGTCCAGAGGATGTGTTAAATGTTAACCCCATGCCTTAGAGCACTATATTTATGTATTCTTTTATTATTTACGCTACCAGTTTTAGCTCAAGAAACAACGCCTAAAAAAACCTATACTGTCGGGATTGTACCTCAACATTCGGCCAGCAAAGTCATCAAAATTTGGGCGCCCTTATTTGATAAGATTTCGCAAACTACTGGCCATCATTTTAAAGTGATGACTAGTAAGGATATACCTGAATTTGAAAAAAACATTAAGTCATCTATCTACGACTTTGCCTACATGAATCCATATCACTTTGTAGTTTTCAACAGCTCACCAGGGTACAGGGCTTTAGCGAAACAAAAAGACAAGGAAATTCATGGCATTATTGTTACGCACAAAACAAGTGAAATAAAATCTATCAAACAACTTTCTGGTAAAGAAATTGCTTTTCCATCTCCAGGCGCTTTCGCCGCGAGCATGCTTCCTCGAGGATCACTTCTAAAAGCGGGTGTTGATTTTAAACCGATCTATGTTTCATCTCACGACTCTGTTTATAAAACTGTATCTAAAGGTTTTTTTGTTGCCGGTGGGGGCATAGTGAGAACACTTAAAAACACGGATAAAAATACACGTGACAATGTACGAATACTGTGGAAAAGCCCCGGTTACACCCCTCACGCATTTGCGGTCAACCCCATTGTTCCAAACACCATAGCCATCAGTTTTCAGCAAGCGCTTATAGATGTCATTAACGACGACGATGGAACTGTAATTTTAGATAATTTAAGCATGCCAAAAGGATTTGTAAAAGCTGAAGACAAGGATTGGAAAGATGTAAGAGAGCTCAATATTATTGAGCTTGATTCTTTAAATATTGAATAATGTCATTTAAGCTTAAGACTGCCCTTGGTCTTGCTATTATCCAAGGATCACTTTTATTGCTGCTTTTATATGTTAGTTTTACTGAGCTCAATAGAACAGCTCAGAGCGGCGTATCTGAAAAAGCTAATACAGCAACACAACTGCTTGCAACTCTAGCCAAAGATGGTGTGCTCTCCTATGACATCGCTACACTTGAAAATTACGTTAAAGGTATTATCACGCAACAAGGAATTTTGTATGTGAAAATTCTAGACTACAAAGGTAACATACTAGCCGAACAGGGAAGTCCAGATTTACTCAATAAAAAATTTAAAGCTGATTCAAACCTATCTAGTGTTGATGACAATGTTTACGATTCGGTTGCTAAAATTGTACAAGGGGGCACTACTCACGGTCGAGTGGAACTAGGCTTTAATACAGACATTATTTCTAGAGATGCTAAATATACTCGTAACAGATTGATTATATTGTCATTTGTTACTTTACTTTTAACAATTGGTTTCGCCCTCGCTCTGGGCCGATATCTAACCAAACAACTCAATGCCTTAATTGCCGGAACAGAGGCTCTTTCAAATGGTCAATTAGATTATCGAATCGACATTAAAAGCAATGATGAACTGGGTATTACGGCTGCCGCTTTTAATCGTATGGCAACACAGTTAAAAGCACTTTACATCAATCTAGATAAAGAAATAAGCCTCAATCAAGCGATGTTTATGACCTCCCCTAACGCAATAGTTGTTATTGACTCAGTGGGCATAATTTCCAATTATAACCGCGCTGCTGAAAAACTCTTTGGTTACCGAACGAAAGAGATCATCGGTCAAAACGTTAGCATACTGATGGAAGAAAAGGATGCTTTGACTCATAACGTTTTTTTGCAGAACTATACTAAAACTAAGCATAGCAAAGTAATCGAAAAAAGTAGGGAACTCACGGCAATGCACAAGGACGGAAAAATCATTCCTGTCGATATAACCATTGGTGAAATGGTAGTTGAAGATGAGTCTAAGTTTGTTGGTGTAATTCGCGACATTACTGAGATTAACGAATCTAAACTAGCCTTATTCGAACATCAAAGAAACCTGGAAGCCATAGTCGCCCAAAGAACTCAACAACTTGAAAATGCAAAGAATGCTGCTGTGGCTGGTGCTAGAGCAAAAAGTGAATTTATTGCCAATATGAGCCATGAAATTCGTACCCCGATGAACTCCATAATTGGTTTTTCTGAACTCTTACTGTTCGATGAGTCTATCAGCACAGAATCAAAACTTCAGGTACAAACGATTCTAAATTCATCAAAGTCATTACTAACTATTATTAATGATGTGTTAGATATGTCAAAGTTAGAAAGCGGAAAGTTCTCGTTAGAAAACGCCTGTTTTCATTTACCGAACGCGGTGAAAGACGCTTTAAAACTGGTAGAAATGCAAGCTGCAGAAAAGAACATAGAGATCACGCTAGTTATTAACAGCGCAGTTAAGAACAAATACAACGGTGACTCGACAAGGCTCAGACAAGTCATCCTTAATTTGGTTGGAAATTCAATTAAGTTTACTGAGCAGGGAACCATAGAAATATCAATTTATCCTGAAAAAAGTGGGAATCAAATAACCTTTTCAGTCAAAGACTCCGGCATTGGCATGAGCAGAGCGCATTGCAAAAAAATATTTGATGCATTTGTTCAAGCTGATGCTTCAACTACGCGACAATATGGTGGCACAGGTTTAGGTACTACCATTAGCAAACAACTTGTGGAATTAATGAATGGAAGAATATGGGTGGAAAGCAAAAAGGGAAAAGGCTCTACATTTTATTTTACTGTCGAATTAGATGAAGCCGATGAAAGTAGTGAATGCTTATATGCAGACGTTTATTCTCATAAAGAAGAATTTCGTTCGCCACGTACATTTAAAATACTGCTTGCAGAAGACATAAAAGAAAATGCAAGCCTAGTATTGCTTAGACTTAAGCCACTGGGGCACGAGGTAAAGTGGGTTCAAAATGGCGAAGAAGCAATAAATGCGTATAAGGACGGCGAATACGATCTCATACTGATGGATGTAATGATGCCAAAAATAGACGGCCTCGAAGCAACCCGTATCATCAGAAATATCGAAGATGATAGTAAAACTCACATTACTATCTTGGCATTAACGGCAAGCGTAATGACTGAAGACCACGAGCGCTGCAATAAATCAGGAATGGATGCCATCGAAGCTAAACCGATCAACTTTAGCCGGCTCACGGAACTAATGGAAAAAATGGTTCCTGCCGGTATTGGAAAAAAAAATGAGCATCACGGTATTGATATTAATAGCAGTGACAACATTGACTTCGAATCAATGCTACCGTTTGTATCCATAAATAAAGCTCTCGATACCTGGAAAGATGACTATCAGTACGCTAAATCTTTAAAAAGCTTTTCGATTAACCATAGTGGCGATGCAGAAAAACTCAACGAGCTACTGTCACAATCGAAAAACACTGAAGCCAAAGTCCTAATGCACACCTTAACAGGCGTAGCTGGAAATCTATTTCTTAAGGACTTAGCAACGCTCTCTAGCGAAATAGACGACCTGATAGAGAGTAACAATGAAAACCAAGCTAAAAATAGTACGAGTGATTTGCATCAAGTGCTGGATAGCGCTGTAAAAGCTATTGCAAAAATTAACCTTAGTCGTTACTCCAATCCAATAAAGCTGACAAAAGCTGAGCCTGCGGTAATCAATAAATTAATGGATAGTATGGCTTTGGCCATTAATGATTATAACCCAGATTCGGTAGAACCTATTTTAGACGAATTGCGTCAATATTTGCCAGAAATCCAACTTAAAGTACTAAGCAAAGCCATGGATGATTTTGATTTTGATGAAGCATTAAGTGCTCTCAAGTTGCTTAGAACAATTTAATCATCCGCTAGTAGTGAGCAGTAAACTTTAAAATGAAGACCATCTTAATTGTCGATGACGAACCCAATAATTTACAATTATTACGCATGGTTTTAAAAGGCCACTATAGTTTAATGTTTGCTAATAATGGAGCAAAGTGTCTGGAAATTGCCGAACAGCGTCAACCAGATCTGATTTTACTTGACGTAATGATGCCAGGTCTTACCGGTTATGAGGTGTGCCAAAAATTAATGAAAATGCCTTCTACAAAAAACATACCTGTTATCTTTGTTACCGCCATGGGCGAAGCAAAAAGCGAAGCAAAAGGTTTCGATGCTGGTGCTGTTGATTACATTTCAAAACCTATTTCAGCAGCAATTGTACTCAGGCGAGTCAAGACCCATCTGTCACTAGTTAGAGTAAAAGAACTAGAGGAGAGCCGAAAATCAGCGATACATATGTTAGGGCAAGCTGGCCATCTCAATGACACAGACACAGGTGTCCATATTTGGAGGATGGCAGCCTATTCGAAAGCTATCGCACTGGCAACAGGGTGGTCCATTGCGCGAGCAGAACGGCTAGAACTGGCTGCGCCAATGCATGATACAGGGAAGATAGGCATACCAGATGGACTACTCAAGGCTAAAAGGAAGTTAACGCCCGAAGAATGGGAAATAATGAGGACTCACCCAGTTATTGGTTACGACATACTAAGTTTGAGCCCGTCAAAAATATTTAAACTTGCAGCAGAAGTTTCACTTTATCATCATGAAAGATGGGATGGTAGTGGCTATCCCGAAGGTTTAACTGGTGAAGAAATCCCTCAATCTGCAAGAATAGTAGCTATCGCTGACGTATTTGATGCACTAACAATGAAACGTCCATACAAGGAATCGTGGACTATAGAAGAATCTATGTCAGAAATAAAAAAAGGTTCCGGTTCTCATTTTGACCCAAAACTGGTGGAGATATTTATTAGCATCTCTCCCATCATTGTAGAAATAAAAAAACATTGGGATGATTCAAACAGTTGGACAAGTAAACCTGAAAATTAGATTTTTGTACTAGCGACATATAGAAATTCTAAATTCTTCACTGATTGTAACTTTAATAGGATTAAAGTTACTTCATACAAGCTACAGCAACACGAGAACGGTAGCGTAATCGTAATAGACATAACTGAAAAACCCAGTAGTCGGAATAATCCAAACCACATCCACTTTATATTTAATTAATGCCACTAAAGTAGCCATAAAGATAACAACCGAAACCCATGAAATTGGGGCAGTCTGCATAACAACTATGCCCGCGGCAAAAATTAATCCGACGACTACAGCCCTGACGCCTTGCATTATTGCCTGAATTGCTGGAGATTGTTTAACATAATCCAAAGCCTTTGAGACAGTGATCATCAACAACGCCGGAGGAAAAAAGATGCTAAATGTAGCAATGAAAGCACCTACTACACCATTCACTTTATATCCGATAAAGGTCGCACTAATCAATATTGGTCCCGGTGTTACCTGACCTAAGGCAATAGCGGTTGTGAATTCTGTTTGGCTGACCCAATGGTAACCATCAACCACCACTTCCTGAATCAATGGAATGAAAACAAAACCGCCACCAAATAACATTAAACTCATACCAGAAAAAGTCACGAACAATTGACTATTTAAATCGCTCATAAGAAGGGGAGAGTTAATTAAAAACAAGGCTAGACAGGCAAGCAGCATCAAAACTGAAATACCCCAAACTATCTTTTCATTTAGTGCTAGGGGAGCAATAAATATATTTTTACTTGGGTTTGACTGGTTATTACGAAATAAAAAGTAACCTATAAAACCAGATAAAATAACCAAGCCCAACGTCAAGTAGAAACCGCCGACAGTCAACAATAAAATAGCCGCTATTATAGCCATGACCTTTTCGACAGTACCCTTTAAAGCCTTACCTCTCATTCCCCAAGCAGCATTAATAATAAGAGCACCAACGGCAGGAATTACGCCCGCTAATATTTTTTCAACGGCTGGCAGCTCACCCCATTCTAAGTAAGCTATTGTTAGTGCTAAAAGTAGAAAAAACGAAGGTAGAATAACAGCAGTAGCACAAACGAAAGCGCCCATTCCACCCCGTAATCTATAACCAATATAGCTCACAACATTTACAGCTACTGGCCCAGGAAGCAAGGTTGCTAAAGAAATTCCATCTAGAATCTCTTCTGAATCTAGTAACTTGTGACGTTCAACAATGGTGTTTTGAACTACTGTAATGAGCGCCATAAATCCACCAAATGCAACACTCCCTATCTTCAAAAAAGTCCAACCTAAAAACCATAGGCCGACCGGTTCACTTGCATCTCTATCATTTTGATTCATTCTTATAATTCTCTAGCTCGAAAGGTATTTTCTTGTCAGCACTACCGCCTAAAAACCAACAGTCAAAAATCACATTCCTGTAAAACCATTGAGATGATAATGAATTATATTTAGATTACCTCTAAAAGCATTAATTTCTTCGACACTGTTTATTTAAGCCTGCTTAAGATTAGTTTGGTGATTTTAATTCAACTCCCCCGAAGAATTACTTCAGCAAGGTTACAAATCAACGTATATTG
>CAWVZP010000077.1:0-12401 GCA_963934675.1 uncultured Gammaproteobacteria bacterium | reverse complement strand
AGTCATCTTTCTTAACCTTTAACTGGACGGCTGTGATAGAACTACTCATGGCCGAGAGGGGTTGGCTAAGTTCATGTACTACCGTGGCGGCCATCTGTCCCAACGCAGCGGCTTTACTTTGTTGAACCATTGCGGTTTGTGCGTCTCGTAATGCCTGAGTTCTATGTTCAACCTGTTCTTCTAGTGATTCGTTGAGTTTGATAACCGCTTGTTCCGCTTTCTTTCGTTTTTCTATGTTGATCAATGTTACTAATAGACGGGTATCACTTTCTATATTGGCTTGGCTGATGGCAAACATGACGGGTGTCGACTTCTGATTTTTATTCAAAACGTTGGTTTCATGGAAGGCAGCTATGACATCACTGTGCCGCAACAGATAATCTTCAAATGGGGCAATCATACGCATATCCAAAACTGACTGAATCGGAACGGACGGTTGATTTTCAGTCAATACACTCAACTGCAGCAAGTCTCTAGCGGCATCGTTTAAAAAAAGTATGTCGCCTCGTTGATTGATAGAGACAACCCCTATCTGAATTTTATCGATAATGGTTTCTAGTTCGCGACTGTGCCTGAGCTCATCACTAGCCGCTTGCTTTCGAGACACCAATTTTGACTGTCGCTCTCGAAAGTATAAATATCCAAGCGATAGCGCGCCAAAAAAGATAATAAAAAATATGAAAGCATTTTGAGTAAAGCGACTATTTTTCTCCAGGTAGTATAAGTTCCAATGGGTGTCTGCTATGGGAAATGAGTTAACCAGATAGGCTTCATCATCAACTATCCAGAAAGACAGGGACAGATTGACGTAGTGACCGAGTTTATAGGTTTTTTGGAACAGGCTGGATATTCTGGTTTTACCAAACTGTTGTTGTTGAAGTATTGATGACTGAACTTGTTCCGACAGTTGACCCACACTTTTATATCGCCATTGCTCCTTTCCACTTAAAATAATGACATTGTTTTGGGATGCAACCAGTATGTTCTGTCCTGCATTACGCCAGTTGTCCTCCCACTCACGCAAGTCTAGCTTGACTACAATGACACCAATAACGTCGTCCTTGTTATTCGTCACGGGCTCAGAAATGAAGAAGCCAGGTATGCCAGTCGTAGCGCCGATGGCGTAATAGAACTGTAGGCTTCTTTTTTCAATGGCATCTTTGAAGTAGGGGCGAAAAGAATAGTTTTGATCTAGGAAACTGCTGGTTTGTTTAAAGTTGCTAGCTGCCAGCACTTTGCCCGTTTTATTCATTAAATAAACTGCACTGGCACCTGAACGATGAGCCACAAATTGGAGCTGTCGATTTAAAGTGTCCTGATCACTATTCGGATAATTATTTTGGTTGGTCAGTGCATTTTGAACATTATCGTCACTGGCCAATAAGGCGGGCAAATATTCATACTGGCTAATAGAAGCTTTGAAAGATTGTTGGAAAAAACGAGTGCTTGAGGGTTGTTCAAGGTTCCACGAATTGAGCTGGAAAAAGTAGAAAGCAATACTGACAATTAATGAAAATAGACATAATAATAAGGGTGCCGCTATTAATTGTAACTTCATATGTTTTGACGTTAAGCGAAAAAGGTTTATACAGAAGCACCTTTATTCTGCACTATAACAGTGCGTTTTCCCATGGCTGCTGGCTTTTTGTTTACTCATTATATCAACCACAAAATAGCCTGAAAAGTGATTTAAACTAGGGATAAAAAGTCAATATTATTACTCTAAATCAATTAGATTTTTGTTGTAAATAATTGATTGTAAACAGTTAAATAGAAGTTATTGGGTCAAGACAAAGGGCCAGCTGTGAACCAAGCTGTTAGATTTTTATCAATAAATTGTCTCCTTTTAAGCATCGAGATGGGTGTCTCCGAGGAAAAATAATGGAGAAGAGAATTTCAGCTGTGTAGCCTTTACTCAGTTCAATAATGAGAGGAGAGAACTGTGAAAATTGTAGCTGCTATTATCAAGCCATTCAAACTTGATGATGTTCGAATGGCATTGACCAATATTGGAATCAATGGCTTAACCGTTTACGAGGTGAAGGGCTTTGGACGCCAAAAAGGGCACACTGAGTTATATCGCGGTGCCGAATATGTTGTGGATTATATTCCTAAGGTGAAAATAGAGATTGCAGCTGAAGACGACCAAGTTGATGCCATCGTTGATGCAATTATAGAAACAGCAAGGACTGGAAAAATTGGAGATGGAAAAATTTTCGTCACAAATCTAGAACAAGTTATTCGAATTCGTACCGGTGAAACCGGTGCAACGGCGCTTTAGGAGCGATCATGGAAAATCAAATATTTCATTTACAGTATGCATTAGACACATTTTATTTTCTCATCTGCGGGGCATTAGTGATGTGGATGGCAGCGGGATTTGCCATGTTAGAGGCAGGCCTTGTGCGTTCCAAAAACACAACTGAAATTCTAACTAAAAATATTGTGCTGTATGCCGTAGCCTGCACCATGTATATGGTTATTGGATACGACATCATGTACGACGGCGGCGTATTCTTGTCTGGTTTGTCAGGCGGCGATACATTGGTTGCTGATGCACTTGCTGCATCCGTCGAAAATGGTTTCGAAGGCGGTTCTGTTTACTCGGCACCCTCTGACTTTTTCTTTCAGGTGGTGTTCGTTGCTACTGCGATGTCGATTGTATCTGGTGCAGTCGCTGAGAGAATGAAGCTTTGGGCATTCATTGCTTTTGCAGTCGTCATGACCGGTTTTATCTATCCAGTAGAAGGTTATTGGACTTGGGGCGGCGGCAGTGTATTTGGCTTGTTTAGTCTTGGTGATGATTTTGGTTTCTCAGATTTTGCTGGATCAGGCATTGTGCATCTAGCGGGTGCTGCAGCGGCTTTGGCGGGTGTTTTATTACTGGGTGCTCGGAAAGGTAAATACGGAGAGCAGGGTCAAATTAATGCCATACCGGGTGCAAACATGCCTCTTGCTACTTTAGGTACTTTTATTCTTTGGATGGGCTGGTTTGGTTTTAACGGTGGCTCGGTCCTTAAATTAGGCGATATTAGTAGCGCTAACTCAGTCGCTATGGTTTTCGTTAACACCAACGCTGCCGCTGCGGGTGGTGTTGTGGCTGCATTAATTCTCGCACGAATTCTGTTTGGCAAAGCTGACTTAACGATGGTTTTAAATGGCGCACTGGCTGGACTTGTTGCTATCACGGCTGAACCTTCAACACCAACAGCGCTTGAAGCTAGCTTAATTGGTGCGGTTGGCGGCTTTATTGTTGTATTTGCTATTGTTTCTCTGGATAAATTAAGAATCGATGATCCGGTAGGTGCAATATCAGTTCATGGTGTAGTGGGAATTTGGGGATTGCTTGCAGTACCGTTAACCAATGATGGGGCTAGTCTTGTTGGCCAGATCGTTGGTGCGCTAGTAATATTCCTCTGGGTCTTCTTTGCCAGCTTATTAACTTGGTATCTAATCAAAAAAGCGATGGGTATTCGAGTGAGTGAAGAGGAAGAATATGACGGTGTCGATCTGACTGAATGTGGTTTGGAAGCTTATCCAGAGTTTACCGCTAATAAGTAGTAATAGGAAAACTGAATCGGTGCTGCGCTCTACTCAAGCGGTGCACACCGATTCAGGCTTTAAAGTTTAGTTGCCCTCAATAATGCAAACATCACGAATAGAGGCAATTTTTGAAAATTTCAACGCCTCACCATACTCGTCTGAATGGTAGCAACGCTCTGCATCTTCAAAGCTTGGGAATTCGACAATAACATTCCTTGCTCTTACGTTGCCTTCTAACCAGACTGTTCGAGATCCCCGTGCGAGAAATTTTCCACCATGGGCTTCAATGGGCGCAGTGGCTAGTTTGGCATATTTAGCATAAGTATCAGGGTCTGTAACGTCGACGTGGGCAATCCAGTAGGCAGTCATTTAGTTTTCTCAGTTTGATTTAGTTTGAAACATACTAGCGCATATTCAAATCAGTTAAAATATGCAATGTTTAAAGCGTGTTTATCAATATAATTTGTAATTTAGTGCGTTTCAACATTTAAAATCAATCTTGGATAAGTTGATTGTTGTATCAGGTTTGACATTAGAGTGACCGTCACTTTTCATCATATAAAATTGCAGTATCGTTATGACGATTTCTTTCCAAATTTTAGTCAATGCTTACAGTTTTTATTCAATTTTAAACCTGCGCCAGATAGTCATATTCATTTTGTCACCCACTCTTCGGTGGACACGCCTATAGTTGGATAGTTAAATTAACGTGACTTGATAAACAAAAATAATGCGTTTAACACTATTATAATAAGTCCCAAATCTGGTTTGAAAAAAGGGCTTAAAAATAAGGCTATTTCATCGACAGATACTATAAATGGGCTTAAAGTCGGCTCGAAGCCTCTTTTCAAGTTACAGGGCTAATTCGCTTTTTTCTGCCCAGCGAAGGATTCCGTAAAAATAAATTGATTTTTTGTACACCATTGAGATTAGTCTTGATTCGAATTCTGTTTGCTTTATAGGAGCCTAATATTGCTCCCTTCTAAGCCTTGACAAAGGATGATCTACTTTACTAATGTAGATTAACCACTGTAGAACTTTTAATTAAAGCTATTTTATCCATCAACCTTCCTGACGAATCTAAATTTAAGGTGTTGTATATGGTCACTATCACTCGTTTATTCACGCAGGCCCGGTTTCAAACTCGGGTGATGTTGACGCTCGTTTTTATTGTGACTTTACAGGCGATTGTTAGCGGTAGTTTTACGCTTCATTATATCGAAGTAGTGCTTGAAGAGCGCATCGGTGAGCAGGCTTTGCAGCTTTCACGTGTCATTTCTACGCTACCCCAAATTCGTCAAGGGTTAGTCGAGCGTGATGCTAAACAAATTCAAATTTTTGCAGAAGCGATTCGTTTAGAAACAGATGCTAGATTCATTGTCGTTGGTGATCTTGACGGTATCCGTTTCTCACATCCTATTGTGGAACGTATTGGTAAAAAACGTGTGGGAGGAGACAATCAGAGAGCGATCGAAAACGGTGAGTCCTATGTCTCGAAGGCAGTGGGTAGTCTTGGGCCATCTATGCGCGGCAAGTCACCTATTTTTGATAGCAATGGCAACATCATTGGCGTCACCAGTGTGGGCTATATGTTAGATAGTATCGATGATAGGGTCAGTGGCTATCAAAACTCAGTAATATTAATTTTGATAACGTCATTATTGGCTAGTATGTTGGTTGGTATGGCCATTTCCAGGCACTTTAAAAAGGTTCTTTTTGGATTGGAGCCAGAGGAAATAGCGCGCCTGTTTGAGGAGCGAAACACGACTTTAGAAACGGTTAAAGAAGGCATTATTTCGATTGATCTTGAGGGATTTATTACGACCTTCAACCGCACAGCGATAGAAACCCTAGGATTGACTAAAACTCAATCGCTCACTGGAAAGGACATTCGTCAAGTATTGCCTGAGAGCGATATGTGGAGTGTATTAAAAAATGGCAAGCCAGTGCATGACAAAGAAATCTGGATCAATGGCCAGAGTTTGATAGTTAACCGATTGCCAGTCAATGTTAATGGGAAAATCACCGGGGTTGTTTCTAGCTTTCGACCTAAAGGAGAACTTGAATTACTGACTCGGCAGTTATCTCAAATTGAACAATATGCCGAAAGCCTACGCTCGCAAAGTCATGAATACGCCAATAAGCTACATACCATCGGAGGCTTAATTCAGTTAGGCGCGAATGATCAAGCGATGGCACTTATAGGTCAGGAAAGCAAAGGTATACAGGACTTAGTGCAGCTGTTGGTAACGGTAGTTCCGGACCCTATTGTTGCTGGGTGTATTTTAGGCAAGTTTAATCGGGCGCGCGAACTTGGACTGGAGCTAATCGTTGATAAAGAAAGCCAAATGGTGGACATTCCAAAAAGCATACCGCGCGATAAACTAGTTACTCTGATTGGGAATTTACTGGATAATGCGTTTGAGGCTACTCGAGTCAATACAACAAAAGACGATATTGCCAATCGTAATGTGACGCTGTCTATGAGCGATTATGGCGACGATTTAATTTTCGAAATTGACGATAACGGAAAGGGTATTTCAGATGAAGATAAAGGATTTATATTTGATAAAGGTGTTAGCTCTAAAGTAGAGGAGGGCCATGGCTACGGTTTATATCTGGTTTCCTGTATTTTAAAACAACTTCATGGCGAAATGACGCTGCGAAATCTTGATGCTGGAGGAAGTCGCGCCATTGTGTATCTTCCTAAAAATATTAACCTAAAAACTCGAGAAGTTAAATGACTGCAATTAGGACTATTATCGCTGAGGATGACGAGCGGATTGCTGAAATTCAGCGTCGGTTTCTGGACAAAGTCGAAGGCTTTGAGGTAGTTGGTATTGCACATAACATGACTGACTGCAGGGAAATGAGCGTTATCCTCGAACCGGATTTGATTTTACTGGATATACAGTTTCCTGATGGCAATGGTCTTGATTTTTTAAAGTCTTTGAGGGAAAGTAAAAAAATAGTCGATGTGATTTTAGTGACTGCGGCAAAAGATGTTAACTCGCTTAAAGATGCAATGCATGGTGGTGTGTTTGATTATATTGTGAAGCCTATGGAATTTAATCGGTTACGTCATTCATTAGACAGATTTAGACATCATTTTAATAAAATCAACACCTTGGAAACTCTGGAGCAATCTGACATAGATGGACTTCTACCTGGCGTCAAAGGTGGCTCTGTCGATAATAAAAAAGATAGTCTGCCTAAGGGTATTGATTCAATCACACTGACAAAGGTCCGTGAATTATTTAATGCAAATCCGGCTTCACTGAGTGCCGATCTAGTCGGACAGGATATCGGCGTATGTCGAACAACGGCTCGACGCTATTTGGAGTTTTTAGTCAGCACGCGCGAGCTGGCAGTTGACGTCAGTTATGGTGGTGTCGGTCGTCCTGAACGTCACTACCGTTAGTCATAATTGTCAGTGTTATTGATCGAATTTTTCTAAGATGTAAGGCTCGAAGCATTAGTGAAGAATTATTACTTTAGTCGGCATGCACATTATAAACAATATTGTTTTTAAAGATTAAAAACCCATTATGCTCCAATTATTCTCCCCGTTAAGTGAGTCGATGTAAATTACTTATTCGCACACAATAAAATTTAGGGTGGATATCTATGAACAATAATTTTAAAAAAAGTCGCCGTAGGGCTTTTACTATGGCCGCTGCTGGTTGCCTTAGCTTGGCAATAGCGGGTATTTCGACATCAGTTTTTGCTGAGAAACTTGATTCGATTCATTTCCTAATTCCAGGTGGTGCTGGCGGTGGTTGGGATGGAACTGCACGTGGTACAGGTGAGGCTTTAACTAAAGCCGGAATTATTGAGCAGGCAACGTTTGAAAATATGTCTGGTGGTGGTGGTGGTAAAGCGATTGGTTATTTAATTGAAAACGCCAAAAGTAACGAAGGCACCTTAATGGTGAACTCTACACCGATTGTGATTCGTTCATTAACAAAAGTTTTCCCGCAAAATTTTCGTGACTTAACCATGGTTGCAGGCACCATTGGTGACTATGCAGCTTTTATCGTCGGTAAAGATAGCAAGTACAAGACCTTTAGCGACTTGCAAGCTAGCTTTAAAGCAGATCCTAGGAAAATTGCGGTTGGTGGTGGTTCGGTACCTGGCGGTATGGATCATCTGGTTGCAGCGATGGCATTTCAGGCAGCAGGCGAAGACCCTACAAAAGTTAAATATATTCCCTACGATGCTGGTGGCAAGGCGATGGCTGCGTTATTGAGTGGAGAGATTGCGGTATTGTCTACCGGCCTATCTGAAGCAATAGCACTGTCTGATGCGGGAGAAGTTCGTATTTTGGCGACAACTGCTTCTGAGCGCGTTTCAGCGGCACCCAATGCTCAAACATTTAAAGAGCAAGGCGTGGATGTCGAATTTGTCAATTGGCGTGGTTTTTTCGCTGCCCCAAATTTGTCCAATGAAAAACGTGACCAATACATTGATGCTTTAGCAGCGATGTACAAAACTCCAGAATGGGAAGTTGTTCGGGAACGTAATGGCTGGGTCAATATTTATAATGCGGGTGACGACTTCACTTCGTTTCTTGAAAAACAGGAAACAATCATTGGTGACCTCATGAGTCAGTTAGGTTTCTTATAAATAGTTTGCCTATTTAATTCTTTTATTAATATCGGTGTTGCCTCGTGAATCGATTCACGGGGCAATACCGTTAGGAGAAGAGTACCTTGTCTCTAGAGCGCTCACTTGCCCTGTTTTTTCTGACTGTTTCCATTATTTATGGCTACACCGCCTTTTTTGTAATCGATGGAAATTTACCGCCATTTGCAAAAATGAGCCCTGTTTGGCCTAGTTCGTTCCCTAAAATCCTAGCGTCAATGGGCGTCGTGATAGGGTTTTTCTTAGTGCTGTCTAAGCCTAGTCCTAATACTAAAACTGAGCTTGATTTACAGCAGTTACAATCTTACAGCTGGTTTCCTGCGTTTGCTTTATTAGGAATGATGGTCGCCTATGCGCTATTGCTACGCCCGATGGGTTTTATTGTTTCGACCTTTAGTTTTTTGGTTATTGGTGCGATGGTATTAGGTGAAAGAAAACTACTTTTACTTTCAATAGTGTCGGTGATTGGTTCCGGTGGTATCTGGTATCTGGTTCAGGAAGTATTGGGTATTTATTTGCGGCCGTGGCCCTGGTTTTTGTCAGGAGGATTTTAAATGATCGACGGTCTATTAATCGGTCTATCGACTGCACTATCTTTAAAAATGATCCTAATGGTTGTTGCCGGATGTCTCATCGGTACATTCATTGGTATGTTGCCGGGTTTAGGCCCGATGTCGATTATCGCTATTATGATTCCAGTGGCTATTTCGATAGGTGACCCTGCAGGGGCAATCATACTACTAGCGGGTGTTTATTATGGTGCAATATTTGGTGGTTCCACGTCGTCAATATTAATCAATGCGCCGGGTGTTGCTGGTACTGTAGCGACGAGTTTTGATGGTTATCCCATGGCTCGGGCAGGTAAGGCAGGAAAGGCGCTAACGATTGCGGCTATTTCTTCATTTTGTGGTGGCACTATCGGCGCGATCTTGTTGATGATTTTTGCCCCTGTCTTAGCAAGTGTGGCTCTATTATTTCATTCGGCTGAGTATTTTGCTTTGATGGTTGTCGGTTTGTCGGCGATAGCGGCATTTTCGAGTAATGGACAGGTGAGCAAGGCCCTTGCAATGACGCTATTAGGTCTTATGCTAGCAACAATTGGTGAGTCAGCATTATATAATATGCCTCGGTTTACCTATGGTGTGCTGAACCTTCAATCCGGAATAGGCTTTATCACTTTGGCAATGGCAATGTTTGCACTGCCTGAAGCTATTTTTCTAATTTTAGATCCTGCTCGAACTAAGCCTAAATCTGAGCAGGAAAATGCGGTAAAAGATTTACGTATCTCAAAAGAAGAAGCAAAAACAATTGCGCCAGTCATTGCGAGGCAGTCATTTTTGGGTTTCTTCATCGGTGTTCTACCCGGAGCAGGTGCAACCATTGCTTCTTTTCTGGGTTATGCCGTTGAGCGTAATTTAAGTACGAAGGAAGAACAGAAAGAATTTGGTAACGGTTCGATCAAAGGCCTTGCTGCACCAGAAACGGCAAATAATGCCGCGTGCACTGGATCCTTTGTTCCATTACTCACATTAGGCATTCCTGGCAGTGGCACTACTGCAATTCTGTTGGGTGCATTGATTGCTCTCAACGTAACGCCTGGCCCGCGCTTAATGGTTGATCAGCCCGAAATATTTTGGAGTGTTATTATCTCCATGTATATTGGTAACCTTGTTTTACTGGTGTTGAATCTGCCGCTTATACCCTACATTGCCAAAATACTGACTGTCCCAAGATCTTATCTGATTCCATTTATATTATTTTTTACCCTAATGGGGGTTTATATAGGCCAAAATAACGCTGCTGAATTGCTTATTCTAATTGGCCTTGGTGTCATGGCATGCATATTTAGAGTGGCAGGGTATCCATTAGCGCCATTGTTGATTGGTTTTATACTTGGCCCGATGTTAGAAAATAATTTCTCGCGCAGCATACAATTGTATGACGGTATTGGCTTTTTATGGCAACGACCTATGACGGGCGCACTGTTAGCGGTTGCTATTATTTTGGTATTGTTACCCACTATTCGTGCTTTTTTATCAAGGCGGAGAAACACAATATAGCCATTTGTAAACGAGAATCTGTCAATCGCAATGAACAAGCCTTCAAAGTACTTTGGTTATTGCATTACAACCGATCTGTTTTAGATCGGTTTTA
Organism: uncultured Gammaproteobacteria bacterium; assembly: GCA_963934675.1. Taxonomy (GTDB): domain Bacteria; phylum Pseudomonadota; class Gammaproteobacteria. The sequence continues at coordinate 2,060 of CAWVZP010000077.1, read as the reverse complement.
ATTTTTTAATCTTATCCCGAGTTAGCCTGTTGAAGCGAAAACAGAGCAGGGTGCTTGTGGTCATCAACCCGATTGCAAGCCCCCACCAAAGGCCTGCACCTTGTAATTCGAAGTGAAAAGCGAGGACTGATCCACCGCAAATGCCAAGCACCCAATAGCCAAACCCTGCGATCCAGAGCGGTGCAATCATGTCTTTAAATGCGCGCAGGGCGCGTGCGGCAATTGCCTGTAGACCATCAAATACCTGGAATATCGCTCCAATCATCAGGAACTGAGCAGCCAGTGCTGATACTTCTTCAAACCCTGCATCACTAGTTGTAATGAATAAACGAATGATTTGATCTGAAAAACCAAGGGGAATCACGACCAATACCGACAGAAAACCGCCGCCGAGTATCATGCCTAAATTACCCGCACGCCGAGCATCTAGTATCTGGTCTTTGCCAACCGCTTGGGCAACTCGAATCATAGTGGCTTCGGCTAGCCCCAGGGAGAGTACAAATGGAATACCGACCCAGGACATGACGACTTCGTAGGCGGCCAATGTTTTAGCACCAATAACGCCAGAGAGTATTGATACGGTGATAAACATCCCAGCTTCCATTAGCGTCAATCCAGCGACAGGAATGCCGAGTCTGATAATTTCGCTGGTAATGGTTCGGTTAAAATGCCACCGACCATGAAATAAGCCATAGCCACGAAATTCGCTATGACGATAAATATAAATAGCCAGACTAAAAAACATAAGCCAGGTGACAATTGTGGTTGCCAGTCCGGCGCCGAACAGCCCCATAGCCGGTAATCCGAGCCCGCCATACACTAGCCAAACGGTTAATACATAGTTCAAAAAAACTGCCGTAATGGTGATGATCATGATTGCTGCTGGCTTAGACAGCGCTGATATGAAGTTTCGAAATACCGAAAACCAGAGAATAGGTAAAGCCATGCTGCTGAGCCCATGCAAATAGGGCGTTGCGAGGGCGATAACCATGGGATCTTGCCCTGTTGCTGTGAGCAATAGATCAAGATTCCAGATTAGAATCATCGATGGAACACCTAGAAAAGTTGAAACAATAAACCCCTGTTTCACCGTCTGCCCAAGTCGAGACTTATCACCTGCACCATCGGCCTGTGCCGCAAGCACGCCAATGACTGAAAGAAATCCCATGAGAATGACGAGTATTTCGAAGGATAAACTGCCTGCAATACCGACCGCTGCGAGTTGGTGGTAACCGAGTTTACCAACGACGATTTTTGTCGTAACAAACATCGCGTACTCGGCCAGGTAGGCCGCAGCCAGCGGGAACGCGATGATGAGGAAATACCAGATTTCGGATTTAAGCTTAATGTTAGAACCAGCCATTGTGTGGGCAATTAAAACGGCAATATTCTACAGTAGTTGATGGATAACAATAGATCGGTGTTTCTGGGGAAATGAACGTTTAATTGTGAATAGATCCTTAGATTTAATGCCAAATACTATTGATTGACTTATTTTACGCTTATAACAGCCAGTTTTACCAAGGTGATTGAATTCAATGCATTGAGTGTTATATTTAAGGTTGGATGGTTCATTAGGGTTAATTTTTTTAGCTCAGCACTCTCGAAGTCGTTATGACTTTTCATTAGAAATAATCAAGTAAGTATTGATATAGATTTGAAACTTAAAATAATCTCGTAGGCAGAGGATTATCAATTTCTGTTAATTTAGTTTAAGAGTCAGCAGTTGCAACCGAGGTTAAGTAAGTGACTTGATCAAAATTAGTTTTGAACTGGCGCTCCCATGTCGCCACTGCTAGTTGGCCTTGTGTTGCTGGCGGCTTTGTTGCATGCCAGTTGGAACGCAATGGCCAAGTCAGGTGGTACGCCAGAGTTCAGTATTGCATCCTATCAGCTGGTGAGTGCTTTATTGTGCGTACCCTTCCTGTTTTTTGTCCCACTACCGTCAGTGGAAAGTTGGCCGATGATCTTGATTTCGGTGATTGTTCATAATATCTATTATTATACGTTGGCCAAGTCATATCAGGCTGGCGATTTGTCGCAAATGTATCCTTTGTTCC
>CAWVZP010000076.1:0-12413 GCA_963934675.1 uncultured Gammaproteobacteria bacterium | reverse complement strand
ATCTAGAACAAGATCTAGAACAAGATCTAGAACAAGATCTAGAACAAGATCTAGATCAAGGCTCGCCTGACGATAAGTCAGATGGCAATACCCACGATACTATTCAAAAACAAAGCAATATTGAAACTAGCGACGTCTTATTAAATCCTTAAGGTTTGAATTCAATGCTAACAAAGATTGAAACATTAGACGGTTCAATAATCATCAAAGGCGAATCATCATGACTGTGAGTAATCATCCAGAAGCTAGAATTCAAGCGTTAATCAAGCGTGATGAATTTGTGCCCGTACCAACCAGCTTAATCAGTTACCAATCAAACGGTCATATCATTGTGATCGGTGACTCTGCTGATTTGGCTTTAGCTCACAACATGACTCTAGATTTGCCGATATCGCTTATTTTAGTATCGGATGTGAAAGGTGAATCAGTACCGACTAATGCGATATATTTGGCAGATAGAACTCTGGATATAGCCGGTTACCTTGGTAATTTCCGCGTTACGCTTACCGATAGTAGCGGATCCACTGAGGTGGTCTCTGCTGATCTAGTGTTAGATTTAAATACCCAAGCGATAAAAAACATCGAAATCCTGCCACCTGGTTATTTACATCGGAATATTCAAGAAATAGGGGTTAAGGCTCTGTCGCAGGAGCTGGGTGAAATGACAGGCACTTTCGAAAAGCCTAAATATTTTAATTACGATGTCAGTATCTGTGCGCATGGCGTCAATGGGGTTCAGTTTTGCACTCAATGCATTGATGCTTGTCCGGCTGATGCAATTATAAGCTTGGGTGATAAAATCGAAGTGAACCCTTTTTTATGTCAAGGTGGTGGTACCTGTGCAACAGCCTGTCCTTCGGGGGCCATTCGATATGTCTATCCGAGTCTTGCTGATAGTGGGAATCAGGTGCGAAAAATGCTGCAAACCTATCGAGAGCAGGGTGGGCAGCAACCGATTGTTGTTTTTTATAGTGACGATGAATCTGAAGTACTAGAGGAAAACATCCTTTCTTCACATAGAGAAATACTGCCGGTTAAGGTGGAAGAGATTGCTAGTGTGGGTATGGATTTGTGCCTGTCTACATTAGTCTATGGGGCGTCTCAGGTAATGCTGTTGACCAGCCACAGTGCACCCAAAAGTTCATTAGAAGTCATGGAACGTCAATTAAGTTGGGTCAAGGCGATGCTCGTAGGGCTTGAAATCAATTCAGAGCGCATTTCAATTACTAATAACATCGCTGACAACATCGATTTACTGTCAGAGAATCAGCAACCAATTGGGTCTTGGCAAATTAAGCCTGCGATTTACGCCATGCCAGATAACAAACGCAATGCGATTTATCAGGCGATAGATCATCTATATCAGCAATCTACAAAGCAACAGGAGCAAATAGAGCTTCCAGCTGGCGCTCCTTTCGGAACCGTAACAATTGACTCTGAAAGTTGCACGCTCTGCCTGGCCTGTGTTGGGGCCTGCCCCGGCAAAGCATTACAGGACGGCAGTAATCGAGAAGTGCCCGAAGTATTTTTTATTGAAAGCAATTGCATTCAATGCAACGTCTGTACGCTCACCTGTCCAGAGCAAGCGATTGAAATAGCGCCGCGAATCATATTTGATCGCGAAAAACGCAATCGTTCTCGAGCACTTAATCAAGACAGTCCCTTTGATTGTATTAGTTGTGGCAAAGCGTTCGCGCCAACATCCGTTATTAACAAGATGACCGAGAAACTAAAAGATCATTATATGTTTCAAGGCGCTAATGCGATGAGCCGACTAAAAATGTGCGCAGACTGCCGGGTGGTTGATATTGTCCAAGATGACGCAGCAATGAATGGACGTTTTGACTCATTAAATTAACCTTATTTTTTGAAGATACCCATTTTGGTAATTATTGGTCGTTAAATTCATAATAATATTGGACCATTAATTGCTAACCACAAACGTAATGAGAAAAATAATATGACACTGCATGCCAAGTCTTCAACTAGAAATGTAACGTTTTCAGCAGAAGTAGGGGGCACCAAGGATTCTCTTGTAACCAGCAATAGCGTTGCAATTGAGTCTATTGGTAACGCTATAGCACCTGAACAAAGTCAATTAGCAATAGAGCAGCAGTATCGTGCTTCTACCTACAGTCTGCTGGCGGCGCTATTGCGAGCAGCACCTGATCAAAATTTACTCAATATTCTGTCTGAACTCGTATCAGATAAAAATAATAATGAAGATGACGCCATCTTGTTGTCAATGACGGCACTAAGCCTGTCAGCCAAAATTTTGTCTCCCGACTCGATTGAGGACGAATACCATCAGTTATTAATTGGCCTGGGCAGGGGTGAAGTCGTACCTTATGGGTCATGGTATTTAACTGGTTTTTTGATGGAGCAGCCTTTAAGTGATTTACGGGACGACCTAGTAACACTAGGTTTTGAGCGCAATGACAATATTTGTGAGCCAGAAGATCACGCGGCTGCGCTGTGTGAAGTGTTTTCGTTATTGATTAGTGAAGGTATCGATATTGATCAGCAGCATAATTTTTTTAAAACCCATATGTCACCTTGGATTGGGCGCTTTTTCGACGATTTGAGTGATGCTAAATCAGCTGTATTTTATAAATCAGTTGGCCGCTTTGGTAGCGCTTTCATTGCATTTGAAGGTGAATATTTTTCAATGCAGACATAATAATTAGAAGTAGCAAGTAGTCGATATCAGAAATTGAATATCCCATTAATAACCGTAAATAAAGAGGAGAAGTTGATGAAAAAGATAGCTGAAGAAAAACAACAAATGTTGCTAGACAAAGATAGGAGGGCTTTCGTAACCAGGACCGCCGTTATAGGTGTTGGCGTTGCGAGTGCGGCTGTCCTTCCAAATGTTGCTATTGCCAGTCCAACTGAATCAAACACGGAAGTAAAAAAACAGCAAAAAGGCTATCAGTTGACGGATCACGTTGCCGATTATTATCAATCGGCTTCTAACTAACCGGGGGCGTTATGAGTAAACTAACAAGAAGAACGAATCAAGTAGTCGCTGAGTCGGGTAATCTTCACGCTGATAATTATGGTCAATCAAATGATCAAATGGCGGTTGCTAATGCGGTCAGTCGAAGAAGCTTCCTAAAACGATCCGGCTTGATGGCTGGCGGCGCAGCACTGGCATCTAGTATGAGCCCAGTGATGATGAAAAAAGCTGAAGCCGCTAACTCTTCACTTGGTAAAACGGAGCGGGTAAAGACAGTTTGCACCCATTGTTCCGTCGGCTGCGGTATTATTGCTGAAGTTCAAAATGGCGTTTGGACAGGTCAAGAACCTGCTTTTGATCACCCATTTAATAAGGGTGCCCACTGCGCCAAAGGTGCTGCGATCCGTGAACACGGACACGGCGATAGACGTCTAAAATATCCAACCAAACTAGTGGATGGTAAATGGAAAAAAGTGTCTTGGGATGAAGCCATTAGTGATATTGGCGATCAACTACTTGATATCAGAGAAAAGAACAGTCCCGATTCAGTTTACTGGCTAGGTAGTGCAAAACACAGTAATGAACAAGCTTACCTGTTTCGTAAAATGGCTGCGATGTGGGGAACTAACAACGTAGATCATCAAGCAAGAATATGTCACTCAACTACTGTTGCCGGCGTAGCCAATACTTGGGGCTACGGCGCGATGACTAACTCGTATAACGATATTCACAATTCGAAAGCAATTTTGATGATTGGTTCTAATCCGGCCGAAGCGCATCCGGTTGCACTACAGCATATTTTTAAAGCGAAGGAAGAGAACAACGCACCGATCATTGTTATTGATCCACGTTTTACTCGTACTGCAGCACACGCAGATCACTTTTTGCAAATTCGACCCGGCACAGACGTCCCGCTTATTTGGGGCATGTTGTGGCATGTTTTTCAAAATGGTTGGGAAGATAAGGAATTCATTCGCCAAAGAGTCTATGGCGTAGAGGAAATTCGTCAAGAAGTAGCCAAGTGGACGCCCGATGAAGTCGAGCGTGTTACTGGCGTCCCAGAAGGGCGTGTTTATGGTGCAACTAAGGCAATGGCTGATAATCGCCCAAGCACTTTTGTTTGGTGTATGGGTGGTACTCAGCACACGATTGGTAATAACAATACCCGTGCATATTGTGTTTTCCAGCTAGTCCTTGGCAATATGGGTGTGCCCGGTGGCGGAACCAATATTTTCCGAGGCCACGACAATGTTCAAGGCGCCACTGACCTAGGCGTGTTATCGAACACGTTACCTGGTTATTACGGTTTAAAAACGGGTTCATGGAAGCATTGGGCTAAAGTATGGGATTTGGACTACGAGTGGATTAAAGGTCGTTTCGACAAAGGTAGCTACGAACAGAGTAAGGGCAAGGATGTCCATGTCATGAATACCAAAGGGATTCCTGTTTCGCGTTGGATTGATGGTGTCTTAGAAGATAAAGACAACATCGCTCAAAAAGATAACGTCAAAGCAATGATCTTTTGGGGTCATGCGCCCAACAGTCAAACTCGTGGCGCAGAAATGAAAAAAGCCATGGAGAAGCTCGATTTGCTGGTGATTGTTGATCCTTACCCAACATCCACTGCAATCATGCATGATCGTAAAAATGGCGTATATTTATTACCAGCTGCCACGCAAATGGAAACCTACGGGTCGGTTACAGCCTCGAATAGATCGCTCCAATGGCGTTCAAAAGTTATCGACCCATTGTTTGAATCACTGCCTGATCATACGATCATGTACAAGTTGTCTAAGAAACTGGGGTTCTCGGATGAGCTGTTTAAACACATCGAAGTCAAAGGTGAAGAGCCTTATGTTGAAGATGTTTTACGTGAAATTAATAGCGGTATGTGGACTATTGGTTATACAGGCCAAAGCCCTGAAAGACTCAAATCGCATCAGGAAAACTGGGGTACTTTTGATTATACCTCACTGAAAGCAGAAGGCGGGCCAGCAGATGGTGACTTCTACGGATTGCCATGGCCATCCTGGGGCACACCCGAAATGAAACATCCGGGTACACCGAACCTTTATAATCCGGCGTTATCGATTGCTGAAGGTGGACTGACATTTCGTGCCAGATTCGGAGTTGAACGTAATGGTGAAAATTTACTTGCGGAAGGTTCGTACAGTAAAGGCTCAGAAATTAAAGATGGCTATCCTGAATTTACCGGCGACATGCTAAAGACTCTGGGCTGGTGGGATGATTTAACCGCTGTTGAGAAAGTACAGGCAGAAGGTAAAAACTGGAAAACTGATCTTTCTGGAGGGATTCAACGAGTTGCTATTAAACATGGTTGTGCTCCATTTGGTAACGCTAAGGCTAGGGCAGTCGTGTGGACATTTCCTGATCCAGTGCCAATTCATCGTGAACCGCTCTATACGTCGCGGCGTGATCTGGTTGAGAAATACCCAACTTATGAAGATAGAAAATCGTTTTGGCGTTTACCCACTCGATATAACTCGATACAAGCAAAAGACTATTCAAAAGAGTATCCGATTATCCTAACATCCGGCCGTTTGGTTGAGTATGAAGGGGGTGGTGACGAATCTCGTTCGAACAAATGGTTGGCTGAATTACAGCAAGACATGTTTGTTGAAATGCATCCGCGAGATGCCAATAATGCGGGTGTTAAAGATGGTGATGATGTTTGGCTTGAAGGCGCTGAGGGCTCGAGAGTTAAAATCAAAGCGCTTGTGACAAGGCGTGTTAGCTCCGGTGTTGCTTTTATGCCCTTTCACTTTTCAGGGCATATGCATGGCGTTGATTACAGTCACAAATATCCAGAAGGTACCGCACCTCATGTGGTTGGTGAGGCTGCTAATACGGCAATGACTTATGGTTATGACTCGGTCACTCAAATGCAAGAAACAAAATGCAGCCTTTGCCGCATTACTAAAGTTTAAGAGAGGATTTTAAAATGGCTAGAATGAAATTCTATTGTGACCCGGAGCGTTGTATTGAATGTAATGCTTGCGTTACCGCGTGTAAGAATGAACATGAAATTCCCTGGGGTGTGAACCGGCGTCGGGTTGTGACGATAAAAGATGGTGAGCCTGGTGAACGTTCATTATCCGTTGCCTGTATGCATTGTTCCGACGCGCCATGCGCAGCGGTATGTCCTGTTGATTGTTTTTACACAACAAATGATGGCATTGTGTTACACGACAAGGATATATGTATTGGTTGCGGTTATTGCTTTTATGCCTGCCCGTTTGGCGCACCTCAGTTCCCTGAGGCAGCGGCCTTTTCCTCTCGTGGGAAAATGGACAAATGTACTTTCTGTGCTGGCGGCCCTGAAGAGGATCATAGTTCTGATGAATATAAAAAATATGGTCGAAATCGTATAGCTGAAGGTAAGTTGCCGCTATGTGCAGAGATGTGCTCCACCAAAGCATTGTTGGCTGGTGATGCTAATATTCTGTCGGATATTTATCGAAAGCGTGTCATTAATCGAGGTGCCAGTGTTCTCAACTGGGGTGTTTCTTATGACAATACAAACCTAAAGTCCTAGTCTCGGCTAGATAATTGAGCACGTTAGGCCAATGAAGTGATGAAATATCAATCGCTTCATTGGCCTCAACTTTATTGATTTTTATCACGGCCGATGTTCAGCATATTAGTAAATTGTAATCTGCCGTGCCAAAAGTAAGTGCATCAAAAGTCATTAAGCCAGCACGCTAACTTGGAAATTTTTAATGATCAAATTACTCAAAACCACGTTGATTTTAAGTTGTTTGCTACTGCCTCAAATAGCAATAGCGCAGAGTAATAATTCAAGCAATCAATTTGATGAAAGTATAAGCATAGAAAACCCTGGTGCCGAATTGTGGCGAAATGTCAGACAGCGAGATGGCACCATTCAAGGCAGTACCCAAATGCGAGGTACAGACGCCAATTCTTTAATTAATGTTTCAGGTGAAGCTTGGCGGCAATACCGGATGCTGGATTTAATTCCTAAAACAAGCATTGCATTGCTTGTGACATTAATTGGTGTCCTTTTATTTCGGGTTATTAGAGGTAATATTCTGCTTGAGGCGGGGCGCTCAGGTATTAAGATATTGCGCTTTAGCACTAGCCAACGAGTGATTCATTGGGTTACCGCTATACTCTTTATAATTTTGTCACTCACCGGATTGTTATTATTATTTGGTCGTAGCGTTCTGATTCCGCTGATTGGTGCTGAAGCTTTTAGTTATTTCGCTGTCAGTGCTAAATTTTTGCACGATTACTTGGGCCCCGCCTTTTCAGTTTCGTTAGTATTTTTATTCATATTTTTTGTTAAAGGTAATGTTCCTTCACTCAAACAGGACCTTGCCTGGTTGGCTAAAGGTGGTGGAATGCTTGGACGCCATGCCAGTGCTGACCGATACAATGCGGGTGAAAAAGGCTGGTTCTGGATAGCCGCTTTTGTTGGTGGTGCCATTGTTGTCAGTGGTTTTGTGTTGGACTTTCCAATATTTGGACAATCACGCGAAACAATGGAGTTGTTCCATGTTATTCATACCATTGCGGCAACCCTTATTGTGATTGCTTCAATTGGTCACATCTACATGGGCACCATAGCAATGGATGGCACATTAGAGGTTATGAAAACGGGCTATTGTGACAGTAATTGGGCTAAGGAACATCATGATATATGGTATGAAAAACAGTTGGCTGCTGGTAAAGTGCCTGCTGAAAAAACAGCCTCTAAATCATCTTAAAAGAGTAAAAATATGTCAGCAAATGAAATGAGTGATGAAGAACTCGATACACATTTTCGCGAATTGGTCGATTTGTTTATCGACCAAGGAAACGAACTAGCCAAAAACAGTAACTCTGAGAACATTGGACTTGCTTTGTTGCATGCTGCCTCTCGTTATAGTGCCTTTGTTGTTGCATCACATGCTGAGTCATTAGCTCAGTATGAAAAGGACATTGTAAGTGCCAAGTCTTATTTTCAAGCAGAATATAGTAATATGTTGGATGAGAATTTTGAGGACTATAAACAGGTTTATGTGAATAAACCAATCGACGCGAATGCTGGCTAGACACTTATTAGTTAGAGTCGCTACAGCGACTCTAACTCGCCAAGTTGTTGTTGTAGCATGTCTTCATGCTCTAATAAAACAGGTGCTTTTAGGAGAGTAACTACAAACTCGGTGCCTGAATTCAAGTCAGAAGCCACTTCAATATTTCCTCCATATCGGCGCACTAATCCGTAACTAATGGACAGGCCTAAGCCAGTACCTTCTCCTTGGTTTTTTGTAGTATAAAAAGGATTGAATACTTTGCTAGCACTATCGATATCCATGCCGATTCCATTATCTTTGACGACAATCTTGACCCCTTTTTGACCAAAGTTTTTACTAGTCAAGCTCACTAGACCGTTAGTGTTTGGTAACGCCTGAATTGAATTTGTCATCAAATTGACGAGAACTTGCTGTAATTCTTGTCGGTTTATTAAGATTAGAATGGATGCGTCCAAACAAACTTCGAGCGTATAACTAATGTCTGGCCGTAAATGCTGTACTAATTTAGACGTCTCTTCGATTAGCTGGTTGACGTCTATTTGATTCATATAACCAGCATAGGCATCTGGCTTGGCATATTGCAGCAAATTGGTTGTGATATCTTTTATTCGGTATATCTGTTCTATTATGATATCTATTTCATCTTGAACGGGTTCGAGTTGCGCACCCATTTCAGCAATTATCACATCGATATTACCAAGAATAACAGCAGTGGGATTATTGATTTCATGGGCCACACCGGCTGTCAATTCACCCAGTGCAGCTAACTTTTCAGCAATGACTAATTGCTGGCGAGTTTTCGTCAGCACAGTAATCATACTGGTCAGCTCATTATTTTTTAATAAGAGTTCTGATGTCCTTTCATCTACTTTTTGTTCCAGTTCGTTAGCCCAGCTTTGAATTTGAAATTTACGCTTGTTTAACAGATTAAGCATGACGTCAAATTCATTTGCAAGCGTGCCAATTTCGTCTGTGGATTTTATTTTTCCTATTCTTAAATTTTTACCTTCTCTGGTGGCATGCACAACTGAGCTCATGCGCTCTATTGGTTTAAATATAGACTTTGCTCCAATGACAGCAACTAGGCTAGCTAGCCCCATTAAAATTAGAAAGATCAAAACTAAACCAATCAATGCATTGATTAATGACTGCCTGAAAGGGGTCTCAAGGAATCCAGCGTATAGCATTCCTACTCGATTGCCGTCGATATCAATAATGGGCTCATAAGATGAGATATACCAATCGTTCACTACAAAAGCCCGATCGATCCAAGTCTTTCCCTGATCTAAAACGATTGTCCTGACTTCATCTGAAACACGAGTACCTAGTGCGCGCTCACCCGTTTTAATAGGAACATTGGTACTAATTCGCACATCATCAAGAAATACGGTGACAGTGCCTATGCTGCCTTTAATAAGGCTGCCTGGGCCGTAAACAAGATCTCTTATGGCATCAACAAAGCTAAAGTTTGCATTCAATAAAATGCCTGCATCGAGAATCCCTAATACTTTCTGGCTGGTATCAACGATGGGGTAAAGAGCTCGGATCATCATGCCCCTATCTTCAACCATTTTTTTTGTTGCTCTGGCTCGTGATGTTTCGATTAACGGTAAATGAACCTGTTTAGAGAGCTGAAATCTATTAAGATCAGAAGCAGAAAATATTTCCACACCGACTGATGGTTTACCAACTAGTGCCGCCTTAAGTGCTGATGATTGCCGTGAGACATTAATTTGGCTTGGTTGGTTTAAAGAATGTGGTTGGCCATTAACATCAATTAGCTGTATGTAAGAAAATGAGTGTTCCTTCTTTAACTGGTCTATTTGTTTTTGTATTGCTTCAGAGTCATTGCCGATAAGCTTTGCTCTAAAAGTGTAAGAGTCTGCGGTTTTTCCCAGCGCATTCAAATAGTCTCGTTTAATTCGGCCAAATATGTCATGAGAAACCGATAGGTCAGTGTTAACTTTCATGTACAATTGACCATAACTAAAGTTAACGCCCCAGTAGGTCGCGAGCATCAAAGCAATTGGCATGACCAGTAGTATTGGAAACAAAACCAAAACCAGCATCTTGTATCGAACCGTGTGCTGAACTCGGTTTATTATTCGAGTGACGCCGAGCATAAAAAATAGCCTGTTGGGTTTGTTGGTATTAAATTGGAAAGGTTATCTATGAAACCACGAATCAAAACCTCTGTTCTTCTTCGCCCCAGAGCAAGACCTTTCTTTCTAATGTTTTTCTAGATACGCCTAATTGTCTTGAAGCTGCCGATTTATTGCCACTGTGTATTTTTAGCACTTTTAAAATATGTTGCTTTTCGATGTCGGCTAATAAATGGCTAGTACAGACATCACTTTCAACTATAGGCGTGTTTTGTTTAGCTCCAGTTACGCATTCACTTGGCGGTGTTCCGAGTAACAAACTTCTTTCAATAACGTTTTTTAACTCCCGTACATTACCCGGCCAATGATATTGACTTAGTTTAACTAATTCGGATTCATCAATGTTTGGTGGCTTGGTACCTAGATTGGCTGAAATAGTTTGAGTAAAGTGTTTAACGAGTAAGTTTAAATCGGTCGAACGGTGTCTCAATGGTGGGATTTGGAGGTTTAAAACATTCAGCCTAAAATAAAGATCCTGTCGAAATAAGCCTTCTTCGACCAGTTTTCCGAGTTCTTTATTGGTCGCGGCAATAATACGGACATTAACCGGTAATTCCTTATTTGAACCAACAGGCCTAATTGCTTTTTCTTCTAAAACTCTTAATAAATGAGCCTGCATCGAAATTGGCATTTCGCCTATTTCATCTAGGAAAAGCGTGCCATCGTTGGCATAGCTAAACAATCCCTCGCGTCTCTGATGAGCGCCTGTGAATGCACCTTTTGCATGGCCAAATAACTCGCTTTCTAATAAATCAGACGCAATAGCGCCACAATTGACAGGAACAAAGCTTCCTCTACGCTCACTTAAATCGTGGATGCTCTTGGCTGCCAGTTCTTTGCCTGTGCCCGTCTCCCCTTCAATTAAAATAGTTGAAGGGGTAGGGGCAACATATTTGATCGTAGTAAACAGATTTTGCATCAATTGGCTATTACCAATTATTTTTGAGTTTTCGTAAATTTGATCCACTTGCCGGCGTAGAACAAAGTTCTCTCTTCTAATTTCTTGCCGTTCAATACAGTTATTGATCGCAGCCAAAATTTGATCCATTCGAAAGGGTTTTATTATGAAGTCAGCGGCACCGGCTCTAAGTGCTTCGATTGCAACGCTAAGATGGGCGTGTGCGGTAATAAAGATAACGCAAGCATTCGAGCCAGAATCATGCAGTTGTTGAATCCATTCAACGCCTGATTTACCTGGTAACTTGATATCGGCGATGATTAGGTCAAAGTGACAGCGTTGCTGTAAATTATCGGCTTCTTCAATATTTGCGGCTGATTCAACTAGTCCAACATATTTTGACAAACCTTTAATTAAGAAATTTCTAATGCCGTGCTCATCATCAACAACCAAAATAGATCGGTTCTTGAGATATTTGCTACCCGCTACTCCGTGTGTATCTGATTCTCTGTTGTTAATTGCGACCTGACTCACTTGGGCCTCCTTTATTTAATTATTATATTTTTAGTTTTAGACTATTTAGCCTCATTAGTACGCGATGGTAAAAATGATAAAAAAACGACTACATTAAATATTACAAGTTGTTTACTTAACAGGTGTTACGGTCGTTAGACCTAAGCTCTGCCAACTTTGCATGCCACCTCGATACCACTTTATTTTATGTGCCGGATATCCATATCTAAGAAGATTTATAATACTGTTTGATGCTTCCCCACACCAGATGCCGTTACAAAATAGAATCAATGTTCTTGCCGTGGTGTAGTCCCATAAACCGCTAAGGTTTCGGGCGTTGAACTTTTCCTGCAATATTGCACCAATGGCAATCGAGTCGGCACCTTGTTCTGAATCTAGTTTTGTCCATGGAATATTAATAGCGCCTGGAATTGTACCTTTCGCTACCCAGTCGGTTAAGCGACTATCAATAATTAGAATCGAATCATCACCATTACTTTGCTGTTTCAAATAATCGAGAACTTCAAGCTCTGCAATAGTCTCAACCCCTATTGACAAACTAGCTGGCTGAATACAAGAGGGTGGGCACTGGCGGGATGTCTTCGCAAAAGCAGGGTTAATGGTATTGTTTAGATCTTGATTTCGCTTTATAACCACCTGGCTCTCGCCATGTTGCACACTGACTGATTCGATTTCGGCAGTAATGTTTACATTTGCAGCGTGTGAGATGGTTGCTAAAAAGGAAATAATAAGGATAAATAATCCCTTATAAATGTTGGAATTAGAGGCCATGGTTTGTTTCCTAAGTAAATGACTAAATTGTA
>CAWVZP010000075.1:0-12606 GCA_963934675.1 uncultured Gammaproteobacteria bacterium | reverse complement strand
ACCTCAGGGATAATTTTTGAAATCGTTAAACTAAATTTTTTCTGCAATACCTGACAACGCTGCATGATTGACTTTTTAGTGATTACAATGGGGACTGAGTTGTTAACTATATCGCCAGTAGCAAAATGCTGAAGATCAATATCGTCTCCAAGCCTGTCTTCAATTTGAAATTCAATTGATGACAGGATTTGACGAGAGGCCTTGGCGGGTAAATCAAAAACCGTCATAAAGACACAATGCTGAGGAACAGCGAATATCACAGCCATATCGTGACTTGACATTAATTCGCCTAAGTCCGATTCAGACCCAGAATGCCATTGAACTTCCTGTAACACCGCGCCGTCTTGAAACACTAACCAGTCAAAAGCATCTAGTGCTTCATCACGAAAGCGCAAAATTAATTCAGGCATTAGACGCGCCCCAGAGTACGGTTGAGAATCGTCGTTTTACCATTGCTATCACGATGAATGAGAGTGTTAAAATTGATCGAAAGGTCACCCTGAACTACGGTGCCGCGGGCATAAAAATAATCGGTTGAAACGGATAAGCCAGTATCGACAATAGGCAGTTGCATGCGCTCGATGAAGCTTGGGATATTCTCAAAAGCTTCCTTGTCGCGTTCTTCGATATATTGGTCCAAATTGACCGATTCACCCAATGATAAAAAAACTTCGTCAGTCATAGTATTGATGTTGATATTCGTTGGCGCTGGCAATACGGTAATGTGGGGGCGCAGTTTTTGATACATTTCTGCGGTCATATTTTTTATTAACATCAATTCACTTATATCAGACAGCGGACGATTCGCGACACGGTAGGTTTCATATTGATCTTCGACACCATCGGGATAACGAATATCAAAGTCTTCATCCATCCAGTCAAGTAAGGGATCGATAAAGGTTATTTCAATTTCAAGATTATCGCACAGGCGTCTGAAACGTTTGACTGATTCTTCTGATCCTAACAAATTATTAATATTGAACTTTGCCTGCTCATCATCCATTGAGCCACTCAAAAACCCCCCTTCAATCGGTAATCCAGGTATGCCAATTGCCCATGCTTCGCCAAAATGATCCGTATCAGATTCCTTACTGTCCCTGACGAGTAGTACTCTGGCCCAGTCCTCCAGTCCCAAAGCATAAGAACTGGCAAGCTCTAAACCTTGTATACGACTCGTTTTACGAATTGAGAAGGCTTCTTCGTGAGTGATTGAAACGATAATGGCGGTCGCGACCATCACCACCAGAATAGCGGAGAGCAATACAATACCCTTTTGTGACGCTCGGGATGATATTGGTGAACGCAACCGGTTATAGGACACCGTCGGGTATCTCCATTATCCGATGTACCTTTCCAAACTGCCTTACATCAATTTCAACCTTTAATGCAATCGGCTTATCCACTCGCTGTTGATCTTGTACAGCTAGAGGCCATTGTTCAATTGGCTGTTCGGCACTATCTATAAAAAAAATGGCAAATAACTCTACATCATCGATCAAAACTGTCGAAACAGGCTCTTCGGCTGGTACCTGATCGAGCGAAACCCAATATTGTCTTATCAACTGGTTTTCTTTAACCAGGTATTGTACACGCTGCAATTCACTTCGTTTTTGTTGCAGAAGATTACTCCAACCGCTATGTGTAAAGCTGATGCTATTATCTTCGATCACAATATGGGATTTTTCATCGCCGTATTGGTCGAGTATTTTTCTCGATGACACCTGTGTCCAATCACGATTCAGATAGGTCAATGCAAACTGCAACTCGGACAGTCGGCTATTCGCTTGCCCGACCTGATCACCTACCTTGGCAATGTGCGTGAGCCCTGGGAATGCGATCACCATCATCACTGCAAATATGGCAACTGCGATAACCATTTCAATTAAAGTAAACCCTTGATACTGAGGTTTTTTTTGACTGTTCATAGAGCTCACAACTTGCCTATAAAGCCGGTTGCTCTAGCAATAATATCGTCATCAACTAAATAGACATCAACATCAATTTTGCGCAATAAAGGATCATCTGTTTTATTAACTTCCATATCCCATTGCCACTCCACATCCAACATTACAACCTTACCATTTTGATTTGATGTACTCGTCGTCCAAATTTTTTTAGCCCGATACAAGGCAATTTGATTTTGGGCAACCCAATTCGCAACCGTCTTTTCCTTTAGCCTTGATGCAACTGCTGTCGAACTCGCTGCACTGGAAATTATGGCGCCCATAGTCACTGAGATCACGACTAGTGCAACCATCACTTCGAGCAGGGTAAATGCTTTGAGACTTGTCATTTTTAAAGTTGCATCGCTATATTTACTTTATAAAAGTTGTGGCGTCGGGCCTTCCATTCGGATTTTTCCCAGTAAATCACCCTCAAGTACAATAATATTTTTCGTGGCCTCGTCGATAATCGTCCATTCAAAAGGCGTCATTTCGCCACTGGCTAAAATTAAAATATGCGGTATCAATTCTTCCTCATCGACAGATATAACGGCTAGATTTTCCACCACTAATGCCGATGACTGAAACTCATTTAACTTGATTCGTCGAAACAGCGTTTGATCTGATTTAGTCCATGATTGACCATCATATTCAAGCACCCGATAACCATCATGTTTGAGAGAGATTGCAAAATTACGGTTCTCAAAAATTGCCTCCTGATAGAGTAATTGGATTAACTTGCTCATATCAGAACCCAACACCTTTAAGTTGTTAGAGTCACGTCCCAAACTAGTCGACAATAAAATCACACTAGTTGAAACTGAAATAATAATGACGACTATGA
Organism: uncultured Gammaproteobacteria bacterium; assembly: GCA_963934675.1. GTDB lineage: Bacteria > Pseudomonadota > Gammaproteobacteria. The sequence continues at coordinate 9,819 of CAWVZP010000075.1, read as the reverse complement.
GCATTTCCCATAGCGTGAAACCACGATGACGTCTCAAACAGGCGTTGTTAAGAATCAAGGTTCCAGTTTCCGATATCAGCAGCAGAGTCGGCACCACCCTCAGTTGCATCTGCACCTAATGACATAATATCAAATTCTGCCTGTGTCCCAGGCTGTAGATAGATGTAAGCATTACCCCAAGGATCATTGCTAAGCTTTTTAATATAACCGCCCTTGCGCCAATGCGGCAACTCGGAGCCCGAAGGTTTTTGGGATAGCGACTGAAGACCCTGATCTGTTGTGGGGTAGGTAAAATTATCAAGCTTATACAGTTCTAAAGATGACTCGAGCACACGGATATCGCTTTTTGCCTTAGCGATTCGGGCATCATCGGCCCGACCGGATACCTTTGGGGCAATGTAAGCCGCCAATATGGCAATGATGGTTACAACGACTATAATTTCAAGTAGCGTAAAACCGCTTTGTTGTTTTCTTAGTTTCATTATTTTTCCAGGGGGTCTTGCCCACTTATTTCACATTATTTTTCAATTTTAACTGAGTGACTGCTATATAAACTTGATTCCCGAGTGCAAACGCTAGCGTAATGGCAAGTGCTAACAAAATCCCATACAGGTGAGCATCAATAATGACTGGCACACCAATAAAGTCACTGGTTGTGACAGTCGCCGAGCTGGTTTGTTCTAAAACCACTTTAATACAAACACCTAGGCCCAGTAATAAAGCAATGATCCGTTCAGTTTTAAATAATTCGATGGCAGCCAGTAAAAACACGCCAAATAAAACACCCGAGTAACCAACATACCAATTAAGCTCTGGATTGAACCAGGTGAGTAACATCGATATGCCAATCGCCAGCAATAAATTATAAACGATCCACCGCCCTATCGACCAAGTGGGCCGTGCAATGGCGACAATTAACACTAGGCCCAAACTATTTAACAATAAATGCTGCCAGCTAAAATGAATCCAATGTGCGGTCACAACACGCCAGAACTCCGCTTTCTGGACCCAATCCTGTTGAAACCTGAAGTATTGGCTATCGATTATTTGTAAAAAAACCATTAACAACAGGCTAACTAAAACGTAATACCCATTCGAAGAAGTACCAAAATACTTATTAATCAAATTGTTATTGAGCCAGTTTTTACTGAACAAGGTCATTCATATCAAATATGGGTAACAAGATCGCCAATACGATAATCATAACCACCATGCCCATAAATAAAATCATCGCCGGCTCGAACAGGCCAACAAACAAAGCGGTAACACTGGCGAACTCGGTTTCCTCAGCTTTGGCAGATCTTTCGAGCATATCACCCAATTTACCGCTGGACTCACCGTTTGCAATCAATTGCAGCACCAGAGGGCTGAAATAGCTCGTTTGGGTGAGTGCGACCGAAATATGCTCGCCTTCCCTTACCTTATCCGCTGCTTTTATAACTGCATTTTTCAACGGTTGGTTTGAGATAACCTCGGTAGAAATACGCATCGAATCCAACGCCGTGACACCACTGGACACCAAGATACTCATGGTGCGGGTATAACGGGCCGTATTGGCTAACTTTACCAAAAAACGAATCATCGGTAATTTAAGTAAGAGTCGGTCTCGTAACATGGCCATCCAGGGCAACTTAATGAGCTGACTTAACACTAGCCATGCCAACACAACACCGACAATGAGATAGACACCATACTGCTTAAAAAACTCAGATAACTGAATCAGCCACTGCGTTAAAATGGGAAGCTCTTGATCAAAACCCTCAAACACCTGAACAATTTGCGGTACCACAAAAGTAAGCAAACCAGTCACCAATGCAAAAGCCACGACACTGAGTAATATGGGGTAGACAAGCGCTAGGCCGGTTTTACGTTGCAAGTCTTGCCGTGCTTCCATATAGTCGGCCAATCGTTCCATGACAATATCGAGCAAACCGGATTGCTCGCCTGCATGTACTGAGGCGCAATACATCGAATCGAATATGCGGGGATAGTCTCGTAACGCCTCTGACAATGGATAGCCTTCGAGCACTTTTGTACGCACAGACAAAAGAACACGCTTGCCGACATCTTTTGTGGTTTGTTGAGATACCGAGTTATAGGCCGATTCTATGGGTTGCCCAGCGCCAATCAGGGTTGCCAGTTGCCGTGTTATGAGCGCCACAGTGGCAACATTAAGCTTGTCTTTCTTGAGTCGAGTTTTACCTTCGATAGTGCTGTTTGACACTTCGTTAATTTCGAGTGGCATTAAACCCATACCACGTAATTGAGATCTGGCTTGCCTGGCTGTGTCAGCTTCGATCAAGCCCTTTTTATTATTGCCGTTGTCGTCTACGGCCTGATACTCAAATGCACTCATGATAGGTGTTTATTTGATAGCACTTGATTTGATCGCCATCCATTGTAGCGCAAGAAAATAGTCACCTTACTGGAGATTATCACGCGTCACCCGGAACACTTCATCGAGGGTTGTACTTCCTTCGATTACTCGGCGAATACCATCGTCTCGTAAGCTCAGACTTTGAGTACGGCTATAACGCTCGATGTCTGCCTGGCTCTTGCCATCGTGTATTTTTCCCGATAAAACGTCGTCAACATCAATAACTTCATAAATGCCAGAACGTCCTTTATAGCCCGTTTGCAAACATTTGGGACAGCCTTCTGGCTGAAAAATAGTATCGTCAGATTCAATTCCATACTTCCTTCGTTCATCATCACCAAGCGTCATTTCTGTCTTACAGTGCTCACATATATTGCGCACCAACCGTTGAGAAACGACGCCTAATAACGTGGATGAGAGTAAAAAAGGCTCTACACCCATATCCTGCAACCGAGTAATCGCGCCAACCGCAGAATTAGTATGTAAGGTAGATAAGACTAAATGTCCCGTAAGACTAGCCTGCACCGCTATTTGAGCGGTTTCACTATCTCGAATTTCACCAACCATAACGACGTCGGGGTCCTGCCGTAATATGGCCCTTAGCCCTTTTGCAAACGTCATATCAACTTTCGTATTAACCGGTGTTTGGCCAATACCATCTAAATCGTATTCCACCGGGTCTTCAACAGTGAGGATATTTCGAGTCGAATCATTAAGCGCTGAAAGTATTGAATACAGGGTAGTGGTTTTACCCGAACCCGTTGGTCCGGTAACCAAAATAATGCCGTGCGGCTTTTCGATCATGGTGGACAGGCGCTTGCGAACAATGTCATCCATTCCAAGATGCTGTAGATCAAGTCGCCCCGCTTGCTTGTCAAGAATACGCATGACGACTCGTTCACCATGACCAGAAGGTAAGGTAGAGACCCGAATATCAACCGGCCGATTGGCTACTTTGAGTGCTATCCGGCCATCTTGTGGCAGGCGCTTTTCTGCAATATCAAGTTGCGCCATGACTTTTATTCGAGAGCATAAAAGGCTAGAAATTTGACGCGGAGGCTCCAGTACTTCACGCAAAACACCATCGACTCTAAATCGAATAGACAGCCGTGATTCAAATGGCTCGACATGAATATCGGACGCATTTTCTTTGATTGCCTCGGTAATTAATGCATTAATAAGCCGAATAATGGGAGCATCGTCATCACTTTCGAGTAAATCTTCGGGTTCAGATAATTCACGGGCAACATCATCAAGATTTAGATCACCGCCAATTTTCTCTGCTTCAAAGAATGAGGTCTCACGATTATTTTCAAAGTGGTGACTTAAAAGGCGATTGAACTCTTGGTCACTTTCCACGGTGACATGCTCGACCATACCCAAAATGCGCTGCGCTTCAATAATCGCGTCAATCGATGTGTTATTCCGCGTTGTCAGCTTTATACGTCCTTCTGCATCAGACAGGTCAGACACAATGCCATAACGCTTGCAAAAGGAGTAAGTTAATTCGGTTGAAGGCTGCATGGTCTGGTTCACTACAATGAGATTATTAGTGTTTGTTACTGGTAAGTTTGTAATACCGGTTTAGAACGCTCGTCCTCATCTTTAGGAATATTCATTAACTGGAGATTACGCATAAAATTATATTTTTTCTGGCTTAAATCACCGGCGATTTTAGGATCTCGAATAATCGTGGCGCGAATAAAAACCAGCAAATTTTGCTTAATTCTACGAGTGCTGTTCGAGCGAAACAAAGCACCAACAAAAGGAATATCACCTAGCAAGGGTACTTTTTGCTGAACTTTAATTACAGTGTCATCGATCAATCCACCCAGCACGAGTAACTGCCCATCTTCAAGCTGAACAGTCGTTTTAATCGCACGCTTATTAGTGACCAGGTCAACAGCACTGGTAGCTGCCTGGCTGACGGTCGAAACTTCCTGATCGATGTCGAGAGTAATGGTGTTACCTTCATTAATTTGAGGCTTTACCTTTAGGGTTGTGCCGACATCTTGCCGCTCTATAGTCTGGAATGGATTGGCCGTACCAGCAGTCGTTGCGCTAGTTGATGAACCTGTGACAAAAGGTACATTTTGACCAACGATAATAGAAGCTTCCTGATTATCTAATGTCACAATGGATGGCGTAGACAGTAAGTTAGTTTCTGTATCGGTGTTTAATGCGCGGATTAAAGTAATAAAATTAAGGTTATTGCTATCGTTGACACTACCTAAAGCTAAAGAGAGCCCGTCAGGGATTGCTGCTGCATTGACGGTTGCAACACCCGTTGCAATGCCAGCAATGCTAGCGCCTGTGCCCGGCAGCTGGCTCGAAAGCACTGGGTTGCCTTTATTACTGCCATCAATTAACCACTGAACACCGAGTTCGTTAGCCGTATCGAGCGATACTTCGGCGATAATCGCCTCGATGTGAACTTGCGCACGACGAATATCGAGTTGCTGTATGACCGAACGTAAAGATGGAAATACCGCAGCGGGTGCAGTAATTACCAGTGCGTTTGATGTCTCATCGGCTTGAATGCTAACAGTTTCCGTTTTACTACCAGTTCCGACACTACCCGAATTTTTAGCTTCCGCTTTAATCACTTCTTTGCCAACGCTATTCAAAATATCGGCTAAGTTTTTTGCCTCAGCATATCGAAGATAAACCACGTGCGTATTACCCGAGGATTTAACTGGAGAATCAAGGTCAGAAATAATAGCTCGATATTTCAATCGGCTCATTCTTTCACCACTAAGCAATACGCTATTCGTTCTTTCGTCTGCGGTAAATTTGACGTTACTACCACCGGCCCCTTTTTGTTCAGGTGATCCACTGGTTAGGCTACCCAATAACCTCACCACTTCAGCTGCAAATGCGTGCTTAAGTTTAATTATTTCAACATCTGAATCGGATTCCTTATCCATTTCTGACACGATTCGTTCCATACGACGGATATTGGCTGCTCGATCAGAAATAATAAGCATATTGGTGGCAGAGTAAGCAGCCAAATGACCCTGCTGAGCAACCAAAGGCCTAAGAATTGGCACTAATTGCGCGGAATTAATGTGCTCAACTGTTAACACTCGAGTAATCAATTGATCATCAGGGCTTTGGGTTGAATTGGTAAGTGGTGTCGCGTTCTGCTTAGCTGTCGCATCCGGGATTATTTTAATTGCGTTTTTAGTGGGTACCGTTGCAAATCCATGTACCTGCAAAATTGATAAGAAAACATTATAAACCTCATCCTTATTGAGCGGTTTTGCCGAAACAACCGTTATTTTGCCCTTGACACGTGGATCAATAATAAAGTTTTTACCCGTAATCTGAGAGACACTATTGATAACCGCAACTAAATCAGCATCACTAAAATTGAGCGTAACCTCCTCCTCCGCGTTTGCTGTTTGGACGGTAAGAAATACAAACAACCAACTTAAACGCATGACTTGAAGGATGCGATTAACACTGGGTAGGATATTAATGGTATTTTTAATATTTATCATAATGGTGGGTTCGAGCCGCTCTTAAAGACTGAAATCTAACGTTTGTTCACGCCCATTTCTAAGTATGGTAACAGCAACGCTATTAGCTGTGGTTAAAGACTTTAATGCCTCTAAAGCCTGAAAAGGCTTATCGAGACCAATTCCATTTATTTTAGTAAAAATATCTGAATCTTGAAAATTTAATTCATCGAGCAACCTTTCGCCCCTCAAAGCCTTCAATTTAAAGCCAATATTTTTACCGTTTTGCTGCACCGGTATGGATTGAAATCGCTGGGCTAACGCTAAAGGGTTGCTGGCGAATGTTTGTCGGTAGTTTCGTAATAAATTAGTATTCGCTACCGAGGAAAGGCTATTGATTGAACTACTATTCGTTCCCTGTCGTGTACCGATGTCATCTGGCTTTTCAAGATTCAATCTTTCGAGCTTACCGTAACGGTTAATCAAAATATGTTCTTTTTCTATAGCGGCGACTACAATATTATCGGCCAATGCGTCGTCAATACGATATAACTGACTGTCATTCACTTTAATTTCAACAATGGCATTGGATTGCTCGGCAATGCTTGAAAAGTAAATACCACGTAGCTTGTATTTTAATTGTGTCTCAGGTGCTAACGTTGACTGAACAGGCTTGACACGGACTACGGCAGCCTCACCAAATAAAAAACCTTGATTAATTAAATCTGCTTGCTGACGATAACTGGTTGGTTCTGCAATTGGTTGCCTCGCGGTTATTAACGGGTTTTGAGACGCTAAATCAGCACCCGAAGAAACCGGGTAAAGACTCCAGAATAAAATAGAGGATTGATAAGCCAGTAATGACAAAAGTATTAATAGAGTCAAATATCGCGTTTGAGTGTTAGCTAATAATTTAATGAGGTAGTCTTGTAACAAGTTGAACCCTGTTGTTTGTCGCCAGATTAAATTTTAAAATAACTAGCCTGACGCTAGATAAATCATATCTTGCTATTTTTATTGGCCTATACTTGACCTCTCTATTAAGAATCAAAGCCTGTTTATTTTGCCCGATACTTGGGATTAAGTATACAAGCAAAAATCTTGATTTTAAACGAAAATAATAACTGATTGGTACTTGCCGACACTGTAATCTTGATTAATATTTGAGATACCTGTTGAGACTTTCCAACCAATGAAACAGTTTAGTATCGATCCTAAATCACTTTAACCTAACCCATTAGAAGATCTGTAATAGAATAATAACGTCTATTACCCACTGACTTGAAAAGACAGAGATACAGAAGCTACCCGATCATTAACGACTGAAAACCTGTGCTATACCCTTTACATAGAAAAATCAGATGTGAAAATTTTACACAATTATCGGAAATATAGGTTATAAGATCAAAGCGTTCAGATAGACGGCCACAATTATTTAGCTAGAGCATTCATTCTGGATAATGTTAAAAATACGCTCAATTACCCTGACCAAGCAACTAACAGTAATCCAATTTCGAGTCTTTTTAGTGGTTTCCATCGCAAAGCGAATGATCCGCCAAGGACTGAATAATTCGACACTCACTACTTCCTTTTTCACAACAAACTTCAATCCGTCTCGCCAATTCACTCAGCATGTAACTGTTGATTTGTTATCGTGACGGTGATGCTAATGTTCGTTCAGCCTGGTTGTGTAGCCGCAACGACTCACTTGTTAATATAGCAGTTATGCTAGCGGGTAGTGATGTTTAGGTGATCCACTCTGCTTGGCCTGATTCAGCTGTAGCTAGTTTGATGGCTGGGTTGTTTTTTTGGCCTGCCGTAAAGATTATTCGCCTCACCGATGTAGAGTATTAGTCGAGTGTTTGATTTTTTTTAAGTTTGCAAGAAGCCGGCACTCAGATTAATAAGTGCAGCCTCAGACAAACCGAGAATTCATGTCTATCTCGAAACGGCAAAATAATGATACAAGAAAGCAACCTTAAAAACTGCTTCAACTCAAATTGTTGCTAATGGGTCGTAGTGGTGACAAATGATCAACTAAAGCGTTAATGGCTGCCCCTTATGATTACAGAGTTCCGAAGTGTGTGAACCCTTTTTTGTCTACAGCGGTCAATATCTATCCTAATGCAGGAAATCTAAGTTATTTCGAGTTTCTTCAATGTATGAATTTCAATTCTAAATGAAGTGCCCCATAAGTTAACAAATACTCCAATTATATAATTTATGCTGCGATACAAAGTTCAGCGGTTATAATTCTAGCGATCGCTTCCTGAAGAAAAAATAAACAATGGCTAAACTTATCTTTAAACTTAAATCGGTGCCTTACGACGAAGCTGATGATATAAAAAATCTACTAACAGAGAATGAAATAGCTTTTTACGAGTCACCTGCCGGCAACTGGGCGATATCTATGCACGCGCTTTGGTTAAATGACGAAGCCCAATACACAGAGGCAAAACAACTAATTGACAAATATCAAGTTGAAAGAAGTCAGCGTGTAAGGCAAGAAACTCAGGAAAAATTCGACCAAGGGGAGTATGAAACATTCATTCAGCGACTGTTAAACAAGCCTACACAGTTTTTCATCCCTTTAGCCATCATCATTATTATACTTTATTTCTCCATCATGCCTTTTCTTGAAATTGGTGGATAATAAGAAAACTATTTCCTCATGGGACTTGCACCGAGCTTAGGTAAATTAACTATCAAAAAAGAATTTATGATATAGAAAGGAGCTGAAGTGAGTTGTACTGGAAGTCTAGATATCAGAATGTCTCAACAAGAAAAGACTGTTACTGAGATTGTAAAAAGCCCACTAAGTTAATGATTAAAAGGTACCGTAATTTAACCATTCCTTTCGAAGCTGAAACGACCACTAATTAATCTATTGCCCTTATCGACCAAAACCTTACTGAATAAGTTTATGCACATTTGCATTAACGGTAGTTCTTAGCATGCAGTTCTTCAAAATTCTCAATTTTTATTGTTTTGTTCAAATAAAGGCAGGGGCAGGTTAAAAGTCTAGCGCCCAATAATTTGGTAAGCGTTGGCATAATCAGCCTTCAGCGAGTGCAAATTAGAAAAAACATTAATACGACTCAGATATTAGAATATTTTGTATAGGCTATGCATAAGACAGGCAAAAAAAAGACCTACATTTCTGTAAGTCTTTGATATGACACCAAATAAGTGGCGTCCCCAAGGGGATTCGAACCCCTGTTACCGCCGTGAAAGGGCGGTGTCCTAGGCCGACTAGACGATGGGGACACTGTTTTTCACCAAACTCCTTTAACAAAGAATTTGGTGGAGCCAGGCGGGTTCGAACCGCCGACCTCAACACTGCCAGTGTTGCGCTCTCCCAACTGAGCTATGGCCCCCTCGAAAGAGCGCGTACTTTAATCAAGCAAGGTATCACTGTCAAGCATAAATACGTGATTAATCTTGATTTAAAAACATCAGTACAAAACACGATATGACTGCTAAAGTTATCTTAGTTTCCCTTTCAATTTGACACTTAATGTAGTAATTAATCTATGAATAGAGTACTCATCACTGGAGGAGCCGGATTTATTGGCTCTCACACCGCTGACTTGTTGTTGAGCCAAAACATTTCGGTACGCGTTCTGGATAACCTATCGTCTGGAAATCGAGGCAATCTACCTGACAAACATCCTTTATTAGAATTTATAGAGGGCGATATCACCGATAGCCACGTGGTTAACCAAGCCATGATCGGTGTATCGCACTGCCTTAATCTTGCAGCTCAGGTCTCTGTAGTGGCATCGTTAGAAAACGCTGAGTTTTCGGCAATGCAAAATATTATCGGTTTTGTCAATGTTCTGGTCGCAGCTCAAAAAAATAAGGTCGAGAAAATTGTTTATGCCTCCTCCGCTGCAATCTATGGAGAGCCCTCAGAAATCCCTCTTTCAGAAACCGCAATTAAAAATCAGCTTTCGCCCTATGGCCTAGAAAAGCAAGTCA
>CAWVZP010000074.1:0-12716 GCA_963934675.1 uncultured Gammaproteobacteria bacterium | reverse complement strand
ACAAGCTCTGCTCAAAGTGGCTTAGAGTTCCTACAGGATTACTTGACCATTACAATACATCAATAAAAATTATCAGAAACAGGCACTCTCTAGAAAGGTCGTCATAAGGCTAGTTTGATAGATGCGGAGCAGTATTTGCTAAACTGTCACCGGTATACTGAAAGAACCCTGTGCGAACAAATAGGGTTGATCATAATGGTCATTACCGGTGGTCGAGTTATCAATGTCATTCAACTGGTAGGCCTGGGTGCTAGAAATGTCCATGATGCGCAAAAAGCAATCGCGTTTTCTGTACCGCTAAGAAACAATCTCTTTAAAGAACGGATTGAGACGACATTAGTTAAATCAGTGGGTTACATCTTACGAGCAAGGCTTAAACAGGGTTAATTGAGTGATATTACTATTGCGAATTATTCCCATGTACCTTCGCCCCCTTTAATTGTAATTGACGCGAACTTGCCAGTCTTGGCGCTGACCAATAGGTAATGCCCCAAGGCTTTTTCGTCATCATAATAAGTGTCATTCCAGCTATTTTGCTTATTGTTGCGCGCCGCACTCAAGCTGTCCATGCAGTGTTCAACCGGACTCCCACCGGCTTTGTTGCAATACTCGCTGTAATCCACGGGCAAGGGCGGCATAACTTTTCCCACCTTGTACTATCGTCACTGAGCACCGACCACTGTAAGCCAGACGAAATTGATACAGTAGATGCTTGAAGAGCTAGCCCTAAGTGGTGAAGACGCTATCTGGATGTGTAAAGCCAGAAAATCCTTGCTGTGCGACGACTGCTTGTTGGCGAAAGTTAACCTCTCACTCCGGCCCCTTCAGTGCCTTCCACTGTTTGATACGACGCTCCAATGTACGCAAAATTGTTTGGTCGTAACGCTCGGGGTAATGTTCTTCTAGATATTCTAGCAGCGCGGTGCCGGTCAACGATGGTTCCCGTTCAAGCAAAACCACCAGTTCAGTGTTCCACACCGCAGCCAGCGGGTCATCGTGAGTCCGCCAGTTCCTATCGGCTTTATTGGAGGCTAAGCCTGATTTTTCTATACGTCGTCCTGAACGAACATATATCCCTGATTTGGCGGCGACCACTTCTTGGCTGACGCTATTGTTTCAATTTTGAAAACTTCTGTTTGTCAGTCGACAAACCGGAGTTAAAGCAGACAAAGGGTTCCCGATTGCGAACAACACAAGTCGACATCAATGTGTCGGTCAGAGCCTATCGTTAACGAAGTAATGTCAAAGCGCTTGAATTGACCATCCTATAGCCTCATGTAAGAAATAAGATTCTATAATATTGCCTAAGTAAATTAATTTTCCCTCAAAACCTCAAAGGAATAGACTTCATGCTAAATAGTCAAACAGCAGAATCAGTTATTGATCATGCCTTGCTACTGGGTGCAGACTTTGCTGAACTTTTCATTGAAAAGAATGAAACCAACGTTGTCAGCTCACTCAGCAATGAAGTCCAGTCGGTAGAATCGGGCATTAATTTTGGCATTGGTCTTAGATTAATTTACGGCAACAAGGTTTTATATGGTTATACTAATAAGACTGATCAAGACGAGTTATTACGCATTGCGTCTGTATTGGCTGCTAAAGACTTAAGAGACCCTGTTAGCACTTCAAAATCTTTCAACTTTAGTCAAATAAGCGATATTCATCCAGCCCAAAAAATTCTTTCAATAGATGCAGAAATCGAAAGTAAGGTTGCCTACTTAATGTCAGCAGACCGTGCTGCAAGAGCTGCGGGCAAACAAATATCACGAACACGTGGTTCCTGTATGCAACGAGAGCAATACGTTGAAATATATAATAGCGATGGCTTACACACGAGCGACAAACGCAATTATATTCGAGCCAATTTAACTGCCATTGCCTCGGATGGTGACGAACAAGCGACAGGCAGCTGGAATGATGGTGGTTTGCTGGGCTGGGAGATCGAAGCGGCAATCAACCCTCAAAGAACAGGTGAGGAGGCCGCCAGACAAGCTCTAGTGAATCTGACGGCAAAGCCCTGCCCGTCTGGTCGAATGCCCGTTATTATTGGCAATGGATTTGGAGGCGTTATTTTCCACGAAGCCTGCGGACACTTGCTTGAAACAACATCAGTCGCAAAAAAAGCTTCCGTATTCCACGACCAGATGGGTGAAATGATCGCTAGCTCGGTCGTCAATGCAGTAGACGATGGGACGATGGCCAATCAATGGGGTTCAATTAATATTGACGACGAAGGCATGCCCACACAACGAACTCAGCTTATTAAAGATGGCAAATTAACTAACTTTTTGGTCGATCGCATTGGTGCACAGCAGACTGGTTTTGCACGCTCTGGTTCAGGCCGCCGTGAGTCATACAAATATGCGCCCGCATCACGCATGCGCAATACCTTTATTGAACCAGGTGACGCCAATATCGACGATATGATCGCTTCTATTGATAAAGGTATTTACGCCACTCACATGGGTGGTGGTTCAGTTCAACCGGGTACCGGCGAGTTCAACTTTGCGGTTACTGAAGGTTATTATATTGAAAACGGAAAAATTCAATATCCAGTAAAATCCGCTACTTTAATAAGTACCGGACCCAAAGTACTTAAAGAAATTTCAATGATTGGGCAGGACTTTTCGTTAGCCTGTGGAATGTGTGGATCAATTTCTGGTGCAGTACCGACTTCTGTTGGACAGGCGACTCTAAAAGTCGATGATATATTGGTAGGAGGTAACGCCTAATGAGCACCTTCAATATGAATACAGCCCAAATGGCCGAACAAGTATTAGAACAAGTAAAGAATGCCGGTGCGACTGGCGACCTTATCATTGACGAAGGTGAAACACTTTCACTCAAAGCACGTGATGGAGAGCTTGAAGAATACAAGGTCAGTTCGAGCCGAATTTTTGGATTACGTGTTATTAAAAACGGCCATGTAGGTACTTCTTACAGTGAGGCAGCCGATGCTAACGCCCTCAGTTCTATGGTTGGTCAGGCATTAAATAACGCTAGCTTTGTTAAAGTAGAATCTCATGAGAATATCCTGTTAAATTCTGACCACCTGATAACGGATGATTACTTGTTGTGCCCAAAAGAACATGTTTCGATTGAGCAAAAAATTGAAATGGCACTTGAGATAGAAAGTAAGCTGCTCACCAAAGATAAAGTAAAAAACGTACCCTACAATGGTGTTCAGGATATAACGAGCCAAAGACATATTTTCTCTAGCGCCGGTTTAAGCGCACTATCGCGTAGTCGCATGTGCGCCTCATATGCTTATGCATTGGTCGAAGACGGCGAAAGCAATGCAATGCAAGGGACTAGCCAAGTATCACGATTATTTTCTGGTTTAAACGCATCAATCATAATCGACAAAACTTATGAGAAATGTATCGGCTTGCTCGACGGGAAACCTATTCCAAGCAAGCACTATGATGTGATTTTTAATAGTGACTGTCAGACATCCGTGTTTGGTGTTTTCTCTATGATGTTTTCAGGTAAAGCCGCAAAAGATGGCATCAACCCAATGCGAGATAAAGTAGGCTCGGTCATAACCGATTCACGATTAACTATTTATGACCATCCTCTTAATGTAGATGGATTTGGCTATCATTTGTTTGACGCAGAAGGAAGTGCCACAGAAAAGTCAGAGCTAATAGTAGATGGTTGTCTGCAAACACTCATACACAATAGCGCTACCGCTTCTTATTTCGATACCAAAACCACAGGTCACGCGAGTCGAGGTCCAAAATCTACTTTGGGCGTCAATCTGCATCAGGTTGAGATCGCAAAGGGTTCCGACGACCTTTCGGCACTGCATAGTGGCGAATATTTAGAAGTAACCGATTTATCTGGTTTACATTCCGGCGCTAACGCTATTTCTGGCAATTTCAGTTTTGGGGCTTCTGGTTACTTGTGTAAAGATGGTGAACGAATTCAGGCGGTCCGAGGTATTACTGTTGCTGGTAATTTTTATAAAATGTTAAATAAAATATCAATGATTGGTAATCAACAACACTGGGATGAAGGTCGATCTGCGTTAATGCCGAACATTCGATTCTCCGACGTCGCAATCTCTGGATAGAGCTAAAGGCAACCACCCTGCACAACTTGTAAACTAGCAGCAGCTATCCTTAACAGGGATACAAAACCACAAGAGGGTAGTTGCCCCAGATCACAAACAAACAAGTGCCTTTTGAATACACACTAATGACTATTCAGGATTTTATTATTTGCAAATAGGCGCTATAGCCTGTTTTTTTAAGAACCTCTAATAAATGGTCAGGTAAGTTCATAAGCGTTCACCTGCAAACGGCCCTTATCTTATGGGTGACCATAAGGCATTGGGTAGTCTGCTCCTGCCATAAAGATTAATGAGCCCGTAACGGTTGCAGATTATAAAGATTGGCGCGCTTATGGGAAAATAGCTTGCCTAAAGGTAATCAGAAAACAGATGTGGTGTTTATAAATTTCAAAAATCCAAAACACCGGTTCGTGCGTATAAAAAGTATAACTGCTTAAAGTAGCAGTCTATTCGTTGAAGAAAGAGTGTAAAAGTTATGCGTAATTTTGCTAAGCCCATATTAAATAGTTTGCTAATTATAATGCTAATAGTTTTAGCGAACCCCTTATATGGGTCAACAGAGTCTTTGCCAGAGGATCCAATGTTGCCTCAGCCCAACGCCGCACTGCAGCCGGGTGACGTTGTTCAAATTGTCATCAACGCACTTGCAAGCAATGACTATCCATTCCCAGATGCGGGTATTGAAACCACATTCAACTTTGCTTCACCTTCAAACAAAACGCAGACCGGTCCGCTCCAAAATTTTACCAAAATATTGAAGGGGCCAACATTCAAACAAATGATCAACCATCGGGATAGCACACTCAGTGAAGTTATCCTTGAAGAAAATAGAGCGCTCCGACTGGTACAAATTATCAGTGCAAATAACGAAACACTTTACTTCGCTTTTAGGCTGAGATTGCAACAGCAGGGTCGTTATGCGGGTATGTGGCTCACAGATGCGGTATGGCCACTCGATGGCCCCAATGACGATATACTTGACCTTGTAGTGGATAAGTCAGTGCTATATCAAGATAATGTCATTAACTCAGGGTCAAAATTAGTTTGGTCAATCTAAATACTACGACACAGAAAGCTTAAGCAGATTTATTTTGAAAAAGCAGCGCACCAAATATTGCATTCAAACTGCCTCTCCAATTTGAAGGTGAACGGCAAGATTAAATCAGCGTTTGTCAATTCCAACTAGCTTGTCAATCAGCCTATAAGAAATTTCTAGCGAGTAATAAAAAACACCTCAATTCAATACTAATATAGTTTCAAAACAAACCAATAAAGTTTATTTTGCTTGTTGTTTAAAATAACAGAAATTTATTAAACAACTATTAGCAAGATCAAATTTCACTAATTGATGGCGCTTTCACAGCTCTTTTATTAAAGAATTAAAATCGCTTGCTTTGATCCTTTACTTATTAACTAAAATAACTGTTTTGAACATTAAAATAATTGACGCAATCAATAAAAAAATTTGAATCCGCACCTGATCCCATTAAAAGTGGCCCCTAATAAGCTCAAATTTTGGCGATTCAACTTCAATATCTCAACCTTACACACTAACAAATATGGCAATGTCAGACCTAAAAGCAAGTCAGTCTGACATTAAGCTAGCATACTCCGATACTTTAGATGAACAGTGGCTCTAATTCTTTCAAAGCGTTACACGACATTACATTTTTTGACTTTTGCTAATACTCAAGTAATGAACGCTGAAAAGCTCTTCATCATCAACCCAACTTTTCTCTAGTGTAAACCCAGCTGCATTACATAATGCGGTAAAACTCACTAGGCTATACTTATAAGAGTTCTCTGTGTGCAGTGTTTCTCCCTTAGCAAAATGAATAAGGTTGTCATCAATGTTCACTGTTTGAGATTTTTCGCTTACAAGGTGCATTTCTATCCGACTTTGATCGTTGTTATAAAATGCGTAATGCGAAAAATGATCAGGATTGAAGTCCGCATTGACTAGGTCATTTATTGAATTCAGCATGTTTAGATTAAAGTCTGCCGTAACACCTTTAACATCGTTATAGGCGGCGTTAAGCAGATTTTCAGATTTCTGTAGATCAACACCAATCAAAACACTACCGTCTTGACCTATCCATTCTCTCAAATTAGACAAAAATGACTGAGCTGATTCTGGCTTCATATTACCAATTGTAGAACCAGGGTAAAAGATGACGCGACGACCACTTTCAAGCTCTGTGCGCGAATGCCATTGATCAGAGAAATCTGCACAAATAGCATGAATATTTAACCATGGAAATTCTCGCCCTAATTTTTGGGCTGATTGATAAAGAAAGTCTGCCGAAATATCCAAAGGAACATAGGTTGCAGGTTGCAGTTTTTCGAGTAATAGCCGGACTTTTTCGCTGTTACCACTTCCAGGCTCAATCAATATACAGTTTTCTCCACAATAATTAGCAATTTCACTCGCATGCTGGCTTAGAATGGCTTTTTCAACACGAGAGGGATAATACTCATGCTGCTGGGTAATTTTTTCAAATAATTCTGAACCTTGTTGATCATAAAAATATTTAGGATTAACCTGCTTCTGCTTACGCGACAAACCCTCAATCAACTCAGCACAATTATCGCCGGTTACAGGCTGTTGATCTTCAAATAAAACATTTAATCGTTTTTTTGCAGTGACAGTCATTATTAATTCCGTTATTACATTAGTAATTCAGTTTTCACTAGCCATATAACACTGGATTGTCAGCGGGTCCTGCAAACAGGAATTTTACTGTTGGACAGTATTCAAAGGCGAAAGATTAATTAATTTTTTATTTTCTTGATCAAAGGTTCGGTTTTTTTAAACTCATAGGATCACTATACTTTCCTACATCTAAAAATATCAACCGGATGAGGAAGATAAGTATTACCAGCCTCAACTTTAGAAATTGATAGCAAAAACTCAAAAATATCTTTTTGTAATGGCTCTGGCAATAGGCCTGTTCGTGCTTGAACAGTAAAGTCGATAATGTCTCTGCCTTCGTGGCTTAGAGCATTAAAACAATTCGTGACATTCAGGTTTGCAGAGATTCTAGTCTCACTATATTCGACTCCCAGGGTATCAAAGTGGAGCCTCAGGTCATCAGAGAAAAAACTCTTGTGTCCCATTTGGCGTTGCCAAATTAGGTTGGCAATGACGTTTAAAGACTCGTCAGGTGCAACCACAATTATTAAAACACCACCCGGACTCAACGCGTCTAATGCTGCGTCAATGGCATCATTTCGATCATCCAAATAATAGATCGATTGCACGAAAAGAACGAGGTCAAATTCCTTACCGAACGAGCGACCTCCAAATTTCTCTACCAAAACAGAAGAATCAACAACCGTATTTTCAGCACTCTTCACTTGCATTCTTTTCACAAACTCTTCGGCTTCAAGCTTGTTCGGCTCAATGCCTAAATATTTAATTTGCTCCATTCGACCGATTAAATTCTGCAAAATCTGTTCGTCAAAAGCGCCCGTTCCACAACCAACACTCAGAATTGAATTGGAACCTTTTGACATTTGAGAGAGAACGTTTTTTTCTAACCAGTTCAATATTTCGAACCGCTGATCACTGCTTGCCTCAAAAACCTCGAGACATTGAGCATAATCCTCATCACTCAAGGCATGCACTTGCTCAAGATTGGCTACTGACCGATTAATGGAATCAATGATTTTTCTTTGCTCAGTAGTATAAAGATTCATTTCTAGATGAAAGTCTCTAATTTCTTTGTCGAGAGTGGGTGAGTTTTCGTCATCATTATCAGCTGATAATGTATACTCAATGTGGTTTGATTTGATTATTTATACCCGATTTACATATTTAGAAGATACGATTTTTGATATAAAGTCAAAAAGTATAACTTAAATAATTTGACCTGCTTTCAATTTTCAAACCTCACGAGAGATTTGAAAAAAATGTATAGAATGTTAAGATTAATTGTACAGGATCTGAGTTATTTTACACCTAATCGACTTCAAATTAGAGTCATTTAGTTCAACATCACTCTACTTATGAAATTTAATTTAAAATTCATAAGTGACATTAATCTGGGGTACGGTTGCTTTGCTCAATATTACAAAAATGCTACCTCGACATCATTTATTGATTCAGCAAAGTTATCCAGTTTTTTGATATCTAGAACTGAATTAGCATTCTCTTTTTTTGGGAAAAAATACCAATGTCTAAGTCTAAAATAACCGCTCCGATAAAGCCGCTACCCGACTACCTGTCAAACGCACATAAAAAACAAGACGGTATTGATTCTGAATGGGACCAAGACAACCAGCAATGGTGGAATTGGTATATGACCTTGGCAAAAAATGATGCTGAATCAATCAATACACTTAATGAACGCGCTGTGTATCAATCAGAGCCAGGCGTTGAAACTAGCCCAATTGAATTAACTCGAATACATGAATCCCTTTCGATTCCTTATGATTTGAGCCAGGAATCAATTGAGCAGTTTGCAAAAGACGGCTACATCAAACTTAAAAATGTTATCGATCCTAATGCACTCAAATTGCTTAGATGGCGAATCAGTTCAATATTAGTAGAAGTGCTGGGACGAGCCCCTGGCCTGGCATTTAGAAGTGACGAGATGATGTGGTTGCAAGACGATCTTGTTCGACACTTCGTGCTGAGTAAGCGAATTGCTCAGATTGCAACAAAGCTCCTAAAAGTCAATGCAGTTCGACTCTATCATGACAATGCTTTATCGAAAGAACCAGGATGTGGCCGCACGCCTTGGCACTATGATCATCATCATTTCCCCATTGACAGTCTGAACGTTTGTACAGTCTGGATTCCACTGCAACCCATTCCTAAGAAGATGGGGCCTCTTGCGTTTGCAGCCGGAATGGAAACCTACAAGCTTGTCAACAACTTGTCGTTCAATAAATTTGACGCTAGCTATGACATGCAATTAAGCGACATATTTTTAAAAAATCAAATTCCAATTCATGACAGTGCATTTGATTTGGGTGAAATTAGTTTTCACCACGCCTTATCGTTTCATACGGCTGGAGCTAATATGACAGATGAATCTCGAATGGCATTGGCCACAACATATTTTGAAGATGGCGCATGCCTTACTTCAAGTCAAACTATGATCTCCGGAGATTTCCAAAAATTTATGCCTGGAATTAAACCTGGGGGCATTATCAATAGTGATTACAATCCTATCTGTTACGACTCAACCCAAACAATCGATAAGTAAACCGATATGAGTTAGCGACGAGTTAGCAGTATCGCCAGGATAATAAGCCTGTGGCCAGAACATTTGTTTCTTTAATCAGAAAGCAGAACGCCTCTATAGGCTGTTTTAATTATGCTTTTAGGCCTGACTTTTTTTAACATTGTTTCGGTTGGCCCTATATTTAAACCACTTTATTCTTGAAGACCTATCAACCTTTTTTTGGAGCTGATTCTTGTTAATATGCCATTACCAACACATAAATCAACTGTAGCCTGCATTCACAGTTAATCAGGTTTCTGTAGAAATTCACAGTCATCTGATAATTTATTTCTCTAGTTTTAAACTGTCCATTATTGAATATTGTTAAACGTTTATTCTATTATTAGCCGTTTAGCTGGTTACTTTGAAAAAAGGGTAACTATAAATTCACCTTGATAATCTTCATCCCCTGTTAGGTAGAGCCTATTAATAATTTTTGACCGTTCCCTAAATACGGGTGTTTTAATCAGACCTTCTATGTTCTAGCAGTCGTAAAAAGCCCCAGAAATACAAGAAGATAAAAGATTGGCAGGATTGTCTAAGCCTTTCTTAAGACACTGATATAATGCCATCTATGATGTGAGCACTGGAAAATCAGATATTATTGTAAATTCACGATTTTTATCTTAATGCCTTCTAGTGTGATCGGAAAACCCGCATGTTGACAAGCTTTATGAATAGGCTAACTTTATGAACCAGCGACTGCTAATCTTAATTTCTCTAATATCATAGCCAAATGACGAAGCAGCCTGTCAAGTTATCGCCATTGCATACATGGCCATGATATTGAGTTGGACGATTGAGCATGGCGACCCCAATAATACTGGTAGACGTATAGATGAAGGCATTGTCGTTTACAACATGTGGCTGATGTAAATAACACAAAATAAAATTAAAGAGATTTAAATATGCTTAACGATTTATCAGTTGAAAATCAGTTACGATTTGATCTAGCTCTTATTCACCGCTATATGGCGGAACATAATTGGAATGAAGGTGTTGTGAATCATTTAACGGCAATGCTACCCGATAGTGACGAACATTTTCTGGTACTTCCCTATGGTCTTCATTGGTCCGAAGCCAAAATTTCAGATTTTTTAGTATCAGATTTTGATGGCAATATTGTTTCAGGATTTGGCGAAATCGAACCCAGCAATTTGAATATTCATGCCGCTATTCATCGAGAAGTCCCACGTGCCAAAGCTATTTTACACTCACATCAACCCAATATAACGGCACTTACATTACTAAAAGATCAAACTGTTACAATGTCCAGTCAACATGCGCTTCGCTTTGCCGATCGTATTGCCTATCTTGGGGTATATGGCGATCCAGTTGATCCGGATATTGGTGGCGCTATTATTGAAAGCTTGAAAAATAAGGATGTATTGATGTGCGCCAACCATGGCGTCCTCGTTTCAAGACCCCATTTATGGGATGCTTTTGACGATCTCTATTTTTTGGACCGAGCTTGTGAAGTTCAGTTAAAGGCTATGTATACGGGACGTGAACTCAATATCATTCCAAAGGCCACCGCCAACGATTTCGGTCGAAATATTATCAAATGGAGTAAATTAGAAGGTGAAAAGCATTTCATAGCACTCCGGCGTATGTACTATAGAAAACACCCTGATCTAGTGCAATGAGCTGATTACCCCTCATCAAAACAATTCCTGACGAGTTAAGGTTGGCGTATGCTTAACGGCCTTACACTATCCGAAAATACAGCACAGCACCTATCAGTTTGTTTTACTAATCTCTTGCTGGGGATTTTTATAATTGACTACTTAGTCACCATGCGGTGACACAGTTACAGTTAGAATTTCAGGTGACTTTTATTTGAAAGTAATTAAACATCGGTTTGAGCGGTTCATGATTTTTAAAGCAACACCGCCAATAAAAGACAAAAAAATAGATTTAGATTGAGTATCGCAGCTTGGTATCGGTTAATTGGGTTTTAATACTAGATAACCTTTTTAATGACCGAATATAGACCAACCAGTGCGCTGCACTAACATTTCCAAGGCCTCGGTTCCCAATTTACTATTACCAATACTGTCCAAACCCGGTGACCACACTGCGATCGAAGCCTTGCCTGGCGCGATGGCCAGAATACCACCCCCTACTCCACTTTTGCCCGGCAGACCTACACGAAAGGCAAATTCTCCTGAGCCATCATAATGCCCGCACATCAACATTAAGGAATTGATTCGCCTGGCCCTGTGCTCGGGTACCACCTGAATTCCGGTAGAATAATTCACCCCATTGGAGACCAGAAATGATCCGGCTTTTGCCAGTTGTTCACAACTCATAGAAATTGAGCAATGATGAAAATAGGTTCCCAAAACCTTGTCCACCGGATTACGCAAACGGTCAAAAGACGCCATAAAATTCGCTAGTGATGCATTTCTGCTACCGTTCAGCAATTCCGATTTCACCACTTTTTCGTCAATGCCAATAGTGTCATCATCGGCAACAAACCTAATAAATTGCAGTATCTCAGCTAAGGCTTCTTTAGGTTCATTACCCATCATTATGGCGTCAGCAATGACGATAGCACCCGCATTAATAAATGGATTACGAGGTCTACCAGCTTCGTGCTCAAGTTGTACTATTGAATTAAACGGGTCTCCCGATGGTTCTCGGCCAACCCGTGTCCAAATTTCATCGCCTAATTTACCCAAGGCAATGGTCAGTGTGAATACCTTAGAAATACTTTGAATTGAAAAAAGCGTATTGGCACACCCAGCGCTGTACTTTGTGCCATCTTGCATAATCAGGCTAATGCCAAACTCATTTGGATCAACACAAGCCAATTGAGGAATGTAGCCAGCAACTTTACCCCGATCATTACGGGCCGCCATTTCACGATATATTTGATCTACAATATTTTGCACGTTACTCCATTTTTACCGATTTAATTTATGCACTTAACAATTGAGTCCAAGGCGCTAAAAACAAAAATCCTTAGGAATAACCACAATTCCATTTTCAGTTACTGTAAAGCGTTTGCTGTCCTTAACAGGATCAAAGCCAATAACCTCTCCATCGGGGATGGTGACGTGTTTGTCGACAATACATTTATCAAGCCTAACTTTTCGCCCAATTTTAACGTTGCCGAATATAACCGAGTTGGTCACTAAGGCTTGATCACCGATAAATACGTTTTGAAATAAAATTGAGTGATCGACGTTACCACCCGAGATAACGGTACCACCTGACAACATCGAATTAATAAATACACCTTCGGTGCCTGAACTTCCAGGCACCGCACGGGCTGGTGGGGTTTGCGATTGATAGGATCGAATGGGCCAATCTTTTTGGTATAAGTCCATTGAAGGTACGGGATCTAATAAATCCATATTGGCTTGATAGAAAGAATCAATCGTACCAACGTCACGCCAGTA
>CAWVZP010000073.1:0-13174 GCA_963934675.1 uncultured Gammaproteobacteria bacterium | reverse complement strand
GATGGTGCTCTGGCGTTTAAAACTTAATTGAAGCCGTTGCTCTTATAGGTCGGGCTTTGTTGCGTGATCCGCTTCGTGCGAGGTCACAAAACACACGTCACTTGTGCTACTGCTAAATACTAGACCAGCAGTAATAATATCTCTACCTCTAGTGAGCTTAATTGGCTCCAATTTGAGCTTGATCAGGACTACTAGAGAAGACCCGTAAAGCGGTTTCTATCAGCGGCCATAAATGTAGAAAACGATTACAGGGAGTTAATTCACTCATTTAAATTCGGCGAGAACATACTAGTTTTATAGTGGTCGGGTAGTGACTCCTAGTAAAATAAATAACCCTTAACTAAGCTGTATCATCCAATCAGACCTTGCTTGAATAGATCATGGCCGCTTGCCTCTCTTGAAGGCCAATATTACAACGAAAATTCAGCGTATAGTGGTAAATGGTCCGACATTTTTTGCCAGGGATGGCCGCTCAAACAATTACATTTGATTAACTCGACACCTCTATAGTAAATACGATCTAGACCTAAAAAAGGCCTATTTGAAGGGAATGTTTTAGCATGCTCACCCAAGCTTTGACGAAAAGCTTCACGCATGCCTGACTGCATTTCGAAACGTAAACCTGTTCGGCCGCTCCAGTCATTAAAATCGCCCGCAACAATAACCGCTTCGTTATGAGGAATCACTTCGTTGATATATCGACTGAGAATTTTAAGTTGCCGGTTGCGTTCAAAACCAACAAATTCGAGGTGTACGCAAATTAGATGTAACGGCGGACCATGCTCTGAGCGTCGTATCACACCATGCAGAAAACTTCGACTAGACCAGGAAAAACGCGACACATTAACATTGTCCCATTTCTCAAAACTATGTTTGCTTAATATCGCATTACCGTGATGACCTTTATCATAAATTGCATTTTTTCCATAAGCATAATGCGGCAACAGTTGGTCAGCAAGAAATTCAAACTGGGCTTCTTCGGGCCAACCCGTTACTTTTGCTTGATGATCGAGTTGCTGACCATGTATTTCCTGCAAAAAAACCACATCGACGGTCACAGCCTCCAACTGTTCGCGTATTTTATGCAATACAAAACTTCGATTATAACGATTGAATCCCTTGTGAATGTTATAGGTTAGAAACTTAAACATCTACTCAGCCTTTTTTAGCATTGGGCATTCATAGCCGAACACAATTCTGTCGACCTATAAGAACCTGTTACGATTGTCAAAATGAGTTAATTTACCTTCAATTTTATGTTTACCTACCTAATGAATTTACAAGAGCGTCAATTATCAACGGTCGATTCGTTCTAATAACCTACAAAAAGTACATTCACCATCGGTTTAACCGATCAGAGTGAATTGATCCAATTTTAGATCTAATTTAAAACGTTTGGTCTATTCTTAATAAAGGCCAAACTATAAAATCAATCAACAGCTTCTCGAGCAGAGAGGTGGTCCATTTGAGCTTACTAGAGCTGCACGCGTTCTGCTAATATCTAACAGTGTTAGATGCCGCTCTCTGTTTTATTGCGCCAATAATTCCGTCAGTTGACTATTATTGGACATAGGTGACTAATGAAATAGAAAACATCATCTTGATTATGAAAGATCGCGCCTTAATTATCTGGGCCGTCTAATTTCGATGCACTATAAAGCGGTGTAACGCCATTTATATGGTCACAGAGTGCAATATATAACCGCCCAAAAGATGACACACTCATATTTTTTATTGATTAACTAAACTTAAATTCTACTATATTAATACGCTGGCACTTCAAAATGATTTTCCCTCGCTACGATTGCCTAAGTCCGACAAAGTCAAAGTCCTAGGCTTCAACTTCCCAACTCACATGCCAAAAGTACAATGGCAAAAGAGTTTTGCCCTGTTGAGTAAAATTTAAGCAATACAAGTCATCTTAAAACGTCCGGGTGACCTGACAATCTTAGTGTATTGGGTTTGTGCTGATATAAATGAGAACCGCGACGAACATAAAATAGATAATGAAATTATTATGGAGGCAAGTTGCCGTTGTAAGATAAGCGAAATTCTATAACGACAATTTAATAAATAAATTTTAATCTAGTAATAATTAGTTTGGAGCTAAAATTACGTTAAACAGTGATCTAAGGATTTATCACTAAATCTTTCTATTCGTTACTTTCAGGAAAAATGGTGGGCCGTGAGCGATTCGAACGCTCGACACCCTGATTAAAAGTCAGATGCTCTACCAACTGAGCTAACGGCCCTGAAACGAACCGGCATCATACCGATCTTATTAATGTTTTCAAGCGAATTCGACGCTTAATGCCCTTCTTTTCTAATTCGGTCTAATCGCTTACCGGCTAATCTAAACGCTGTCGATTTAGGAAAGCGCTCTCGTAAGCCTTGAAGCAAAAGTTTTGCCTGATCAAATTGCTTTAATTCGTAGTAGGTATAGCCAATTTTGAGCATTGCATCGGAGATTTTTAGACTCTGCGGATAGTTTGAAAGCACCGCCTTAAACTCCTCTATAGCTGACTTAAATTCGCGCGTTACGTAATGGGCTTCACCTAACCAGTATTGCGCATTACCGGCAAAACTACTGTTGGAGTGATTTTGCAAAAAGGCTCTTAGTTCTGACTTAGCTTTTTGGTAACGACCTTCTTTCAGGGTATCAAAGGCTGATTGATAGGCACTTTGCTCTTCACTTGAAGTAACATTGATCGTGTTGTTTTGGGCACTCTCTGTCTTTGAAGCACTATTATCAGGTATTTTTGGCGTAGATGGTTCAGCAACGGGCTCGACTGGCAGAGTAGCGTTGCCAGAGGCAGCAATATCAACCGACGGTGTGTTGTTGATTACAGCTAAATTCGGAACCTCTATAGGCACATCAGCAGACTGCTGCGTGGACCGATTCTCCAGGTCACGTAAACGTCTATCAGTGTCTCGATATAACTCTCGCTGACGTTTTTTAATATCAGCTAAGTCGAATCTTTGCTGTTCTAACTCACCCAGTAACTGGCTCACCTCAGCGGATAATTGATCCACCCTTTGCAACATTTTGATCATTGCTCGGTTATCAATTAATCGTTCGACTTTACCAAGCTGCTGCTGTACCAACTTGAGTTCCTTATCAACGTTGTTAAGCATGATTGCTGATTTATTCGAATGGACATTCAGCTTTTTAACCTGCAGTGTTAATTGATCAGAAGTAAGTGCCTGAGCCTGAGCGGCCAATGGCAACGACATACCTGAGCTTATTACCAAGATTAGTAACAGTGATTTCGTCATTCTCGTTCGTTTCACATTCATTAGTCTAGTTAACTTGATAAACAATCTCAACACGGCGATTTTTTGACCATGCATCGACTGTGTGCCCCAACATAGCTGGTTGCTCTTCGCCATAACTGACGGTTTCTAGCTGGTCAACCGAAGCACCTTGAAACAGTAATATTTGACGAACAGATTGTGCTCGTCGATCACCCAGTGCAATATTATATTCGCGACTGCCGCGTTCATCGCTATGACCTTCGAGTCGAACTGAAACGTTACTATTGTCAGCAATAAAACTGCCATGAGCTTCCAGCGTGTTCAATGAGTCCTCACTAACGCTTGAATTGTCAAATTGAAAGTATATAACACGGCTAGAGAGCGCTGAGTCAGCTTTGTCCAGCATCGCCTGAGGGGTCCCTGCCTCGTCACCGAGAGCAATAATCGAACCATCACTACCGTCCTCAAGTGCAATTAAATTTGAGTCAACGTCGTTGGTTGAGCCATCGAAGCCTTCTAGTTGTGATTGGTCCACACCATCCGTAGTCGTACTGTTCTCAATTATTTCGTCTGATCCAGTCTGACAAGCAGTAATCAACAATGTGGTAACACACACAAAAAGTAATTTTCGCCTGACATTCAATGATTTCATAGCATCGTTCCTATATTATTGTTTACGCTTATAAGGGCCCCAAACTGGCTCGCGTATATCACCAGTTTGATCAGATAGCTTATGCTTTCCGCGACCATCCACCGATACCGCGTAGAGTACGCCATTACCACCACGAGTAGATGCATATAGCACCATCTTTCCGTTTGGCGCAAAAGAGGGTGACTCGTCTAGACTGCTATCCGTTAGCAGGGTTAAATTTCCGGTATCTCGTTCGAGCTGCGCAATTTTGTATTGACCTGCATCGCCATAGACCATTGCGATATATTTGCCATCAGGTGATATCGATGGCGCCGCGTTATATTGACCTTCAAATGTTATTCTTCGCGGCTTTCCACCCGTGGCGGCCACTTCATAAATTTGTGGTGAACCACCCCGGTCGGATGTAAAAATAATAGATTGTCCCTTGTCACTCCATACTGGCTCAGTATCGATACCACGATGACGCGTTAGCCGGGTTAAACGCTTGGTTTCAACATTAATCAGATAAATATCGGCGTCACCATCTTTTGATAAAACCAGCGCTAGGGATTTTCCATCGGGTGACCAGCTGGGTGCACTATTAATACCTTTGAAAGCAGTGATCTTACTCCGTTTAGCCGTACTTAGGTGCTGAATGAATATCTCAGATCGACGGTTTTCAAACGATACATAAGCGAGTGAATCGCCATCAGGTGACCAAGTGGGGGACATTAAAGGCTCATCTGATTCTAATACCGTTTGTGCGTTGAAACCGTCAGTATCAGCTATTTGCAAGATATACTTCCTGCCTTGATTTTGTTGCACCCTAATATAAGCGATACGCGTATTAAAGGCACCTCTGACACCCGTTATTTTTTGATAGATTAAATCACTTATTTCATGGGCGGAAGATCGTAGCTTACGTTTTGTTGTCTGAAGACTGTAACCGATGAGTTGCTGTTGTTTTAACACGTCGAGTAATTGAAATTGAACTTCGTATTGCCCTGTAGCCTTCTCCAGAACTCGACCTACAACAAGGTAGTCCTGACCGGCTGCTCGCCACGCGGGGTATTTTACCTGATTGCTGAAATGTGGCTCTGAAGGTAATGATTTACGTGAAAGTACGGTTAAGACACCGCTCCGATTTAAGTCATTGGTAACGATTTTAGCAATATCCGCCGAAAGTTTAGAGGCCACTTTGGATGTATCAAATGGCACTATAGCAATGGGTAATGCGCCTTCGGTACCCTCTGATATTTCAATCGTTAACGCTGCATTTAATGGGCTAAACGCTAGCATTAAAAATGGTAGTGAAAAAAATATTTTAACTAGTCTATTCATTATATCTTCTTTACTTTTTGATTCATTTTTTAGCCAAAAAATCGCTACTTAACACTTACTTAGGGTTAAATATAAAAATTATTTTGCGTTCAAATAATACGTCATCACCCGGTTCAGGCAGCGGCTCAGCTTTGTATACTGCATTTTCTATTGATGCTCGATAGGCATTGGTGCCACCATTACAGTCCCCAAAAGTAACGTCAAGTATGATACCACCAGGCCCTTGTAATACTTTAACTTCACAGCTTTCTATCTTGACACTTTGCTGAGGTCGGCGCCAGCTACGTTCAATTTTTCGCCTGATATCGTTGATATACTTCTGCTTCAGTGTGCTTAGCTGCCGGCTCGATTCTTCTGCCTCAAGCTGCGCTTTTAATGCCAATTCTTTACGCTTTTGATCTTGTTCTGCCAACCTTCTCTTATCAGCTTCTTGCTTTTCTTTTTCTTCTGCAAGCTGTTTTTTCTTGGCGGCTTCGGCTAATCTTCTGTCTTCCTCTATTTTCTTTGCTCGTGCTTTGATTTCTTTTTCTTTTTTTATAGCAGCTTTTTCTTCAGATTTTACCTTTTCCTGAGCCTTGAGCTTTGCTTTTTCCCGCGCCTCTTTCTTCTTTTTGATTACTGCGATCTCTTTTGCTTGCGCTTCCTTTTTTTGTTTTTCTAATTTTTCTTTTTGTGCTTCAGAACTTCTCTTTTTTTCTAATTCTTTTTTCTGTTTTAATTCATTAACCTTTTCTAAAAGTGCTATTTTTTCAAGTTCTCTTTTCTGTTGGTCGGCTATTTGGGTATTTTTCTTCTGTTTACTTTCTTCGAACTGCTTGGAATCAACCACTCTAGCTTGAATGGTTTTAGTCTGAGTGCCTGTCTGTAACAGCTTAGGTTTGTCGAAAAACTGAAAATTAATCACTATGGCGATAATAATAACGAAATGAAATAGAACCGATAGGCCCAAAGCTCTGGGATATCTCAGTAACTCTTCAAACATTACTGAACAACCTCTGGTTCAGTCACCAAACCGACTGATCCAACTTCCGCCTGTTGCAACAGCACAAGTATTTTTACAACATTATTGTAGGGGCCATTGGCATCGCCACGAACCAGCACGGGTCGTAATGGTTTTACCGCTAAAGCAGCACGAACTTTATCTATCATCTCATCAGCAGTGAGATCAGTATCGGGGTCGTCACTTTCGCTAATATACATTAACCCCTCTTTGTCTACACTGACAATAATAGGGTCAGGGCTATTTAAGTCGAGCGCATTGGCAGGTGCGGTAGGCAGGTCAACTTCAACACCCTGCTTGAGCAGTGGCGCGGACACCATGAATATAATCAGTAATACGAGCATAACGTCGATGTAGGGCACAACGTTAATTTCGGCGATGACTCGATGCCGCGATCCTGATCTGGACACGTTATTTAAACACCTTTGTTAGATTTTGATAATTCATAGACAATCAATTTACTGATCTATTTTGGACCTTGGGCTTGTCGCTGTAAAATACCGGTAAACTCTTCCAGGAAGTTCTCGTAACGTACAATCATTACGTCAACCTCGCTAGTGAACTTATTGTAACCAATGACGGCTGGAATGGCGGCCAACAAACCCATTGCAGTTGCAATGAGCGCTTCTGATATACCAGGTGCGACCATAGCTAGCGTGGCCTGCTGCACACCAGCCAGCGCTCGGAATGACTCCATGATGCCCCATACAGTTCCAAATAGCCCAATATAAGGACTAACCGAACCAACCGTAGCGAGAAACGTCAAGTTGCTTTCCAATGATTCAATTTCTCGTGACATCGATACTTTCATCGCTCGATGAGCTGAGTTGACAATAGAAGTGGTATCCAGCTCTGCTTTCCTAGCACGGGCAAACTCGCGGAAACCATTTTCGAATATCGCTTCAAGCCCGAAGCGTTTTTCCTGTCGAACGCTAAGCTGTGCAAACAGATCGCTAAGATTGATACCTGACCAAAAACGACCCTCGAAGTTGCTTGCTTCAGCCTGATTTTGTTTAATATAAGTTCGTTTTACATACATGGTGGCCCAGGAAAAAACGGAAGCCATTAATAATATAAGCAGTACTAGTTGGACTGGCAGGCTGGCTTGGGCGATTAATGTTGTGATGGATTGGTCGTTCATTCCTGTTTCGCTTTAAGTGGTGTCTTTTAATATACTGAGATGGCGGCCTTAAATAGCCGAAAGGTATCGCTGAATTCCCGCTGATCATAGTTTATTAGTAATGGTCCAACAGACATCATCCGATCACCGCGGGTCAATTTCGTCATGCGCTTTTTGAGTAAAGCCAAAATGAGTATAACCACGCGCTGTTACTACCCGGCCTCTGGGCGTTCGCATCATAAATCCCTGTTGTATCAGATAGGGCTCGATGACGTCTTCAATGGTACCTCGCTCTTCTCCAATTGCGGCAGCCAAGCTCTCTACACCCACTGGGCCACCATCAAATTTTTCAATAAGCGCCAGTATCAGTCGTCGGTCCATGTGATCAAGACCTGAGCGATCGACTTTCAGCATATCGAGAGCTAATTTTGCGATAACTTCGGATATTACGCCATCGGCTTTGACTTCCGCATAATCTCTTGCGCGCCGTAACAATCGGTTGGCTATTCGAGGCGTACCACGCGAACGAACAGCGATTTCTGTTGCACCATCCCGATCAATTTGTATTTCAAGTAATGCAGCGGATCGTAAAATAATCGTAGTCAAATCTTTGCTTGAGTAGAATTCAAGCCGTTGCACTATACCGAATCGATCTCGTAACGGCGAGGTCAGTGACCCGGCTCTAGTCGTAGCGCCAACTAGGGTAAAGGGCGGCAAATCGAGTTTGATGGATCTCGCGGCCGGCCCATCACCGATCATGATGTCGAGCTGATAATCCTCCATTGCGGGATAAAGTATTTCCTCTACTACGGGGCTAAGCCGGTGAATTTCGTCAATAAATAGCACATCGTGAGGCTCCAGATTAGTCAATATTGCGGCAAGGTCACCCGGCTTTTCTAATACGGGCCCAGAAGTTTGACGCAATGTCACCTGCATTTCGTTGGCGATGATGTGCGACAAGGTCGTTTTGCCTAAACCTGGTGGACCAAATATCAATACGTGATCTAAAGCTTCTCTGCGTTTTCTAGCTGCCTGTATGAATATATCCATTTGTTCACAAACTTCAGGCTGCCCGATATAGTCATCAAGTAACTTGGGGCGAAGTGCCCTGTCTTGTGATTGCTCTTCATTAACAATTTCCGGGTTAATCAAACGCTCTTCATTCATACTTATTTATTATCGCTGCACTGAGGTTTGCAGCGCTTTTCTGATAAGCGCCGAAGCGGTCATTTCAATGTCGGTTGCTTGCTCTGCTTGCTTCACCATTCTCTCTGCATCAGCCGGTTTGTAGCCAAGTGCCTGTAGGGCTTCTATTGCTTCGTTTTTGCTTGATGGTGTACTTTTTACGCTGGAAACACCCTCTTCAGCCACTGAATCTTCTAACATTAAGTCACTTACCTTGTCTCGCATTTCGATAATAAGGCGCTCGGCAGTTTTTTTACCGACACCAGGCAATCTAGTTAATGTAACAATGTCATTTTGTGATACGCACTGGGCGAATTCTCGACTATCGGTGCCCGATAATATGGTGAGCGCCATTTTTGGGCCAACACCATTGACGCGAATTAATTGACGAAATAGCTTTCGCTCTTGCTCTGTTTTAAAACCAATCAGCGTGTGCGCATCATCTTTAATTTGGAGGTGAGTCCAGACCGATACTTGCTCGCCTACTTCTGGTAGTTGGTAGTAAGTCGTCATTGACACGTCAGCTTCGTAACCGACACCTTGACAATCAACTAATATCTGCGGCGCGCGCTTTGCCGCCAATACACCTGTCAGCCGACCAATCATCTGCGGTTTGTTCTCCGGTTCTTAAGTAGTTTAGGATCAATGCCAGTTTTTTGTTGAGTAGCATAATATTGAGCATGACAGATTGCAATTGCCAACCCGTCACTTTCGTCTGACTGTAAATCCTTGTTGAGACTCAGCAATCTTTGTACCATGTGTAGCACCTGTTCCTTGCTTGCTGCGCCTGTTCCGACTACAGCCTGTTTTATTAATCTTGGGGCATACTCTCCTATCTCTAGCCCTGCAATATGACCGGCACAAATAGCCGCCCCCCTTGCTTGCCCTAACTTGAGTGCCGAGTCAGCATTGCGATGCATAAACACTTGCTCAATGCCCATTTGTTGAGGCTGATACTCAGATATCAATTTGGTAATATCACTAAATATTTGCCCCAGCTTTTCGGCCAATGTATCACCCTTTATATTAAGGTACCCACTGTGGATATAGGTAATACGATTCGGTTGATTTTCGATCAGTCCAAAACCAGTTTTACGAGACCCAGGGTCAATGCCTAAAATAATCACGAGCTGAACGGTTTGAGGACGGCGACAACTCTGCTCTCGTTATTTGTAAGTACGCCTTTAAAAATAGTAATGATTTCGAGACCTCCTTTTCTGTTTTTACAATACAGGCATATATACCATCCATGCCAATAAGTGCAAGAAAGCACCGCGCGGACGATTGCATGGATGCAGCGGCTCGGCGCCCCGATGGTAGAGCAATGCACGGAACAATTGCCGAGAGCCGCAGTGTACCTTAAGTACATGAGGATTGATCGGACTGGCGCACCAGCACGGGGCTGCCAAGAGTAGGGACTACGAGGCCACGCTGCAATCGCGGAAAAAGCGCGTTTTTAGCTCTATTCATAGGCCTCTTCAGGAATATCGGCGTTGTAATAGACTTCCTGTACGTCGTCGGAACTCTCTAAAAGATCGACTAACCGCAGTACCTTTTGAGCATCTTCAACATTTAATTCGGTGTTTAGCTCAGCGCGCATAGTCAGTTCTGACTCTTCTGGTTCGAATCCAGCTTCTGTCATTGCCAGCTTGACTGTTATGAATTCCTCAGCAGAAGTTAATACTTCGATACTGCCATCAACAGCAACGACGACGTCATCAGCACCCGATTCTAGTGCGGCTTCCATTATTGAATCTTCATCTTGGTCAGGCGCATATATCATGACACCAACACTGGTGAACATGTAGGCAACTGAGCCACTTTGACCAAGATTACCACCGGACTTGCTAAATGCGTGACGCACTTCTGCTACGGTTCGGTTTCTGTTATCTGATAGGCAGTCGACTATGAATGCAATCCCTAACGGGCCATAACCTTCGTATCGAATTTCTTCGTAGTCGGCGCCTTCGAGTTCACCTGCGCCTCGTTTGATTGCGCGCTCTATAGCATCCTTGGGAACACTCTGTGATTTTGCCTTTTCAACTGAAACACGAAGTCCGGGGTTAGAATCTTGGTCCGATCCACCTGCTTTGGCTGCGACCATTATTTCGCGAATGAGTCGGGTAAATAATTTGCCCCGCTTGGCATCTTGAGCTTTTTTTCGATGCTGGATATTTGCCCATTTACTGTGACCTGCCACTACTAATTACCTCATCATACAATTCTTAGAGATTGCCTCAAAACGACTATAAACTGTTCAGTCAACTTATCTTAAAGGCAATAATTAAACATTTTAGCATCATCTTACTGGCATATCTTGCCACTATTAACAACAAATAGACATCGGCGAATATCAGTCAATCGCCAGTCAGCGCTTACTTACAGCTCATTATTTGAATTGTTTATTAACGATTGCATACTGGTCCGTTATACACCTCTTCTAGCCCCAGATGGCTGGTTTCCTTCATTAAACTTAAGTCCGGGTCATAAACAGGTCGATGATACGCATATTGACTGACGACTTTGACGGCAATGTGGCAATAAAAGCCGGCCTTGAAATATTGCCAATGGTGCTTAGGGGCGGCCGAACTGAGCATTAATTATAATTTTTTTCTTTGTTATTTGGTCAGAATAGGTCAACGATGACTTGAGTCATTACGCACATATATCCAGCAATGTATCACTGAAGGGAAGCAGCGTTATTTTTTGGGAATTAACCAATGGCGATAGAACCACGGCCATATTAATATCTTTAACCCTCATGTCTCCAACAAGGCAACTTTAGTCGGTGTCTTTGCTAATGGAACCCTGATTTAATTCCTGTTTTTTTACGTCATTAACAAATAGTTCTCTCAGCCCTACTATTTCTCGCCTACCAGGCATCCAGTATTAACGACTTTCCTGTCATCTCCTTCGGCTGTGGTATCCCCATCAATTGTAATATGGTGGGTGCAATTGCAGATAAATTGCCACCACCTGCAAGCAATTTCACGTCTTTATCGGCAACCATACAGGGCACAGGGTATTGCGTGTGTTGCGTGTGGGGCTCTCCAGTTTGTGGATCGATCATTTCATCACAATTGCCGTGATCGGCAGTCAGTAAAGCTGAATAACCTAATTCAATAGCAACATCAAGTAACCGGCCTACTTCGTAATCGAGCACTTCAACCGCCTTGATCACGGCATCTCTTACTGCGGTATGCCCGACCATATCGCCATTTGCATAATTAACCACTAAGAAGTCAAATTCTTTTGACTTCAATGCGGCTACCATTATTTCAGTTACTTCTGCCGCACTCATTTCTGGCTTTAAGTCGTAGGTGGCGACCTTGGGAGATTGAATAAGCCGATGCTCCTCACCTTCGAAACACGCCTCGCGTCCGCCATTAAAAAAGAAAGTAACATGAGCATACTTTTCGGTTTCTGCACAATGCAATTGACGACAACCTGCTTCGCTAATCAAACTACCCAGCGTGACGCTTGGTCGTATGGGTTGAAAAGCTACAGGTAAATTAAGAGAATCGTCATATAAAGTCATACACGTAACTTTAATTGGACGGAAATTTTCACCACGCTTGACTTGATCAAACTTCTCTTTGCACAAAGCTGCGGTAATTTCTCTGGTTCTGTCATTTCGATAATTGAAAAAAATTAATTCATCGCCTTCCTGAACCGGTGCAAAATTCGGCAATAACGTTGGCTTTATAAACTCATCATATTGACCGGCTAAATAGCTTTGCTCAACAGCGTCTCTGGCAGAGTCTGCCTGGAGGGCACTTGCACCGACAATAGCGTCCCAGGCCAGTTGCACCCGATCCCACCGGTTATCCCGGTCCAACATATAAAATCTGCCGCAGACACTGCCAATAAATCCACCACAACGGTTTAAGCGCTCCTCGACCAGCGGTATGAAGCTAAGAGCCGATTGCGGGCTAGTATCTCGACCATCCGAAATCATATGGACTTGAGGCACAACTTCATGCGCTGCACACAGATCTATCAGCGACAATAAATGGTTGACATGACTGTGCACTCCGCCATCGGACACTAAGCCCATTAAATGAATTGGGCGATTCTTACGCTTTGCAGCCTCAATTGCGCTAACAAGTGCAGAATTCCGGTAGAAGCTATTATCACTGATAGAATCATCTATTCGCACCAGATCCTGCTTTACTACCGAGCCACTACCGATCGTCATATGACCGACTTCCGAATTGCCCATTTGACCCATGGGCAAGCCGATGGCACGGCCCGACGCTTCTAGCCCAGTCATGGGATAGCTCGAAAAGTAACGATCTAAATTGGGTGTATTTGCTTCGAAAACGGCATTATTCTCAGGGGAAGGATTCAGGCCAAAGCCATCCATAATAACCAACAAAGTTGGATTACGTTTAGGGTTTGAAGTAGACAATGTTCGTTCTCAGAAAATATAAATTGTCACAAGAAACCATCATCTGTTGGATAAATGGCAATAGTGAAGAGATGTCAGGTATTTCTAACCTGATATGGACGAGAAATAGATTAAAATTCAGTGAGTTTTGGTCAAATATTTTAAGTTTTGATATCGATTAAAGTACCCATTCGCTCATTAGCAGCCTCAAGAGATCTGGCATTGGCCTGAACGGCTGTTACCATTTGTTGC
>CAWVZP010000072.1:0-13212 GCA_963934675.1 uncultured Gammaproteobacteria bacterium | reverse complement strand
GTATTAAACGACGTTGTGAACAGGCAGCAAAGGCCGAGCAACCGAATGAACCACAGCAACAAACTGATGGACTGCATCCCTTCGCCGATAACCCCAGGCGCGATACCTGAAAGCACTTTGAAAATCCTCCAACAATTGAAGGTCGACCTAAAGCACTGGCGCTATCTGAGTCAAAACTTTGAAAATCAGTTTAATTTGTTGGTCAGCACGTCTTGTACATAAAACAAGCCGTGAACAACTCGGAAAACAGTGGGTATATGGAATTCGAGCCTGTAGAAAATTTTTTTTCGACTAACAAAAAAATACTGAACAAAAGTATAACCAAATTATTGGCCGACAGATTTCTATGTCTTGAATTTGGTTAAAAGGACGTAGCGTCAGTAGAAAAACCAAATTTGTTGAAACTCATTAATTATTCTACCTAGGCAAAATTTTTTCACTGACATTGAAGAGTTAGGGTTAAACTTTTTCTAAAATAGGGATGTCTGTTTTATTCTGTTATGGTTCCAACGATTTAAAAACTATTAAGTCATCGACTTATAAAAATATTACAAATAGTCACCTTTATCGGAACCAAACATTACTGCAGAAATGACTGACATTTTTCTGGTCTCAAAAGTCCTTACTATCACTGCCGTCATCAATGTTGACAACAAGCCAAAAAGCCCAGTTAAACTGGGCTTTTTAAATCTTTATTAAACTTTATTAATTAAAGAATTATGCAGCTTTTTGCTTTCTACGAGCAGCAACACCCATACCCACTAAACCTAGACCCATAAGAGCGATGATTGACGGCTCTGGAATCAAACGAACATTTTGAACCAAAACAACCGCGTCAGTATAGCCACCTTGTGTAGTAGTTGTATTAAACGCCAAAATCATATCATTTTCCCCAGCATCGCTAAACGTAGTTAAGTTGCCAAACATCACTGTCATTACCTGAACATCAATATCAGATAGGGTATAACCTAAAACTTCACCAGCGTTACTTGTATAGGCAGTTGTGCCAGTTGAGCTATCTGTAAAAAAGAAACCAAACTGCTGGCCAAAACCAGCAACTGATGAAGGGCCAATCGCACCCCAGTAACTCATTTCACCACCAGTAGTTATTTCAAAAGAATTTCCAGAAAGAAAGCCATTGGAGCCTGCACCAATAAGACTATATTCATCACCCGAATTCATTGAAAAAATGCCGAATGTATCATTATCGTCTATTCCATAACCAAAAATATTATAAGCATTACCACTGCCACCAGTAAACGCTGTAAAACCAAGCGTAAGATCAACATGATTTTCCGAATCCAAAGGTTCAACAGCAAGGGTGCCAATGGTGCTGTTCACTACCGTTGTAGCATCAAATATGGTCTGCAAGCCCGAATATGTTAGCGTAGCAAAAGAGCTTGCGGTAAATGCTAGAGCAATTAAAGCAACTGAAGCAGAAAGAATATTTGAAAGTTTCATTTTATTTCCATGTTTAAAATTAATGATAATTAAACTAGAGCAGGTATCATGCCAATAAAACTAACTAATTGATTTAAATAAACAATATAAATAAACACATCATCCAAACAACACATTGCTATCGATAACTGTAAATATAATTTACAATTTTCTGGCCTAAAAAGTCCAATGTGTAAAAATAACTTACACATGACTACTAATACTGCTGTCATCAGTATTGATTACAGGCAAAAAAATCTGGTTAAACCAATATTTTTTAATCTTTATTAATAAGGTTCGACTCATATAGTCCTGCCTGAATTCAACTGGCCTTTTCAAGCGGCTCTCGATGAAAAGAATCATGAGGCCACATTAAGTAGGTTCATTCCTTGGGATGCCTTACTTTAGAAGACACGCACAGAAGTAAATCTGATTTGTATGTTTAATTTTTTTAGTTTCACAAAAGGACATTGTGATTCCAAGCTCAAGGAAGACGAAAGTTTATCTAGATACTACTCGCTATTAACATTGCAGCTCATGCTGTGTTCGCCGCGCTTGTCTTTGCGGTAAAGATGCAGTAATCGATCAATCCTTCGCGCCTCGACGACAATGGATTGAAGATAAGCGCCTCGAACTGTCTTCTGTTGTTACCAACAATGCATAACCACGACTGTGTGGTTTTATTCATCGATAAATCAACGGCTAATAACTGGGACGAACTCAGGTCGTCGAACGATAGCATTTGCTGTTTAGTGGCACACTTTATAGCCTACGCTTTTCCAAAGGTGAGTTACTCACGGCAGCAATAAAAGCCAGCCTTAATGCCTCCGTAGTGTTTTGGCGTCAGCGTCTAATGGATGTTAATTGGTTTATAAGAATCTTCAACGATGGCATAGCACGCATGGCGAATAGGGAAGACGATTGCACTGGGCGCTTCTGGGAAGTCCGTTTTTTCAGCCAGGAATGTTTGTTCAAAAAGCACTAGCCGCTTGTTCTGCTGATATAGAGTTGAACTCGATAAGAGCCAGAATAGCGGATAGTCTGATTGACTCAGATCACACTAGTATTAAACGACGTTGTGAACAGGTAGCAAAGGCCGAGCAACCGAATGAATCACTACAGCAGGCTGGTGGACTACACCTCTTCGCCGGTAACCTTAGACGCGATATGTCACACGGCCTACTATTTCGGCTTACTGATTACTTAGAGCTGGTAGATTGGACCGGCAGAATATTAGGGAATGATAAGCGCGGTGTAATATCTTAAAGCCCACCGAAAATTCTCCTGCAATTGAAAATCGGTCCAAAACATTGCTGTTACTTAAGTCGAAACTTTGAAAGTCAGTTTAGGTCGCTAGTCGGCACGTCATATCACATAAAACAAGCCTGTGAACAACTTGGAAAACAGTGGGTGCATGGTATCCGAGCCTGTGAAAATTTTTTTCTTACCTAACAGAACTGACGTAAAACTAAGAATCTACAATTGCACGGCCAAATAATTGGCCGACGGATTTCTGTGTTTTGGGTTTGGTCACAAGGTGTAGTGCCACTAGAAAAAGGTAAATTTGTTTAAATTCATTGACCATTTTACCTGGTCAAATTTTTCTTAAAGGACGTGGGAGAATTTGGATAAAATTTGGATTTTCTAATATTTTGGTGTTTATTTTCTGCGTCTGCGTAAGAAAGATACCCGAATTGTTGGAAATCGATACCGATGAAAAACTGGTAGAAGCTCTGGCAAAAATTCTACGCTCGACCTAGACCGCATAAAAGTCATCTGCCACGTTATCCGTGATGAAGAATCGATTGCTCGATTACAAAAAGCCAATGATGTATTGAATATAATTTGATTAGCTTTAGCGCTTCACTGCTTTAAGGTGTGACAGGGTAGGCACGCTTCAATCAATAAACGTGGTGATGTTCTTATAAATTTTACCCCAATAATTTAAAGGTAATTGATCGATCAACAACAATGCCAGCCGTTTAAAAAGATTTATGCTTAACTATTGGCTAAAGAGCGACGGAACCTGAAAAGACGGTCTGACTCGCGATAACCAAACAATAATAAGAGCGCTAAAGCGTTCGGTGGTAGCCATACCTGAAAAAACGTCTTTTAAGCTTAATTTATTTTTAATCGCCAATTGTTACTTTTCTGAAACCAACGGTTTTCAAGGCTGTATATCAGGTCATTTTAAGAGTGCCTGTCTTTTATTTTTTCTTTATTTTTATTCTCGATGAAGACGTATAGCTAAGCCACGAACTGACAATTTCGGCCAGACTCTTTAGCCTGATAAAGAGCTGCATCAGCACGTTCGTACATGCTTTCGATGCTGTCTTCTGTGGCCACTTCTGTAATACCCGCGGACAAAGTGAGTACGACTCGCTGCTGTTTAAAATGAAAACCACTGTCCACGATGCCATTTCTAAGCTTTGTGATCAAAGGTTCAGCCTGTGCTGCGGATGTATTGGTTAGCAGCAACACAAATTCTTCTCCACCGATGCGGAATAAGGTGTCTGATTTTCGAATTTTCTTTTGCATCAGTTGGGCAATGAGTCGAAGCGCTTTGTCACCTGCATTGTGGCCGTACTTGTCGTTCACTTTTTTAAAGTGATCTATGTCGAGTATGGCATAACTAAAAGGTGTTCCATATCGTTTCCACCTCGCCAGCTCCTGAGTAATCTGTTCGTTGTAGGCAAATCTGCTGCGCACGCCTGTTAACGTATCATAAAGTAGATTTTTACGGTTTTCGGCTATTTTTTGTTGTAATTTTTCAGTCTTTTGCTCCATTTTTGCAATTTTTTTCGAGAGCTTTTCATTGCGTGTCTCAGTTGCATCGTGACGTTGGTTAGCGCGCAATACAAAACTTTCTACGCCGTCGCGAATAGAATTGATATTGTCACCGACCACTGCTTTTAGCTGAGTAATGTCCTGCACTGCATTAACTTTTTTCTCGATCTTTATAATGCCTGACTGCACCAGTTCCTGTAATGATAAAGTGTCACTCCAGCCGGATGCCTGTTCTTCAAAATCCTTCGTGATAGCGTCTGTAATTTCAGAAAGTTGTTCGGTGACAGTGAGAATAAAACGTTTCAGTTCTGACTTTTCGTCGCTCAGCTTTTTGAGCGCTAACGAAACGCTATTAGCGATATCTCCTAGGGTGTCAGGCCATTCTTCCTTGGCTATTCCCTTTTCAATTTTCTCCTGAATTTGATCTATTTCAGTACTCGCACCTTGAACAATGGCGAGCCGCTCCAGTAACGAGCAGATGATGACATCAATTGAAACACTCGCTTCCGAGCCTTTAAAATCGGAAGGCTTTGATAATTGCAAATTAATAATGTCAGCAAGGTTCTGCAGTTGAATTTCGGTTAACTCACCGTTTAGATCAAATTCTTGGCTGATGATCTGTTGGTTGTTATCATTTAATTTAAGTAACGACACCAACTGAAACAAAAAGGATTGAACAATATCAGTTGTATCAGCAGTGGGTGCTAGGCCGTTGTTAATTATTTCTGAGAGCTTGGCAATAAGAGGTTCGATTGATGATAAATCGGTGCCTTTGGCTATCAATTGGAGTAAGTCGTCGCATGCTTTTTTCAGCTCGGTTGTTTGATTTTCGCTTAGTTGAATATCTTGAAGCATCGCCAGTAGGATAGTTGATGGTTCAAATAAACTAGGCGATGGAGTGACAATCCCTGGTGACGGAATGTTATCATCTAGCGATGCTACAATATTGGCGACAACTTCGAGTGCTTCGAGTAACTTTTGATCTTGTTTTTTACGCGAAAACTGTTGAATGTCTTTTAGTTGCTGATCGAGCGCGTTATCGATACCGCGACCAGCAATACTCAATCGTCCAATAGCTTTGCGTAAAATTCCTTCTAAGGTCCGCCACTCATCTTCTTTCGCATCAAGCTCTTTTACGGCTGTTTTATATTTATCTTTCCAATCACTATCTTGTTTCATCAGTTTTCTAGACTCTTTATTTATATCAGCAGGCTATGTTATAGACGCTATTTTATAGCTTTCTTAGATAATTCTTTATTTATAGTTCATAAAAAAACTACTCAATGATTGAGGCCAAATTAATGCTCATGTGCAGCAACATTCACTTGTCTGATTCAACCTCATTGTGCTTTAGAATTTAAAAATTGGGAAACGATTGAGGGCTCTCTCGTCAAAAATAATGGACAGTATTTTATCTATAAAAATATTGTCTTTATACAGGTTCCTTAATGGATTAGTGAGAACATCGATGTGTAGATTCTGAGGACATGCCCATTTAATATAGATTGCACGACGTTCGTTTTTCATCAACACGGGTGAGTCTGTTGATGGTTCGGACCTTGTTATTGTCAGATCCAACAAATGTTCGATATCAAAATAGGTAATAAAGGATAGGCACTCTTAAGCAATACCGTAACCGTTTGAAAGATTTTGATTGGTTTATAAAAAATTTAAATGAACCCATGGCTCGTCAAGAAAATAATAGAGATGGATTTACTGGTCATTTTTAGGAGAGCCGATATTAATCACAGTTTTTTTGTGAGAAGTAAACTGACTTATATGTGTGGCTTACGTCGATCTGAACCTTATTCATACCGACCTCTGCGATTGCGGTGTCACCAAATTTATACTTCTAAATAATCACAATATCTTACATTCATGTTTACTGAGGCTATTTACGGTGCTTTCTCAGTATTCAAAATAAAATTACTATTTTTAGATGAGATCAAAAGAAAGCAGCTGATGACAAAATCAAACAGTAATAACTACACCGTTTGATTTATTCCTAAAGCCACTCGTAATATTTGAAAGGCGATTGATTAACCGGCAACAATACCAGCAGCTTGAAAAGCTATACGCTTCGAAATTCGCTAGAAAGCAATCAGCCCTTAAAAAGATTGCCTGAGTCGCAATAACCAACTAATAATTTAGCGCTTTGCGCATTTTCAGACAACAATATATGGAAAACAGAGTGTTAGGTCTAATTCCTTTTTTAATTCTCAATTGTAGATATAGGTGACTTAACCGCCATCTATTTATGATTCATAGCTATTTCGAACGCTTGTATAGATGACTTTCGCCAATGCGTCATTGGATTCATATTGATCAAATTATTTTGGTTAATTAATTACCTCACTGGCTCACAGCTAAAATGTCTGGTGTCATTAAATCATAACATTGCTATTATATATTGCTTTCAGAAATAATAATGGGAAGTCAGTCTTCAATTGACAAAGTATAAAAAGTGGGGTTTATTGTTTTAAAAAATTATAGCCGATGCGGGGGCAATGCCTTGTGCATCAAATTAAAAATCACCAATTTGGTGTAAAG
Source organism: uncultured Gammaproteobacteria bacterium (assembly GCA_963934675.1). Classification (GTDB taxonomy): domain Bacteria; phylum Pseudomonadota; class Gammaproteobacteria. The sequence continues at coordinate 6,435 of CAWVZP010000072.1, read as the reverse complement.
GAGTAATAATGAAAAAGACTTTGATTGGAGCGCTTGTCGCATCCACAATGCTAACGCCAGTGATGGCATTGGCGCAAACAGAAGTTCAATTTTGGCACGCGTTCACTGGCCGTCTTGGTGAGCTGGTGAAAGTTCAAGTTGAAGAGTTCAACGCAAGCCAAACAGACTATATGGTTGTGGAAAGCCACAAAGGCAATTATTCCGAGACGTTAAATGCTGGTATTGCAGCATTTCGTGCTGGAGAGCAACCGCACATTTTAATGGTTTTTGAGGTTGGTACTGCGACTATGATGGCAGCATCGGGTGCGGTGCGCCCAGTTCATGAAGTAATGGCGCAAAGCGGTGCTAAGTTTGACCAAGACGCCTATATTGGTGCTGTCAAAGGTTATTATACATCTACTGAAGGCGATATGCTGTCTTTGCCATTTAACTCTTCTACCCCAGTTTTGTGGGTGAACCGTGATGCAATGACTGCCGCGGGTGTTGACCCTGACACTGATCTATCTACATGGCAAAACGTTGGTACAACTTTGGATGCGCTTAAAGCAGGCGGCGAAGAATGCCCGCTTGTGACTGCTTGGCAAAGCTGGATTCACCTCGAAAACTTCTCGGCCTACCATGATGTTCCGTTTGCTTCCAAAGACAATGGTTTTTCAGGTCTCGATACTGAGCTTATGTTAAATGGTGAAGCACAAGTTGCACACCTCACTGCCATGGGCCAATGGGCACAAGACGGTAAATTCATCTACACTGGTCGCCGCAATGAAGGGGGTGCAAATTTTCGAGCTGGCGACTGTGCACTATTTACCGAAAGTTCTGCTGGGTACGCTGGCATTAGTTCTGAAGCTGAATTTGATTTTGACGTACGTCCACTTCCGTATTGGAAAGGCGTTGGCAATTCACCACAAAACACTATTATCGGTGGTGCTTCCTTGTGGGTCATGGAGGGTCATGAAGATGCAGAATACAAAGGTGCAGGCGAATTTTTAAGTTTCTTGTCTTCTTCAGATGTTCAAGCAGCTTGGCATCAGAACACGGGCTACCTGCCAATCACCTTAGTAGCAGCCGAAGCAACACGGGCTTCTGGTTTCTATGACAAAAATCCAGGTACAGACGTTGCTGTTATCCAAATGACAGCCAAAAAGCCAACGGCCAATTCTAAAGGTTTGCGTCTTGGGTCCTTTGATCAAATCCGCGGTATTATTGATGAAGAGCTCGAAGGTATCTGGTCTGGTGACAAGACAGCTCAAGAAGCTATGGACAGTGCAAAAGAGCGCGGCGATAAATTGTTGCGTCGCTTTGAAGCCGCTAATCGCTAATCGTTAAACATTAATAAAGCAGGTTCAATTGTGGGCCTGCTTTTTTTTGCATTCAGATTATTAAGTTAGGGGTTGGACAATATACATGGAAAAACGCGTTACGTTTCGCGGCTGGTTGCTGCCTCTATTGCTTATCGCGCCACAGGTTGTTATTTCATTGGTGTTTTTTTTCTACCCCGCAGGCCAAGCCGTCTGGCAATCCCTGTTTGTTGCTGACCCTTTTGGCTTGTCTTCTCAATATGTTGGGCTTGCCAACTTTGAATTTCTACTTAGCGACAGGTTTTATCGAGCGACCTTTGTAACCACAGCGGTATTTTCAATTTTTGTTACGCTTTGCTCAATGATCCCTGCACTGTTTTTGGCAGTTATGGCGGATCGTCTAATCAAAGGCTCTGGCGTGTATCGCACGATGCTGATCTGGCCCTACGCGGTTGCCCCCGCAATCGCTGGTGTTCTTTGGCTGTTTATGTTCAACACCCGTGTTGGCTTGGTGTCATGGTATTTAGGTAACCTGGGTTATGACTGGAACCACGTGCTGAATGGTGGCGAAGCGATGGGCCTTGTCGTCGTTGCATCGGCTTGGGGCCGTATCAGTTATAATTTCTTATTCTTTTTTGCAGCGCTGCAATCGGTGCCACGTTCGGTCATTGAAGCCGCTGCAATAGATGGTGCAAGGTTCTGGCGACGGTTCTGGACGATTGTTTTGCCGCTGCTGTCGCCCACCACTTTCTTCCTGCTCGTCGTTAACGTCGTTTATTCTTTCTTTGAAACCTTTGGTGTGATTCATACGATTACCTCAGGTGGCCCACAGCAATCCACCACGGTGCTTGTCTATAAGGTGTTCTCCGATGGGTTTGTGGGTCAAGACCTTGGTTCTTCGTCTGCGCAATCTGTCATTTTGCTGTTCATTGTCGGCCTGCTGACCATCATTCAATTCAAGTTCGTTGAGAAAAAGGTACATTACTAATGTCTTTTTTCAAACAGGGCGAAATACATGGCATGGTTGAAAAGCGGGGCGCGGGTCTTTGGCTGACTCATGTTGTTATGATCCTCGGCGTTCTGATTATCTTCTTTCCGATCTGGCTTGCTTTTGTCGCCTCGACAGTAACACAGCCGGAAATTGTAAAGCCACCCATGCCGCTTTGGCCTGGTGGTCATTTTATTGAGAACTATTCAAAAGCGCTTTTTTCTGGGGTGAACGTTCCTGTAACGACAATGTTGTTCAACAGCCTTGTGATGGCCATTGGTATTGCGGTGGGTAAAATTTTAATCTCGCTGTTGTCCGCCTTCGCAATCGTCTATTTTCGGTTTCCGGGACGTAATTTCTTTTTCTGGATGATTTTTCTAACGCTGATGTTGCCTGTTGAGGTGCGTATTGTGCCAACTTATGAGGTGGTCGCCGGGTTCGGGATGCTTAACAGCTATGGTGGCTTGATCTTCCCTTTGATTGCCTCGGCTACTGCAACCTTCCTGTTCCGCCAGTTCTTCTTGACAATCCCTGATGAATTGGCCGAAGCCGCTCGTGTTGATGGTGCATCTCCAATGCGGTTTTTCTGGGATATTGTTGTTCCAATGAGTCGTACAAACATGGCTGCTTTGTTTGTGATTCTTTTCATCTATGGCTGGAACCAATACCTTTGGCCGCTACTTATCACTACAGACCCCGAAATGAACACTATTGTCATGGGTATCAAACAGATGTTCCCTTCAGGGGATGATGTGGCCGATTGGCCAGTGATTATGGCGACTTCAATCCTTGCAATGATCCCACCAGTGATCGTCGTGGTTAGTATGCAACGGCTGTTTATTCGCGGCCTTGTCGATAGCGAGAAATAAATATGGCAACGGTCTCTCTTATAGACGTCAAGAAAAGCTTTGGCCCGACGGACGTAATTCACGGTATCTCCACTGATATCGCTGATGGTGAGTTCATCGTGATTGTCGGCCCTTCTGGGTGCGGGAAATCCACGTTACTGCGAATGGTTGCAGGGTTAGAATCCGTTTCTGCAGGCGAGGTAAAAATTGGCGGTGAACGTGCTAACGACAAAGAGCCGATGGATCGCGATATCGCGATGGTGTTCCAAAACTACGCGCTTTATCCGCACATGTCGGTACGTCAAAACATGGGCTACGGGTTGAAAATTGCGCGACTGCCCAAGGACCAGATCAATGCCAAGGTGACCGATGCGGCAAAACTTTTGCAGCTTGAGCCGTTGCTTGATCGTAAGCCTAAACAATTGTCGGGTGGTCAACGTCAGCGCGTTGCAATGGGCCGTGCGATTGTGCGCGAACCCGCAGTGTTTTTGTTTGACGAACCGCTGTCGAATTTGGACGCAAAACTTCGGGTGCAGATGCGGCTTGAAATTAAAGAGTTGCAATCAAAACTGGGCATCACAACGCTTTATGTGACCCATGATCAAGTTGAAGCTATGACAATGGCTGACCGTATGATCGTTATGAATGCGGGTATTGCCGAACAGATTGGGACGCCGCTTGAAGTTTATGAGACCCCGCGTACCTTGTTTGCAGCACAGTTCATCGGTAGTCCGTCGATGAATATTGTCGATGCGCAGGTGAGGGGGGGGGAAGTCTTCTTCGGTGATCGACCCGTTGCGCTTGCAGTCGGCCCTGACGGCCCCGTTAAATTAGGCGTCCGGCCCGAGCATTTGATTGTTGACGACGAGGGCCCGCTGCGCGTAAAGCTTAAGATGGCGGAACCCTTGGGTGCCAATACGCTTTTGCACGGTGTGCTGACTGGCATGCCTGAAAGTTTCACGGTCAGTTTGCAAGGAGTGCATGTACTTTCGGCTGACAATAAAGATATGGGCTTTAGTATGGAGCCCGGCAAAACGCATCTTTTTGATATAGAGACAGGGCTTAGACGAACCAACTGACCCCTACTTTCAAGCGCTTTGAAAAGGGGTGTAAGGTGAGAGGGTTCCTCCTTAGTTAGTTGTTTTGTCGTTCTGAAAGTTTGATGCCGAACCGTGCGATGCCCTTGGCCTTATTTGACCCATTTTTTTTAGGCGTTGCGTCGTCGTTATTTAGGTCTACACCACGTGAAGTTTCATCACGTCGGTTCTGTCAATGGCGCGGTTCACTTAGGCCAGAGTTTCATTCTGTTCGGTCCGAACCAAAACCAGAATCGCCTCGCTACGTTCGACCAATGCCTAAGTGGCGCCATCATTTTTCCGTATTGGGATTAGCAGCGCTTCCGTTTCGATACAGGGGTTACAAAACGCATACATCGTCATCATCTCGATTAGAAATTGAAAAGAACCCTGTAGCTGTATAAAAAACTAGAAGGTTTTTTCAAATCACATTGCAATATTTCTGACCATCATGATGGATATTAAAAAAATTTCCTATTTTAGCTCTCTTAACATCCGCAGAAGATTCTGGGACAAATTTGGGCGTCTATATTGAGCTCAAAAAATTGAAGAGTGATTGAGAAAGCTAATTATTTCAATTATTTACTGAATGTTGATGTCGATGGCACTTTGTTGCTTACCTGCCTATTACTTAGCTTTTTCCAAATACTTACTAATCCGAAGCGCCATTAATGTAAACAACACACCAGACAGCAGATAAAAGCTCACTGCGATCAGGCCAAAATTTACCGATAAGCCTAAAGCAATCAACGGTGCAAAAGCGGCCCCAAATAACCAGGCCAAATCTGAAGTTAACGCTGCGCCAGAATAGCGGAATCGACGCTCAAGATTTTCAGTTATGATGCCAGAGGCTTGGCCATAGGATACTCCCAAAAGCGCAAAACCAATTAATATAAAGGCATACTGCATAGCAGGTGTTCCACCCATGAGCATTGGAGCAAACAGCGCAAATATTCCAATTAATACCGCCATCAATGCAATAGTAGTTCGCTTGCCAATACGGTCAGCAATAACCCCAGAGACCATAGTTGCTGCAATACAAATGCAAGCGCCGAGAATCTGAACTAAAAGCACGTCGCTAATAAGCTGGGACTCGCCTAGAAGAATCCATGACAGCGGGAAGATAGTAACAATATGAAAAAGTGCATAACTGGCTAATGCGGCAAAGGCCCCTAGAAAAATATAGGGTCCTTGTTTGTCTAGCATTTCACCCGTGCTGATTGGTTCCAACTCACTCTCTTCCAAAGCGAGTGTATATTCTTCGGTCATTACTAAGCGAAGGCGAGCAAAGAGCGCGACAACGTTTATTGCAAACGCAACAAAGAAGGGGTAACGCCAAGCCCAGGCTTGAAAGTCTTCGTCACTGACGCTGGTGATCAAATAAAGGAATAATAGATTAGCGATCAGAAAGCCTATTGGCGCCCCAAGCTGGCCAATCATTGCATACCAGCTCCGCTTAGATTTTGGTGAATTCAATACCAATAAAGAAGGCAGTCCGTCCCATGAGCCACCTAGCGCAACACCCTGTAGAACTCTAAACATGATGAGCAAAAATATTGAAGTTCCGCCGAGCGTGCTATAACCCGGTAAAAAGGCAATACCTGCTGTTGCTGTAGCGAGTAAAAGCAACGAAGTGGTTAGCTTTACACTGCGGCCAGCACGACGTTGAATAGTCATAAAGAGTGCGGTGCCAAAGGGTCTTGAGATAAATGCCATAGAAAAGATAGCGAAGCCGTAGAGTACGCCCTCTAGAGTGCTCACAAAAGGGAAAAACACGTTGGGAAATACCAACACGCAAGCAATTCCAAATACAAAGAAGTCAAAATGCTCTGATGCACGGCCAATAACAACGCCAATAGCGATCTCACCGGGAGCAACAGTAGAATGCTTAGCTGGAGTTTGCGTTTCTATGGCCGAAGAGCCACTATTTATATTAGAGTTGGTCGAACTGGCCATGGCGCAATTATCATCCGAAATTATTAATGACGCTAGAATACTCCTATCGTGATACACCAACCATAGGACAAATTGTCCAATTATATCCTCTATTTATTTAGCTTAAAGTTCAGTACCTTTTCTAACACTTGAATTTGCGAGTGACGATGTCGATTAACAAAATTTTACGCAAGATTTACTTTACAGTGTCCTTCACATTGTTGTCGGGCTGCGGAACTGTGGTGATGTCGCCCTCCGGCGATATTGCTGCTCAACAAGCCAACCTTCTT
>CAWVZP010000071.1:0-13357 GCA_963934675.1 uncultured Gammaproteobacteria bacterium | reverse complement strand
TTGAAGGTGCCTCTGGTGCCTGGCTTGATTTAACCAACAATGTAAACGGTATGGCCGACAACCTGACCGCTCAGGTAAGGAATATTGCGGAAGTAACGACAGCGGTTGCTAACGGTGATTTGACAAAAAAAATTACGGTTGACGCTAAGGGTGAGATTCTTGAACTCAAAGGTACCATTAACGTCATGGTAGACCAGCTCACCTCTTTTGCTTCTGAAGTAACGCGGGTTGCTAAGGACGTTGGAACAGAGGGTGTTCTGGGTGGACAGGCAACTGTTGAGGGCGTCTCTGGTACATGGCTTGATCTAACCAACAATGTAAACGGAATGGCCGATAATCTCACCGCCCAGGTAAGAAATATTGCGGAAGTAACAACGGCGGTTGCTAACGGTGACTTAACTACAAAAATCACAGTTGACGCTAAGGGTGAGATTCTTGAGCTCAAAGGTACCATTAACGTTATGGTTGAACAGCTTAACGCTTTTGCGTCGGAGGTAACGCGGGTTGCTAAAGACGTTGGAACCGAAGGTCTGCTGGGTGGACAAGCAAAGGTTGAGGGCGTTGCTGGTACATGGCTTGATTTAACCAATAATGTCAACGGCATGGCCGATAACCTGACCGCTCAGGTCAGAAACATTGCAGAGGTGACGACAGCAGTTGCTAACGGTGATTTAACCAAAAAGATTACGGTTGACGCGAAAGGGGAAATCCTTGAACTCAAAGGCACCGTTAACGTTATGGTTGAACAGCTTAACGCATTTGCGTCAGAGGTATCGCGGGTTGCGAGGGACGTTGGTACAGAAGGTGTTCTAGGTGGACAGGCGAAGGTTGAGGGCGTTGCTGGTACATGGCTTGATTTAACCAATAATGTCAACGGCATGGCCGATAATCTGACCTCTCAGGTAAGAAACATAGCCGAGGTGACTACGGCGGTTGCTAAGGGTGATTTAACTAAAAAAATTACGGTAGACGCTAAGGGTGAGATTCTTGAACTCAAAGGTACCATTAACGTTATGGTTGAACAGCTGACCTCTTTTGCATCTGAGGTAACGCGGGTTGCTAAGGACGTTGGAACAGAGGGTGTCCTGGGTGGGCAGGCAAAGGTTGAAGGTGCCTCTGGTGCTTGGCTTGATTTAACCAACAATGTAAACGGTATGGCGGATAATCTGACCACTCAAGTAAGAAATATTGCAGAGGTCACTACAGCCGTTGCTAAGGGTGATTTAACTAAAAAAATTACGGTCGACGCTAAGGGTGAGATTCTTGAGCTCAAAGGCACCATTAACGTCATGGTTGACCAGCTTACTTCTTTTGCTTCGGAAGTAACGCGGGTTGCAAGAGACGTTGGAACAGAAGGTGTTTTAGGTGGACAAGCGAAGGTTGAAGGCGCCTCGGGTGCATGGCTTGACTTAACCAACAATGTAAACGGCATGGCAGATAATCTTACCACTCAGGTAAGAAACATAGCAGAGGTCACTACGGCGGTAGCGAAAGGTGATTTAACCAAAAAAATTACGGTTGATGCTAAAGGTGAAGTTCTCGAACTCAAGGGAACTATTAACGTTATGGTTGAACAGCTTAATGCCTTTTCCTCAGAGGTAACGCGGGTTGCTAAAGAAGTGGGTAATGATGGCATTCTTGGTGGGCAAGCGAGAGTTGAGGGCGTCTCTGGTACCTGGCTTGATTTAACCAATAATGTAAACGGCATGGCGGATAATCTCACCGCTCAGGTAAGAAATATTGCAGAGGTAACTACGGCTGTTGCTAATGGTGATTTAACGAAAAAGATTATGGTTGAAGCCAAGGGTGAAGTTCTGGAACTCAAAGGAACCATCAACACCATGGTTGAGCAGCTTAATGCTTTTTCTTCAGAGGTTTCTCGTGTTGCTAAGGATGTTGGAACTGAAGGTATTCTCGGAGGACAAGCAAAAGTTGAAGGGGTTTCTGGTACTTGGCTTAAATTAACCAATAATGTCAACGGTATGGCCGATAGTTTAACCGTTCAGGTAAGGAACATAACAGAGGTTGTGACAGCGGTTGCCACAGGAGATTTAACACGCTTAATTGATATCGATACAAAAGGAGAGTTCCTAGAGTTAAAAAACAATATAAACCGGATGATTAATGTTCTTTATTCGGCAGATGAAGAAAATAAAAACCAAAATTGGGTTAAAGATGGCGTTTCTTTACTCAATATAAAAGTCCTAGATAATGACAAACTAGTTGATCAGATTGAGACTTCCATCAATGAAATATCTCGTTATGTCAATGCTGGGATTGGAGCACTATATATCTATGATAAAGAAAATGAGATTTTAACGCTTGAAGGTTCTTATGCCTATGTCCATCGAACGGATGTTGCAAGTAGCTTTAGACTTGGCGAAGGGGTAGTAGGGCAAGTGGCCTATGAAAAAAAGCCTATCCTATTAACCAATGTTCCAGATGGCGCCACGATTCAAAGCGGCACTACAAAAGCAAAAGCATTGAATATTTATACCTACCCTCTAATTTTTAAAGAGGAGCTCATTGGAGTAGTTGAAGTCGCTTCATATGAAAAGTTTAATGCAATAATACTTGAATATATTGACTCCGCACTTTATACGCTAGCGGGTTCCCTTTATGTTTCTATACAAGCCAGCGCCACTAGTAATCTTCTGGTTCAATCTCAAACACAATCAGAAGAATTAGAAGAACAATCACTCCAGTTGAAATCACAAAATAAGGAGCTAGAACAGCAACGTCAATCAATGGATACGCAGCGCCATGAACTTGAGGTGAAAAATAGTGATTTAGAGTTGGCGCAAGTTGAAGTGAACAAAAGAGCTAAGGATTTAGAAGATGCAAATCGATATAAATCTGAATTTTTAGCGAATATGTCACATGAGCTTAGAACACCACTAAACTCGATGTTACTTCTTTCAAGCTCTCTTTCCAAAGTGAAGGACATTGAACCCGCCAAACTAAATAAACAAGCAGCAACAATATATGATGCAGGCAGCAGTCTTCTAAACTTAATCAACGATATTTTAGATCTATCTAAAATAGAAGCAAACCTTATGACCCTTAATATAGAAGAGGTACACATAAGCTCACTATTAGATAATCTTAAAGAACTCTTCAAGCCACAAACTGAAGAGAAACACATTCATCTTAGCTCAAAAATAGAGGCTAATTCTTTAACCGAATTTTCAAGTGATAAAACAAAATTAACCCAGGTACTTAGAAACTTCCTTTCTAATGCTATTAAATTTACGGGTAAAGATGGGCACATTTCAATTGAAGTGGCCCAAAATCAAGAGGAGGATAAAAACCTCAGACCAATTGCTATTTCAGTGATGGATAATGGTATTGGTATTGAAGAAAATAAAATAAGTCTCGTTTTTGAAGCATTTAAACAAGCCGATGGAGGAACCAGCAGACAGTATGGTGGAACAGGGCTGGGGCTAAGCATATCTAAAGAGTTAACGGCACTTTTAGGTGGCAGAATTGGGGTGGAATCTACTATGGGTAAAGGTTCAACTTTTTGTATATATCTTCCGCTTAAAATCGATACTAATTTAATTGATAAAAGTTTAATTGAGCATGTCCAACCTGAAACGATACCCACTAGTATTATCAAAAAAGAAGCCCAAACTGTAATTATTGATGATAGAGATAAATTAAAAAAGAAAGACATTGTGATATTAGTTGTAGAAGATGACACCGTTTTTGCCAATATAATTGTAGAAGGAATTCATAAACTCGGGCACAAAGCGTTAGTGGCCTTTGATGGTAACACTGCGATCTCTATGGCAAGGGAGTTCATGCCCAGTGCAATTATATTAGATATTGTTTTGCCCGTTTTAAACGGTATGGAAGTACTTAGAATTTTAAAATCTGATATAAATACCCGGCATATTCCAATTAAAATCTTATCCAGTACAGAGCCACAAACTATTGCCCAGAAGCTAGGCGCTATAGATTCTGTTACAAAGCCAATTAAAGAATACGAGTTTGATAGCTTTATTAATAGTCTAGTTTGTTTTGTTAAAAGTAAGCAAAAACAGATATTAGTTATTGAAGATGATGAAGTGCAAGCAAAGCATTTAGACGCGCTTTTAACTGACAAAAATATTACTGTCAAAACGATTGGCACTGCTAAAAGAGGCTTAAAAGAATCATTAAGTCATCAATATGACTGTGTAATATTAGGCCTCCACCTTACCGATATGAATGGCTTTAAATTCCTAGAGTTGATTGAAGAAAAAGCCCTGACCCTACCTGTTGTTATTTACACAACAAGAGATTTAACTAATGCAGAGCTGAAAAAAATTAGAAAGTTTAGTGATGTTATTGTTTTAAAAACCGCCACATCCGCTACGAGATTAATAGAAGAAGTGTCACTTTTTTTACATTCTGTGAAGGATTCTCTCAACGAGGAAAAGCAACAACTTCTCTCTCAAGCAATGGATCCTGACTGGGAACTAGAGGGTAAAAAAGTATTACTGGTAGATGATGATATTAGAAACATATATGCACTTTCTTCTGTTCTTGAAGATAAAGGTTTAGATATAAAATCGGCTCAAAATGGCAAAGAGGCTTTGGCGCTACTTAATAATAAAAAATATGCTTTTGATATTATTCTGATGGACATCATGATGCCAGTCATGGATGGTTATGAAGCAATGAGAGAGATTAGAAAAGATAATACGATAAAAAACATCCCAATTATCGCTCTTACCGCTAAAGCCCAGGCAGAAGACAGAAAACTTTGTATCGATGCGGGCGCAAACGATTACATGCCAAAACCGATTGACCATGAACAGTTGCTCTCACTGTTGAAAGCTTGGCTAAAGCCTCAGGATTGTAATGTTGCATAAGATACGCAATAAACTCGATTATCCTCAAAACCTGATTGTTTATGCTATAGGCTGTCAGTTGCCATCTCTCACTTAGCAGAAAAATAGGGACAGGATAATTTGTTCCACCAAAATTAATAGGTGGCGTTTGACTTTAGGCAATCGGTGTATAACCTTGTTTAAGAACTTTGAATCAATGTCACGCATCAAATATTAAACGCTGGGTGGAAATTGATTTAATAAGCTCTTCGCAACCGCTATAGGTAAATCCTTGGCAGATGTTCCTCTGCTCTGACCTGTGCAATTATCGAAACGTATCCAGGTCAATACCTTCCTGATCAAAGCAACTTTGATGTTGACGTAGTAATGGTAAAATCACATTGTCAGCATAGTCGCAACCAGTGTGTACAGGATCATTTTGGCCCGATTTATCTCTCAATGACACAGAGTGAGCATTGCCCGCTTCAACTTGCTGTTGCATTGCCTGGTAACCTGGCTGCCAAAGCTGCATATCATTAAATTGATAGCGCAATAGTTTTAAAATACCCATGGCAGAAAAGTCGAAATCACCCCAGAAAAAACTGGGCAAATTGTCCACCGACTTTACAAACCACCAGTCGATAAATGGTTGCGATTGACATTGGCTTTGCAATACCTGATGCAAGCTCACACTGCCCGGCACGCGGATTCTAGATGCAGTTAACCGAAAGCCGGAGGCATAAACGATGGCACAGGTTTGCGTAAAATCACTGCGCTTTTGAATGAGTTGGTGATACGTATCGAGGTTTTCGACAAATAGAACCTGATCGTAATATTCCGGTAGAAAATAATTCACCTGAATTTTCCTGGCGCTGACGGATAAATTCATAAAGCTACTCGCCAACCAGTCCGGCTTTTTATCAAGAAACTTCGAGTCACCCCAAAAGTAGCGGGCACTAATTTCTCTTAAGGTGAGCTCTTTCCTATGGTCATTCGCGATCAAAACGAGCTTTTGAATCACCTCCGAATCTGTTTTTCCTGGAAAGGTAATGGGACTTAAATTCAGACTATCAAAATTTACCGCGTCACAGTCTGCCAGATCGGATGCATTTAATGCCTGTTGCCATCGGTGTAACGAATCGTCAAGTTTAAAGTTCAACCATTCAAACAGTGTATCTTTATTTTCGATCTTGAAATAAACGATAGCGCCACTCCATTCAGGGTCGAATGGATTGCGTTTAGTCCCAGGCTTAATGTCAATGAAGTCAGGCGCTAGACGTTTCAACAACGCCCAGCTTTGATTGCCCTGCTCATTCTGCGCGAAGTGATCTGACTTTAAGCTGCTACGCAGCGGCTTAATGGCTCCGGGGGCTTTCCCAATACGCCCCACAAACGATTGCAACAACTGCTTAATTTCAGGCTCATCGTCCAGCCAGGGTGGTTTATCCATTGTCCGTTACCTATCAACTATGAGCCATTTCCCAAGTTCAGGTCATCTAAAAAATCGATCTCTGCCTGACGATAAACCATTTTTTTATGGTTTGCCCACAACGCTTTTATTTTATCTCGGTTGCATACTTTTCTGTCGACCAGCACACGAGTATTTAACTCACCTCTTTTTTGTGCACTTGGGCACTTGGCAAACACAAATTCATTGCTGATCAAATCCATAAACGGGCCACATTTGCTGGTTGGCATAATAAAAATCAATTGTAGGCCAAGTGATTCAGTTAAATAACTAATCACTTCTCTCGAACGAGCTTCGTCCATTTTCGAAAATGCTTCATCCACCAGCACGGTGCGTAAATGGCTACTGCCTTCAGAGAAACGAAAGGCCGAAGTTATTGCCGCGGCGCGAATAATGTAAGCCGGAGTTTCAAGCTGACCACCGCTGCCTGTGCCATATTCACTCAGCGCTATTGGGGGTTTGCCTTCGACTTCTTTATAAATTTCGTATTGTCGATAATTCCGATAATCAGCAATGCGGTTTAATTCTCGTAACGCTTTTTCGCCGTCGTCATCGAGCAGCATAGCCATTAACTTGTCCCTGACCTGGTTCGACTCTGGTTTGAGGTTGGCGGCAAATAAGGTGATACCGTCGTTGAGCTCGGGGTTTTTAATGACGTCATCAAAAAATCGTGCGTATTCGCGAAACTCTGGCACCCACTCGAAATCGAAACGGAAGGTTTCTCGGTCATCGCCAAAGTGATGATTTTTTAATTCGGTATTGAGCATTTCAATTTGACGCTTGCCATCATTAATAGCGTGATGAATCGAGTGGCACAGATTAGACACAAACGTATGGTTGAAACTATCCTTCAATTGCTTCAATTGCTCATGCTTTTCAAGCAGCACATTATTTTTCAGTCGATTATAAATAGTGTCTATCTGGCGCTGTAGGTTGACAATATGGGTGAACAGCCGCAGGTTCAATTCGCCAGTGTAACTTTCATAAATTAGCGCATCACCCGGTAGGCATATCTGGTTTTGATTTTTTAGCGCCTCATCGAACTGACGTTCAAATTTATGCAGCGAGCTTTCCTGCTCCGTGCAGGACAAGTTTTCGCGGTCCAGATCCAAATGTAAGGCTTTTTGATCGACCTGATCGAGATACGTATTGAGGTCAAAATCGATCCAGCTTTCGTGTAATTGTTGCAGCTCATTTTCACGAGCTTCGACTACTTCGTTAGCCTTATCCAGTTCGTCACTTAAGCGCTTATAACTTTTTAGCAGGCTATCAATTTCACTTTTGAAACGACCCCGTGCTTCGAGTAACTGTTCATACTCAGATTTTCGGGCGCTCTCTTCTTCACCTAACTGACTAAGCTTTTGCTCCAGTGCCTGATGATCAGATAGATCAATTTGACTCAACAGGTTTTCGATCGACTGCAATGCCCGATGACAAACCAGCGCATCTTTTAACTGATCAGCAAAGTTAGTTTTTTTCAGTCGATTGATTTGTTCACTCAATTGCCTGACATCGACCATGCGGTGATTCAAATCATCCCACGTTGTCGTTAACCTTTCCAGCTCGTGCTGTTGACTCAGTAAAGCGCGCTTACGTGCCTCGACACCAAACACCAGATCAGATTCGTTAATGTCACAGCGGAACATCGCATAGTTACCCGAGGCGAGACAATCAACCGTCACGCCTCGACGAATGGAACGCAATGTCTGTTCATCCTTAGCCCTCACCACATTGCCATAACTGGCGGTTAAAAAGCTTTTCGCGGTGCCGTGAGTAAACTGCATAATATGTACAATCGATTCTTTATCGATCGATACTTTCTGGGCATCTCGCTCTGCCTTTGCGCCTTGAATAATGCGCGCATTATTTTTACGTCCCGGCAATCCTCGCACGATCCTGATGGCTTCGGCCTCGTAGCTTTCATCCACCAGAATAGAGAAACGAGCACCACCCAAATAACCCTCAATAGCAGCCTGCCAGCGCTCGTCAATGACTTCAACATAATCACAAAGCACACGTGCATCGGCGTTAGGGCACAGGCTGTGTAATGCCGCCAATGCTTTCTCGACATAGTCGGGATAAGCCACTTTTTGTTGCTCAAGATTATCAACAATACGTGCTTTTTGCTGACGGTCTTTGTCGGCCTGACGATAAGCGGTTTCGAGCTGAAAGTGATAATTGGCAACCTGAGTTTGTAATGGCTTCGCGCCAGCCTCACATTCAAACCAAAGCGCCTGCCATTGGTTGTATTGGCTCTGGATCTTTTGGCACTGGTCGAGTTTTTGTTCCGGTTCTGCGACACTATTAAAAATATCCATGTTCTGAATAGACGCCACATCAAAGGCATCGTCAGGGTTCAGCGCCAGCAGCGCCTTGGCTGCCGCCAGTGTGTTGAGCTCGGCCAGGTGGGGTAACTCAGCCTGAATGTTCGGTGCCTGAATCAGCTTTATAATTTGTCGGGTAGCGTTCATACCATCATTTAATACTTGACGTTGCGTGAGTAATCCGAGACCAATACCACCTAACTGTTTGTTTTGGTTTTCTCGTTGTTTTTCGAGGTCATCTTTTTGCTGCAAAGCAGGAATACCCAGCCGTTGGGCTTCGAGCGCAATACGCTGCTCATGCAGTTGCAGGGTGCGTTGTTCTGTAATCTCGACTTGCTGGTCGTTATCTTGTTGTCGCTGATGAAATTCTTTTTCTTTATCCTTCGCGCCCAAATATTCTTTATGGCGCACCAAGTAAAGATGCTTCGCGATACAGTATTTTGTGAGCTGTAAATCACGCCAACCACCGAGATAGTTTTGACTGACCTGAAATGCCTGGTCGAGTGCATTAACCGACTGTTGAATTCTGTCGGCGTCACGCTCCATACCGTGGATTGTTTTCAACTGGCCAGAGATCGATCGTACCGCTTCACCTAGGTCTTTCTTTTCTAAAATCTCGTCGGATACAAATCGGGTGATGCTTTGCACTGGCTTGTAAGCCATAAAACGCGAAAAAGCTTTTGCGGCCGACATTGCCTCAACTTCGGTTACCGAATCTTTACGGCCACGCAGTGAACCATATAAACGTCTTAGATAAGCACGTTTGGTATCGTATTTTTCAACACAGGATTTACCAAATAAATGAATCAAACTCGTGTGCAAGTCTTCTAGCCGAAGCACACTATTGTCGGGTTGCAGGTGTTCAAGGCTAAGCGCTTTTTCCTGTTGTTGGGTAAGGATATAAAACACTAGATCGTCTTGCCTGGCGAGCCGATTTTGTCCCGCCACTTCGAGCCAGGCGCGCACCGAAATCAGCGCAGTCATGGCGTCATTTGTTTCGCCCTTGGTTGGATGAAAAGTCGCCGCCAGATAACCATCAGTTGGATTCATGCGAGCATAACTGCCATCGTCACAACCCAGAACATAAGAAGCCAGAGTACGTACCTTTTTGCCACCTCGGCCTTTTTGAGTCGTCTCGTCCTGACCGGGGTTATATTGAAACAGAGCATCATGAGCCGCTGTCATAATAGTTTGGATCAGATCTGCGGCTGTTGTTTTGCCCGAACCATTACCACCCGACAGCAAATTAATGGGACCAAATTCAAATTCCGAGTTAGGTAAATTACCCCAGTTCACCATGATTAGCTTTCTAAGAAACATCGGCTTCTCCTTGTTCGCTATTTTCCGCCGCAACGGCTTCGATCGCCTGGTCTATCGGGTTGGGCTCCTCTGTTACGACTCGATCAGTGTCTGCTAGCTGAGTGTCCTCACCATCAATTGTCATTGCTTCAATCGCAGGCATGCTAACAAAGGTGACAATCATCGGGTGAATTTTTATCCAGCCGTCGTTTACTTCTCCGTGGTTCATTTCGCCCGCACCACTTTCAAAGGTCTCGTCAGAATTGAAAGCAATCAAACGTAACTGGCGCAGACGCTGAAATATTTTTTTGCGATCAGATATTTTATCGGTAAGGTTACGGCCCAGTAGGTTTCTACAGGCGATGGTCAGTGATTCGATTGATTCAATGGCAAACCCTTTTTCGTCTATCTTGCCCTCTTTTAAAGCTTTTTCATATTGGGCGCGAATTACCAGCACAAGCGCAGTCTGATAATGTGTCAGGCGTTGGCGCAAACTGCCACTCCAGGCATTGTCTTCAGCTTCTTTAACACCCGAAATCTCGCTCGCAGGCGGATAAACTCGGACATATTCAAAACGCTTATCAATCAATAACTGAATACCCATAACCGATAAATACTCTTCTACCAATGGCCGTGCACGAATCAAGCGATCGAACAACTGTTGTTCGGTCTGGCTTTCGTCACGCACGATGACCGAGTAGTTAATCAGCCGAATAATCAACTCTTGAAATTCATATTCGCTTATGCCAATCGGCTCCAGTCGTTGTAGCAAGTACTGATTCAACGTCATGTGGTTTCCTCTCCGCTCTGTTTTTTCACTAACTCGATGGTGAACTCATCACTATCCACAAAGTAATCGTCACCCACCCGTTTTCCTGTTGGAGTAACGATAAATTCAAACTCACTCGACTGCCGACCCGCACTCCCAGCCTCGATGACATGACTGCGCATGATTAAATCTTTTGCATCCGAAACCGGTAACTGGTGCGACGATATACGATGCCCACTGGCAATGGCGTCAATCAAGTAATCGCTCATTTGCTGGTTATTCACACTAAAGGCTTTTTCCAATACCTGTTGAAGGTAAAGCTTTTTGCGTGATGCCTCGTCCATGTCGATGATCGCTTCTACCTGAGTGTCGACCACCTTCTTCACCCGTTCAGCACGCAGTTTGATCTGGGCAGGGTCGGCAAAGCCAACGTTTAATTCGGTCATATGCTCACTCACCGCATTCATCGCCAGGGCAAACTCATCATCATCCAAAGTCGACAGCTGCTGCAAGTTGTCGAACAGTAAATCGCCCCCACCCTGATGACTAAAGCTGAGCTGACGCATAATAATATCGGCACGGCGAGTGAAATTAAGCAACGCCCGACGAAGTGATGGCAGCATGATGTCGCTGGCGTTATGAATGCGGTGCTCGATGTTATCCAAGATGTTAAACAGTAACGATTGCTGATTCGACTGAATCAGCTCTGGCGCCGTTTTACGTAACTCAGACTCAGCTTTACTCTTAAAGTCTCGGCGTTTGCGCTTCACAGCATTAATGGTCGTCACAATCTCATCACGATACTTCTCCACACTATCCACCGACAAGCGTACCGCCAGATCAGGCATGAAACGCTTCTCCATAAAGTCGAAGAACTCTTCACTCGCTTTCTGTATTAACTGTTGCGATTCAACCTCGTGTATCAATAGCCGCTTGCGCTCCTCTAGCTCACCGATCACATCCGTAAAGTCACTGATAATGCGCTCAGAATATTCATACGCATCCAACAAATCATACACATCACCCTGTTCTACAAACATATTCAAAGCGTTGCGTGTGTTACGCGTATTGCGATGGCGCGTGCGAAAACGTCCCTGACTCATCTCGATAACAGGCTGCGTAAACAAACGCCCTACCCGCGTAAAACCGTAGGAACTTTGCAAAGTCGCCTCGTCTACCTGCTTCTCCAGCCAACCGTGCTCAAGCAATACATTCAGCGTCCAGTTCGCCTGCTCGCGCTGATTTTTATTTGACTGGCTAAACTCATCATCCACCTGCGACTCCAGCAAGGGCGTGCGCGCAATCGCCTCCTCGAAACATTCGATCAATATATCCCGCGACAATAACTGAGAATAATCAGCCTGACTGGTATACAGCCGTACATACAAAAGCTGCAAACATTCAAGTACCTGAGCACGATACTTACTGGTGAGTGGACGGAAAAAGTCCTGCTGTTGATTTTCGAAGAACAAAGATTAGCCACCTAAAGCGAATATTCAGCCATAAGTATGGCGCGAGAGCATTATAAGTTTTAACTGACGAAATACGAATTGAAATTGTTGATGTTAACCCACTTCATTTGACCATATATCTGAGATGTCACTCACACTACTGAAACCACTAACTTATTCGAAAAACCTAAGCTTCATTCAAGGAATTCAAGACTAGTCACAACAAAAAGACTGCCGATGATTCTGCCAAACTATTTTTAACTGCGTAGGCCAAAAAAGCGGCGTACCTTCTGGAAGATCTCAACACCATATTCATCTAATAGGTTTTTATGATCATTCTAGTTTCATCTGTTTGGTGGTATTTGTAACACGGTCCTGCCTCATGGCTCCGCGGTTTTGCCTACAGGGATGTAGCGATGTGGCGTTCCGATAAGGAGAGAGCAGGATGCGGTGAACTTATCAAGCCTACGCTACTCACTCTCAAAGTTTTGGCTCAGGTAACACCCGTACTTTGGGTCGATGTTCAATTGCTGGAAAATTTGCGGCGTGCTTTCAGACATTGCACCGTGTTTATACTTACATAATATTCTGCCGGCCTAATCGACTAGTTCCAGGTAATCGGTGATTCGAAATATTAGTCCGTTGGGCCTATTGGCTCTAGGTGTCTATAAGAAACCGGGACAGATCTATTTAATTGCGCGTCCATAAATAGATCTGTCCCGGTTCCCTTCAAATAGATGGGTGTCTATATTGTTTGCTGGTTATCAATTTCTTGGACAACCCACATCTCATCTTTATACGCACAACCGCCAAGTAGTATCAGTACTACTCCAACGATCGAAAGTTTGTATTTAGTTACTATCATATAGCCTCTAATTGATCCTCTAAATTACCAGAATGCGTAAAACCCCTAACTCTAGATCACAGATCATGAGTACAAAGAAGAATAGGCGCCACATTAATGTATAACAGTACTACGTCCTAACACATTTCGCGCCAGCTTCGAGACCTTGCATCCCAGTTCAGATTATTGACAGTTAACTTTGCCACCATACAGCCTAATGGCGTGATAGCTTTATAATCCATAAAGGACAATCCATAAAGCAATCCATAAAGGACAGGCACTCTTCAATTGACAATATACCACTAGCCACTTAGCATCAAATATCGAGGCAGAAAGGATATCCCTCAATCGTTAAAGGAAATTACGATGACACTACCCAGAAAAC
>CAWVZP010000070.1:0-13403 GCA_963934675.1 uncultured Gammaproteobacteria bacterium | reverse complement strand
AGCGCCAACTCGACAAGTTGCCCGGTTTGCTATCTGCCGGGGAAAGACAAAGGGTTGCGTTTGCACGAGCATTATCACATCGGCCATCAATATTACTCGCTGACGAACCGACGGCTGCCTTAGACCCGATCACAGCGCGCAAGATTATGGCAGTGGTAATGGAGCTAATCAAAGGTCTAAAAATCACCCTGATTACTTCAAGTCACGACTGGGCGCATGTCTATAAAATGGATCTACGCACACTTCATCATGAAGCAGGTGCGGTAGAGAACGGGCGTGTTTACCAATCACTTTTTCGAGACTAGAGCCTAGCTCGTAATTTTGCACTAGTCATCAATCAAGAATGACTAATAACGAACGACTAATAACGAATGCCCATGAGCCAGCTGAATAATATTCTCCGATTGAGTTTCCGTGACTATAGCCACGAATGGCGAATGTCTGGTTGCTTTGTATTTGCACTCGCGTCCGTCCTCGCACCGATGATGATACTGTTTGGACTAAAGTTTGGAATCGTCAGCTCAATGATATCAGGGTTGGTAGAAAACCCGGTCAATCGAGAGATACGGCCCATCGGTAGTGGGCGTTACAATGAGCAGTGGGTCAAACAATTCAGAGCTCGCCCAGATGTCGAATTTATTATTCCTAAAACACGTGCATTGGCAGCCACTATTCAGCTAAAAAGCAATACAGCCAGGCATATTCTTTCAACTGAAATGATGGCTACAGCACAGGGAGATCCGTTGTTAACTGGTTTAAGTAGTGTCCCGACAGGTTACTCTGAAGTGATTTTGAGCCAATCAGCGGCGAGGAAGCTAAAGGTAATTAAGGGTCACACGATCGATGCCAGTTTGGCCAGGCAGTTCCGTGGTAAACGCGAACGGGTGCACCTGACACTGACCGTAATTGAAATAGCCAATGAGGCTGTGAGCAGCCGGAACATTGCCTTTGTTAATCTAGATTTGTTGCTTGCGTCGGAACAATTTAAAGACGGACGTTCAGTCCCTGAGCTTGACTGGTCAGGTGATACCGAAGAGTTAGGAGTGCGGAAATTTCCATCTTTTAGGCTCTATGCAAAATCTATTTATGATGTTGGTGGCCTAGTAACTGATCTTGAAAAGCAAGGCACTCGAGTAAAGGCTAATACGGCAGAGATTCATACGGTGCAATCAATTGATCAAAACTTATCCGTAATTTTTTGGATCATTGCCTGTGTTGGGGCGGTTGGCTTTGCCTTTTCATTAGGGGCTAGTTTATGGGCGAATGTAGATCGCAAAAAGAAAGACTTGAGCGTACTCAGGTTGTTGGGGTTTAAGAGTAGCCAAATCGTGTTGTTTCCTATCGTGCAATCCTGTTTAACAGGATTACTTGGATGGCTATTTGCAGTGCTGATTTATCTCGTATTCGAGCAGTTAATCAATCGATTATTAGCGCCAAGATTAAACCTTGATCAAACCTTGTGTTTTTTGTTATCCGAACACTTTTTCTGGGCGTTAGGGTTAACCATGGTGACAGCCGTACTAGCCGCAATTTTAGGTGGCTTCCGTGCTGCCAGAATTGAACCGTCAGATGGATTGAGGGAAATATAGAACGTAGGACAAATCCTACGTTTAATATCGAATTTGACTACAGTACCTATGTGCTTGGGACTATACCGGTAAGACTTACCATCATTATAATATATGAATGTTCACAGGAATTTGAGCAACGGAAATGTGGATTATGATGGTTTAACTACATTATTAGCCGGATGCTTAGCAGGATGCAGCTAAATGGAATAAGCAGGTAATCTCTTAACCCTCACGTCAGCAATGTCTTGAGGGTTTTTTTATGTTCAGGATGAACGGTATGTCACGGACGCATGGATATATTAAGAGTGACCATGTTAAGGATGAACGGGTCATTGCATGTTCCCCGACAATTGCTCCTGCATTGTTCTAATTAATTACATCCCTGTGACGATGCAATAACGACACTTCCGACATCCATGGAGATCGTATATTACGGACGCATGGATTGGTATAAATAAATATAACTTATA
Source organism: uncultured Gammaproteobacteria bacterium (assembly GCA_963934675.1). Taxonomy (GTDB): domain Bacteria; phylum Pseudomonadota; class Gammaproteobacteria. Next base: position 11,362 of record CAWVZP010000070.1, on the reverse strand, counting down.
TTCTAGTTCATATTACATGTATTACACTCCCTTATACCTATTAAATACAGCAATCTGTTATTTTGAGGTGTTTCTTGGTTGAAGAATTTAGTGTTGTTATATAGCATGCGGTTTGTACTTAACTCGGCCAATAAACAGACCTATGTTACCGGCAAGCTTCAGCAAAATCCCATCTTCGCTCTATTTACTCTCTAGTAATGAACCATTATTAGTGCGTGATTGGCTGGATCAAGCTCGACTAACTCTGCGACAAAACGATTTTGAAGACATTCATACCGTTACTACCGAGTCTGGCTTTGATTGGAATAGCTTGCTTGAAGAGTCCGCTATGTTGTCACTTTTTTCGGCGAAGAAATGCCGTGTGATTATGATTAATAGCGGAAAGCCAGGTCAGCAAGGGAGTAAAACAATACAAGCTATTTGCGATCAACTACCTGAGGATATGGTTTTCATTTTTGTCATACCAGCACTGGATCAACCGACAAAGAGATCGAGCTGGTTCAAACGCATACAGCAAGTTGGAGAGGTCAGTGAGCTTAAAACGCCGGGGAGTCATCAACTGGTCAACTGGATAATGCAAAGAGCAGGTAACAAGTCCCTCGTTATTGACAGTCAATCTGCGGGTTTTTTAGCCGAGCGCACCGAAGGGAATTTGCTAGCAGCCGATCAGGAGCTAGACAAACTGTCACTCCGATTCGGTGATCAAAATGCGGTGTCCTTCGAAGAAATCGAGCAGACGGTAGCGCAAAGCTCTCGATACAATCATTTTGTACTGGTCGACGCCTGCTTGGAAGGAAAAATTAAACGAGCCGTTAAAATTCTCGATAGCCTGAAGGACGAGGGGTACCTTACGGTACAGTTACGCTGGTCGTTACAATCCGCACTCGAGCAATTAATGAGCTTGCAGCAGGCACAAAATGTGGGCCGAATAGGCCCGAAAGTATGGCAGGAATTACGTATTTGGAGTTCGAAGCAACGGCTCTTTGAATCGGCTTTAAAGCGCTTGAAAGGTGATCAAATTGAGCGTTTGTTACAAAGCTGTGCTACATTAGACCGAATAAACAAAGGCCAGCAGCAGGATGATTTTCCTGATCGAGACTGGCGCCTTTTGAAAGCAATGGTGTGTCGCTTTTGTGGACTTAAGTCCATCTCTCTGCTTGAGCAGGAACCTTAAATGAGTGTTGTCCTAAATGCCCCTATATCCGATTCAGCTGAATCAAAAGGGGATGATATTAGTCGCTATATGAAGCAACTAGGCGAACAGGCTCGAATGGCTGCTGACTTGCTGGCACAGGCTAGCACCAAAATCAAAAACCAATCATTGCATAAAATTGCTCAGGTAATCGACGACCAGCGCGATAGGATTCAATCTGCAAACGCGACAGATATGGCCAGTGCAAAAGTCGATGGTCTGGATGCCGCTATGCTGGACAGGTTACTTCTATCTGATGACCGAATTGATGCCATGATTACAGGTTTGCGCCAGGTCGCAACCCTGCAGGACCCTGTTGGAGAAATTACCGAGATGGAATTCCGACCGAGTGGGATTCAGCTAGGCAAAATGCGCGTGCCATTGGGCGTGATTGGTATCATCTATGAATCTAGGCCGAATGTTACGATTGATGCTGCCGCTCTTTGTATTAAGTCAGGCAATGCCAGTATTTTACGGGGTGGTAAAGAGGCACTGAATTCGAATCAAGCCATTTATGACTGCATTAAATTGGGCTTGCGGCAAGCTGGTTTGAGCGAGCATATCGTTCAGGTTGTCAATACAACCGATAGAGCCGCAGTTGGCGTAATGCTCAACATGAGCGAATCAATAGATGTCATTATCCCAAGAGGAGGTAAGTCACTAATCGAGCGCATTTCGACCGAATCAGCAATTCCGGTTATCAAACATCTCGATGGTATTTGCCATGTTTTTATTGATGATAAAGCGGATAAAGCCAAGGCGTTTGATATTGCGCTAAATGCTAAAACACGACGTTATGGTGTTTGCAATGCAATGGAAACACTTCTGGTAGCTGAACTCGTCGCTGACAGTATTTTGCCTGATTTGATTAATGCCTTTGTTGAAAAAGGCGTTCAGCTTCGAGGCTGCGATAGATCGGTTTTATTAAGCCCTAGCAAAATGAATGTCGCCAGTTATGAAGATTGGGATACCGAATATCTTGCGCCTATATTATCGATTAAAATAGTTGATGATATGGATCAGGCAATAGAGCACATTAACCGTCATGGCTCACATCACACTGATGCCATTGTTACCGAAGATTACACAAAAGCGAGAGCTTTTCTACGGCGAGTTGACTCAGGTTCAGTAATGGTGAATGCATCTACTGCTTTTGCGGACGGTTTTGAATATGGTTTTGGGGCCGAAATAGGCATTAGTACTGATAAACTTCACGTTAGGGGGCCCGTTGGATTGAAGGGATTAACGTCACAGAAATTTATAGTGTTCGGGGATGGGCACATACGAGATTAATATGATTGGCATTTTTGGCGGCACCTTTAATCCGATTCACAATGGTCATATTCAGCTCGCAAAACAAGCTTTAGAGGATCTATTCTTAGACCAGGCTCATTTCCTGCCCTGCGCTAATCCAGTTCATCGAGGTTCGCCGCAGGTCAGTAGCAGTGATCGACTTAATATGATCAAACTGGCAATAGGCGTTGACGATCGATTTGTCGCTAATACGCTGGAACTGGATCGCGGTGGAGCATCATTTATGGTGGATACATTAAGAGAAGTACGCGAACAAAACCCGAATGAATCAATCGGATTAATGTTAGGTGCCGACGCTTTTAACCGTCTTTTGAGTTGGAAGCAGCCAGCTAAAATTTTGGAATTGGCTCACTTAATCGTTTGTCAACGTCCAAACATTAAACTGAATAGTAATATCTTTAGCGAGCACTGGGTTCAATCAGTGGACAGTTTAAATCGCGAAAAATTTGGCCATGTATTACCATTGGCTATTAAACAAAGCAGTTGTTCTTCAACCGAAATCCGAGAACATTTGTTAGCATCAACATCAGATTCAGTTATTTCATGCCTGCCAACGACAGTGTTTGAATATATTGTTAATAATCATCTTTACGAGACATAATGTGAACGACTCAACACCCATTTCAACTAGAAAACCGATGCAACCTGAAACTTTAAAGGCAATGGTATTAACTGCATTAGAGGACATAAAAGCGAATGATGTTGTTGTGCTGGACGTGAGCCCTTATGCCAGTTTTACCGATTACATGGTATTTGCTAGCGGCACCTCGAGTCGGCACGTTAGCTCAATTGCGGGGTCTGTTATCGATGCGGCGAAAAAGCAAAAATCACCTCCATTGGGTGTTGAAGGTTTGACTGTCGGTGATTGGGTGCTGGTCGACCTAGGCGATGTTGTTGTTCACGTTATGATACCTGCAACTCGAGAGTTCTATGAGCTCGAGAAACTCTGGGGAGAAGAAATGGCAGACGCTAACTTGTCTGGAGACAGTAGCGATTATTGATGACTGATAGCCACTCGGTGCAGCGAGCATAGTAAGCATTAAATGCAGATCCAAATTGTTTCTGTCGGCCAGAAAATGCCAGCCTGGGTTGATAGCGCTTGTGCCGATTACATCAAGCGTATGCCGCGAGAGCTCCCCGTTCAGATAACGCCCATTGCTTTAGCGAATCGTAAAAACAACGATTCTTCTAAGCGGCCGAAACAGCAGGAGTCGCAGCAAATATTAAAAAAGTTAGCGCCCGGTAGTTTTAACATCGCACTCGATGAACACGGTAAACAGTGGTCAAGCATCGAATGGTCGCAGCAACTGAAACATTGGATGTTCGAGTATCCACGCGTTAATCTAGTGATCGGCGGGCCAGATGGGCTAGCTGAAGATTGCAGAGTCGCCTGCTCTCAAACCATTGCGTTGGGACGGATGACCATGCCACACGCTTTGGTGCGAGTGATTTTAGTTGAGCAGCTTTATCGCGCCTGGACTTTGCTTCAAGGGCATCCCTATCATCGAGAATAGGGCTCTCTACTCTATAGTGCTGCTTCAAAAATAGACTCTTTGTGCCTTTTTTGTTCCTCGACCCGTGTTCCCAAAAAGCGACTCTTGCGTTATTTTACTGATAGGCGTCCTGCCCTAACGAATTGTTTTAGCTAGTGACATAATTGTAGCGACGAACTAGCAGTCGGTGAAAACAGCATACTCGGCACCTGTGGTAATAAGAGTCAGAGAGCGCTCCCAGACGACTGTAAATGTGCAGACTTTAGGAAAACGTAGGCGTTATCGCGAAGCATAAAATAAGATATATTATGATCATGGGGAAAAGCACACTTTTAGAGTGACTCTATCGTTGTTGTCTGTCTTTTGGGCCATAATTGATCGATAATATTACTAATGATATATCTTGCTTCCAACTCTCCCCGTCGTGCCGAATTATTACGTCAAATTGGCGTCGAATTCAAAGTGCTAGCCGTCAATGTCGACGAATCACCGCTCGTAATGGAAAAACCCGAACAGTATGTTCGTCGAATTGCTAAAGCCAAAGCGGATGCAGCGGGTCACGATTTGGATGGCGAGGGTGTACCGATACTAGCTGCAGATACGACTATCTCGATTGGCAATGAAATAGTCGGCAAACCAGACGACCCAACACATTGCCGGTGTATACTATCAAAATTGTCTGGCAAGACGCATCAGGTGCTTACTTGCGTGGCGTTGCGTTACCGGGGGCAAACCCATCTGACGTTGTCGCTGAATCAGGTGAAATTTCGGGTAATAGAACCGCAAGAAATAGCCACTTATTGCTCTAGCAAAGAACCATTGGATAAAGCCGGTTCTTATGCAATTCAGGGCAAAGCCGCCATTTTTGTCGAAAAATTGGAAGGAAGTTATTCATCTGTCATGGGCTTGCCTCTGTTCGAGACAGCAAAAATTTTGCAACAAGTTGGCATCACGATACTGTAGGAATGTTGGTATAAGCATGATAATTAGTGAAGAAATACTCATCAATATTACGCCACAGGAAACTCGTGTCGCAATAGTCGAAAACGGTGTCTTGCAAGAACTATGTATTGAGAGACAAGGTAACCGAGGCATCGTTGGCAATATTTATAACGGCAAAGTCAATCGCGTATTGCCAGGGATGGAAGCGGCGTTTGTAGACATTGGTTTAGAGAAAGCTGGCTTTTTGCACGTCTCTGATATTGATAAAAAATCAGACGTCGATGCAGAAATACCCCAACCGGCAATTAATGAATTATTACGAGAAGGCCAGGCTCTCATGGTGCAAGTGGTGAAGGATCCGATGGGTACTAAGGGTGCACGTCTGACCACCAGCATATCTGTGCCATCACGGTATCTGGTCTATATGCCGAACTCGTCAATGATTGGTATTTCAGTCAAAATTGAAGACGAAGCTGAACGCGAACGATTAAGAGCTTTGCTGGGCGAGTTTTTAAACGTCAACCGAAAGGGTGGTTGCATAGTGCGCACTGCCGCAGTCGGTGTCGATGAAGAAGAGTTGCACCGCGACATTAACTTTTTAAGTAAGCTTTGGGACGAACTTGCAGAATCGGCCCGGTCAGTCAAACCAGGCACTTTGGTACACGAAGATTTGCCACTATCGATTCGCACGCTGCGTGACATGGTGGGGAAAGATACCAGTGTCGTCAAAGTTGATTCAAGAGAAACCTATCAAAAAATGGTCAAGTTTGCAGGACGTTACATTCCTGATCTGCCTGCTAAAATAGAGCACTACCCCGGTGAGCGTCCACTGTTTGATCTACATAACATTGACGATGAAATTCAACGGGCACTAGGGCGCCAGGTGGGACTAAAGTCGGGTGGTTATTTAATTATTGATCAGACTGAAGCAATGACCACTGTCGATATCAATACGGGTGCATTTGTTGGGCACCACAACCTCGAAGAGACTATTTTTAAAACTAATATGGAAGCCTCTCAAGCAATAGCTAGGCAGCTTAGGCTTCGCAATTTGGGTGGCATTATTATTATTGACTTCATTGATATGGCGCATGAAGACCATCAAAGGCAAGTGTTGAAGTCGCTTGAAAAACATCTAGCTAAGGATCACGCTAAAACACAGGTATTCGACGTATCTCCACTTGGTTTGGTCGAAATGACCCGTAAGCGCACTCGCGAAAGTTTAGAGCACGTATTGTGCGAAACCTGCCTCACCTGTCATGGGCGCGGTTCGCATAAAACGACAGAGACGGTTTGCCACGAAATACTCAGAGAGATTCTACGAGAAGCTAGAATCTATGATGAGGCGCAACAGCTTTTAGTGATGGCGAATCAAGATGTCATAGACCGTCTACTAGATGAAGAGGCGGCTAGCTTGGCGGAGCTTGAAACCTTTGTCAAAATACCGGTCAAACTTCAGGTTGAAGCACACTTCTCGCAGGAAACCTATGATGTTGTGCCAGTATAATTCAACCCCAATAATGACTGCTTGTAATCAATAACAAATACGACCCACGATAGGATTAATGCAAACCATCATTAGACCAACCCTGAAAATATTGTACTGGATACTCATTCTGTTCGCAGTCATGATCGGTGTTCTACGCTTGAGTATCCCACAGGTTCAATATTTCAAAAGTGATATTGAAAATTTACTCAGGCAATCCGTATTACCCGGCTTAAGTTTTAGTCATATTGAATTGGAGTGGAAACAGTTCGACCACCTGATTCATGTTCGCAATACTAGGCTAACGATCCCAAATCAAATCGACCCTGTCGTCGTCCAGCAACTGAGTTTCAAAGTCAGCCTGTGGAGAAGTTTGATGGCTCAATCGCTTGTTATACACCAAGTCGACGCAGTGGTTGAATCATTGACGATTCGCAAAGACCCAAACAAGCAGTGGTGGCTGAGTGATATATCTTTGAGTGACTTGATACAGTCAGATAAGACAGGCCAGTCTAGCGAGCATGACCTACTTGGGCTTGATGTGTCTCAAATCGTCAAATTAACTCCAAAAACTATCCATATTGAAATTAACCATATCACCATTGATGATGAGCATGGTGAACAGCAATATAAGATAGATAGTACGGTATTCAAAATGCAGCGCCGTCAGGATGTGGTACGAGCAACGTTTAAAACAAACTTGCAAAGTATGGGGGGACAGCTTATCGCGCAGGGCGTTTTTAGTCAGCGTAACAGCCTGCTATATTCAGAGCTAAATGAGCTCAATTTAAGTCCAGAATTGGCCAGCTTACTCGACATCGAAATTGCTGGCCTGGAGCAGGCTAAATTTACCAATGCTAATGTCTGGTTAAATCTCGAGGGTGAAAAACCACCCCTTATTCAAACTAATTTTTCTATCGAAAACGGGCAATATCAGGTTGATAATGCACCAAGCTCGATACCATTTTCCTTCGACACTCGACTCAGCATTCAAAAGCTAGGGCAAGATTGGCGAGTCATTGGGCAGCTCAATCAGCTAGTTTTGAATGGAAAGGAAGCCACTGAAATTGAGACGCAACTGAACCTGACACAAGGCAAGAACAAAATAAACCTGTCAGGGTGGGTTAAAAGTTTCGACCTATCGATGTTAACCGCACTCAATAACAAGACACTGTCGGATGGTCTCGTCGAAAAGTTAGTGGCCAGTAACCCATCAGGTGAGCTGCATGATATTTGGTTTAACCTCGATCCTACTAATGCCAAAAGTTTATCCTTAACGTCACAAATCAGTCATCTAACCATTAATCCTATTCAAGAGATTCCTGGCTTCAATGACTTATCGGCGTCATTGGTGATGGGCAATCAAAACCTAAAGTTTAAATCGACAGGTGAAAAATTAGCGTTAGACTTTTCAGACAACTTTAGAGCACCTATTGAAATAGATCGTTACAATTTTGAGGCTAATGCGAGCTTGGGTAAAGCTGGCGTGCATATATCTATTCCCAAATTCGAAGCGAGTAATAGTGATATTAGTTTGACCGGTCGTTTGCGATTAGATTTTGATCAGGCGGATACACCTTTTATGTATCTCAGAGCAAGTTTTGATCAGGGTAATGCGGCTAGTAAGTCTAAATATCTACCTGTTAATTTACTCCCAGCCAGCGCACTTAGTTGGCTTGACGACGGTATTGAAAATGGCGAAGTGTCGGAGGGTAATTTGTTGTATCACGGTCGACTAAAGAGTATTCGAACCCTCGATAATGAACGGTCAGGCGGACTCTATATCGACTTTCAGGTAAAAAACGCAACCTTGATGTTTGATCCTGCATGGGACACAGTGCGTGAGGCTAAAAGCACAATCACATTCCATAATCTTAGTTTTTTGGCCGATATATCAAGCGCTAGTTTTGGCCAGATTGATGATGCTTATGGACAAGTACTGATCGCCGACCTGTCTAATTCGACAATCAACTTAAATCTTTATGCTAATACTGAAATCAGTAAGGCATTGCCAACCTGGCTCGCATTGCCAATCTCGACACCCTTTAGACAAGTCGCGAGCAATTTTAAAAATCCCAGTGGACAGGTACAAGTTGAGACAAACTTGGTAATACCATTAGAAAAAATTTCAAACAGCACGGCGAAAGTTGACCTTTCATTTAAAAATGCTGGCGTCAATACTCCCGCCTGGGGTTTAGAGTTACAACAGGTAAATGGCCACTTGCTTATTACTCAAGATCAAGTTTTGGGGGAAGATATTAAAGCGCACTACTTTGATGATCCAATAACAATTAATATCAAAACGGATCAGACAAATAGTAAAACATTGATTGAGGCTGACGGTTTGATAAAGACTCCCCAATTGATGCGTTTATTGCCAACATTCATCTCAAAGGACGTAACGGGTAAAAGTGATTGGCAAGTTCAGCTGGCTATCGACAATAAGCAGATCGATGATCGCGAGCCCGTATTGCAAATTAAAGGGCAAAGTAGTCTTAAGAATACGACAATAGAACTACCGGCACCCTTATTCAAATCAGCTGAGGCCTCTCAAAAAATATCGGTCGACATTGGATTCTATGCCAACAATCTGATCGATTTTGGCGTTCGCTATGGCTCGAATATATTGGTGCAAGGCGACCTTGAATTCATTGACGACAGCTCCAAATATCAGTTGAAATCAATGGACGTTGGCCTGTCAACACCCCTGTTATCATATAATTTAAATCGTGGTATCCGTCTATATGGAGCGTTATCAACGTTATCGATCGATGACTGGTCGGAATGGTATCAGGCTGACATTGTTCAAAACAACAGGGGCCAAAACGATAACGACGACAAAAAAGGTTCAAGTAAAAGTGCATGGAACATGCTTAAGTTTGTTGACTTGAAGTTTCAGTCAGCCACGATTGAAAGGCGGCAATGGTCAGATGTAAATTTTTTGTTGGCACAGGAAGTAGACGATTTTTTGGTTGATATCGAATCGTCTCATTTCACAGGGCAATTAACTCTACCGAAACAGCAGTCTCCAGAAAACCCAATTATTGCCAATCTTAAGCACCTAAAATTAGAATCTTCAGAATCATCTGGGCCCGCCTCTTCGTTATTGCCCAACGATTTTTACAACCTAAGCCTTACTAGTAAGTCGTTGACCTACGACGACTATGAAGTTGAAAACCTGCAGCTAGAAACACGACTGGACGGTAACAAGCTCGTCATTCAAAAAATTGATTTCCAGAGGGATGCCGTCTTTTTACGCGGTCAAGGTCTATGGGAATATGAGCCGACTAACAGAACCAATGCAACCAGTTTTGACTTTACCCTTAAAGGCTCAAAATTTGGGCAAACAATGGCTGCTTTCGGCTTAGGTGAGGCAATGGATGATGGAGAGATTGAATTTGACAGTCATTTAGCTTGGTCAAATAGTTTACTTAACTTTAACTGGGAAAGTTTGACTGGCAATGCCAAATTAATTTTGAAGGACGGTGTTTTGAACGATGTTGACCCCGGCTCCGCTCGTTTGATTGGGCTGCTCAGCTTGAGCGCTTTGCCTCGTCGACTATTGTTTGGCTTTAGTGATGTGGTCGCAAATGGTTTGGAATTTGACCAAATTTCTGGCAACTATACTATTGTGGGCGAAAACCTCATTACCAATTATATGAGGATGGACAGCCCCTCCGCTAAAGTGTTTGTAACAGGTTCAACCGGATTAAGGAGCCAAGTCTATGATCAACAAATGTTTATCACCCCAAAGGTCCGTCAAACCTTGCCAGTAATAGGAAGCATTGTCGCTGGAAGTGGGGTAGGCTGGGGTCTTATGCTTTTCCAAAAACTGTTCAAAACAGTTATCGATAAAACAGTCGAAATTGAATATACAATCAAGGGTACTTGGGATGACCCCAAAATTGTCCTGATCAAAAAACCAAGAATTGAATCGGAAACATTAAACCGTGATAATTAGAATTGTTTTGCTGGTGTTGCTACTAATGCCTTTATCGCCCTCCGCTAATTCGCTGCGCATATTTACGTTGAGTGCAGACGCCTGGGCACAACCACGTTCAGGCGAGGCCATAACTCAGTATAATGCGGTCAGGTCTGCAATAAATTATTGGGAGCAAGGCATCGATTCTGCCATATTGATTCGCTACCCAGGTGAAGATAGCGGTGAAATTTGGGCAACAGAATTAAGAGACTGGATAATTTCCCTGGGAATTCCATCTGACTATTTGCAGCTAGTGCCGGGTAGTCAGGCCGCTGATGAAATTAAATTGATCGTCGGCCCACGCGACGAACTGAAATAAAATTTAGATATCCAAAGAGACAACTTATGTCGTCAATCCTACAACGGGTAACGAACCAAATACTCGAACCAACCGGTTTAACCATTAATCAACTCAACGGTTTCCTTGATGGCCTTCAGAGCCAACACATCGATACGGGTGATTTATATTTTCAAACTAGCCAGCGAGAGTCTTGGGTATTGGACGACGGCATTATTCGTGAAGGTTCATTTAGTATAGAAAAAGGTGTTGGTATTCGAGCGATGTCAGGTGAAAAAACAGGCTTCGCCTATTGCGACGATTTACAAGCCAACGCCATAGAGCAAGCCGTTAAAAACGCTCGCGCCATTGCCAGTCACGGACAAGACCGAGAGACACAGGTCGCGTTAAACTCAAAGACTTTTAATGAGCTTTACCTGAGTGCAAATCCAGTTGATGGTCGTCATGCTGACGATAAAGTCGATCTGCTGAAAAAACTTGACCTTTACACACGGTCACTCGATAGCCGAATCGAACAAGTGATCATCTCTCTGTCCGGTGGTATAGAGCACATTCTCATAGCCGCAACGGACAACACCTTAGCTGCCGATATACGGCCGCTAGTTCGACTCAATGTCACCGTATTATTGCAACATAACGGTCGCCGTGAACAGGG
>CAWVZP010000069.1:0-13549 GCA_963934675.1 uncultured Gammaproteobacteria bacterium | reverse complement strand
AAAACCACTTTCCCTCGCTACGATTACCTAAGTCCGACAGAATTCTACGAGAGGATCTTCTTGCAAGGGCTGGACTGCCTATTTTGTATTGTGCTTTACAGGTGTTTAAAAAGTTGTAAGGATAGCAAATTAGTTAGAGTTACGCTGATTCGAGACTATACCTACCCGTAATACTTGATTTTTAATATTTATTTTTAGGACGTTACTGTGACGAAAACCATTATTTTAGTTATTGCTGTTGTTTTGATTGGACTCTATTTTTTGCTTAATTCAGGCGGCACTACGTCCGAAGAGGTTGTTGCAAACAAACAAGCGGGTGCTGAGTTTATGGAAATCAATAAAACAGTGGAAGGAGTCAAGATAACGAGCTCTGGTTTGCAATACTTGGTGTTACAAGAGGGCACGGGCACCAAACATCCGTTGGCGGCAGATCGAGTCAAAGTACACTACGAAGGCAAACTGTTGGATGGCACAGTGTTCGATAGTTCAGTGAAACGTGGTAAACCGATTTCATTTGGTTTGAATCAGGTCATCAAGGGCTGGACGGAAGGCGTGCAGTTGATGGTGGTAGGTGAGAAGACGCGTTTCTTTATTCCCGCAGATATGGCTTATGGTAATAAAGGTGCCGGTAGTGATATCCCCGGCGGTTCAACGCTGATCTTTGAAGTAGACCTTTTAGACATTAACTAATAGACCATTGCCAATAGATATTACCGAATAAACCTTAATGAATAAGGAATGAAAAAAATGTCGAAGACAGTTGTGAAATTAAATTACGAGAAAGAAACTAAGAACAGCGTGCGCTACAAGGAAGAACACGAAGAAGGTAAGGCGCCCATTGTGGGTACGTTATATGTGCAAAAATGGTTTGCAGGTAGCAGCAAGAGCCTGGAAATCACTATCGATAAAAAAGACTAACACTCATTTACCTGTTTTGACTGTGTGCTACTTTAAGCAGGATAATGAGCCGTATAGATAACCTAAGTTTAATCAGAGATGCCTTAATCACAGCTCATGCAACCACAAGCTGATCCTTTCATCGTACCGGTTTGTTATCAAGACATCGAGATTCTGTCCCAAGATGAAGACCTGCTACTGATCAATAAGCCGACGGGATTATTAAGCCTGTCGGGGAAGCACCCTCTTAATAAGGATTCGGTGCATTTTCGTCTGGTTCAGGATTTCCCGACCGCGACCCTGTTGCATCGTCTCGATTTTGGTACATCAGGCATTATGGTGGTAGCGCTCAATAAGCCTATCAATGCGCATATCACTAAACAGTTTCAGGCGCGTAGTGTTGCTAAGCAATATACCGCGCTTTTACTCGGTCATCTTGTCGATGATGAGGGTGTGATTGAATATCCTATCGCCAAGGATAAGCCTAACTTCCCCTTACAAAAAATTTGTTTAGAAACAGGCAAAGTAGCTCTGACCAAATATCAGGTAGTCGAGCGACTGACTGATCCTGTTACGACCAAAGTTGTCTTTACGCCCGTAACAGGCCGCACTCACCAATTGCGCATTCACAGCCAACAAATAGGAAACCCCATTTTGGGCTGTGATTTGTATGCCTCGGATGAAGCATTCTTTATGGCGCAACGATTAATGCTGCATGCGACGACATTAGAGTTTGATCATCCCATAACCGGTGAGCGGATTATAGGCATTTGTCCCTGTCCGTTTTAATCACCTAGTTAAAAACGATCTTGAAAAGCCGTCGAGAAATATAATCAACATGTATTACTTTCGCGTTACGATTGCCTACAAAGGTACTCAGTACTTTGGTTGGCAAGCTCAATCTATAGATACCTTGCATGAAGAAAGACCAACCGTAGAAGGCACGATTCTAAATGCATTGAAAAAAATATCCAACTACCAACCCTGCACCCTATCGGCTGCGAGTCGAACTGATGCCGGCGTTCATGCCCAAGGCCAAATGGCAAAAATCACCTTGCCCATGGATATCAGTCCCGAGCATCTGTTAATGGGCCTTAATTCCTTAATGCCAAGAGACATTCGTATTCTGAAATGCCAGCCATCAACAAAAAGTTATCAGCCTAATAGAGCGAGTATTAGCAAAGAGTACCACTATTATTTTATTGCTTCACCGATAGACAATGTAATCACTACCGATATTGCTTTGCATCTGCCTGTCGACAGCTGGGGACCAGACGAACTGGCATTGCTTAGAACTGCCTGTCAGCTATTTAGTGGCAAGCATGATTTCTATAACTTTAGTAGTCGCGACAAAAGTATTACCACAAGCGTTAGGCAGGTTTTTTACTGTGACATTCATCAGGCAGATTTTTTACCATTGGCCGACAACCTGTATTATCTAAAAATTATTGGCGATGGTTTTTTAAAGTATATGATTCGTTATTTAATGGGTGCCTTATTAGAATTAGCCAAGGGCAGAATTAAAATAAATGACATCGAACGCTATTTGCAACAACACCAAGCGAAAAAATTATGCCCCAGAGCGAAGGCCAAAGGTTTACATTTAATTAACATTGAAGAGTCATAGTTAATGGCTAAATAATTAGCGGTCATTGCCCCCTACGACACTTAACCCCTGCAATCACACTCACACCAGAACTTGCCGTGTGCTAGCGATGTAGTGATGGATCTCACGCTCAACTTTCGGGTCGATCATGTTTTCAGGGCGACGACCGTTTGGGCAGGGCATTTTGGATGTCGTGCCAAACAACCGGCAGATCAACGGGCGCTCCTCGTAAACCGTGCAGCCATTAGGGCCCAAGTGTACGCAGCTATAGTCATCTAATGCTTCTGTATGTTCGGCGTCAGTTTTCACCGGCAGGCGAGACATTTCTTCCGAGGAGGTCGTTACCGGACCGCAACAATCGTGACAACCCTCCACACATTCGAAGGATGGAATCTGTTCTCGCAGACGCAGAATAATATCTCGATTATTTTCCATGAATATCCAATTTATTGCAGTTCACTATCATTAATGTTCCACACCTTACCAAATTAAGAGGTCGAATACTTTTAAAGCGTTGTATTAAAAATGCACTGCCATACTCGGCCATCTTAGGACGATATAGAGATCAAACCTCTTTACGGCAGTAACACCCTGGTAAATTTAAGTTTCAAAATATGATTCTGTTTATGCGTTTTGTAAAAGTGTATTGGCCAACACACTTTCCATTCCGCCGCCTAACGCTCACTTATCCTATCTCGAGGTAATAACACCCTGATACTCAGGACTATGTTTCATAATGCTTAAAGCGAAGATGAGTTATGTGCGCCATTTAGATTACTTGAATTCACCTCAGAAGCGCATGGTCTGAAAAACTTAGGGTTGATAGATGATTGGCGTCAAAGTCAATATTAAAACACCCTGTTTCTGATGAATCAACATTGCTCGATATTGTTTCAGAAGTTTTGTTTTAGATGCTAATAAATTGCAAGTATCACTGAAGGGATATATAAACTTTGGGTAACTACTTTTTTATGCATATTTTTCTGACATAACCCAGTTGCTGGTGTAAGACCTTAACTCAAAGAAATCAACAGCATTATAATAATACAGACCAACCCCTAACCAACTTCGGTATAACCCTGCTTATTCCCAACCCAATTTTGTAGCAGCATTTCTGAAGCCTTCTTGTTTTCAACACTCAGCATTAACGTCGCCAATTCATCAACTGTATCGAACCAACATTGATCTTGTAGTAAGTCTGCAATTTTGAAGCTCGCTTCACCTGTTTGACGCGTGCCAAGTACTTCCCCTGCACCGCGTAGTTCTAGATCTTTTTCGGCAATGACGAAGCCATCCTGGTGACTGCGAATAATTTCAAGTCGCTTGAGTACCTGTGCCGATAAGTCCTGTTTGACTAACAATATACAAAAGCTTTCGCGTGCGCCACGTCCTACTCGGCCCCTGAGCTGGTGGATTTGCGACAAGCCAAGTCGTTCAGGGTTTTCGATGATCATAATACTGGCATTCGGTACATCGACACCGACCTCGATGACCGTGGTTGCGACTAGTATTTTCGTTTCACCATTTTTAAAAGCACCTATGATGGCTTCCTTTTCGACAGATTTCATTCGGCCATGAACAAGTGCGACTGACACTTCTGGCAGCTGCGCCTGTAATGTTTGATAGGTAGTTTCGGCCGCTTCGCATTGCATGATTTCAGATTCGTCAATTAAGGTACACACCCAATAAACCTGACCGCCTTCCTGACAGGATGCTGCGACCCGCTGGATCAAGTTGTCTCGTTTAGTTTGTGCAATAATCGATGTCGTAACCGGTTTTCGACCCGGTGGTAATTCATCGATTTGTGAATAATCAAGATCAGCGTAGATCGACATTGCCAATGTGCGCGGGATTGGTGTGGCGGTCATGATCAGTTGGTGGGGCATTTGCTGGTTGGTTGTTTTCTTTTGTAATGCTAATCGCTGGTCAACACCAAATCGATGCTGCTCATCGATGACGATAAAACCGAGATTATTAAAAACCACCGATTCTTGGAACAATGCATGTGTACCGACAACAACGTGGGTTTCTCGCGAGCCAATCAGTGCCAATTTTTGACTGCGTTTTTTTCCCTTGTCCGCACCCATTAAACAAACGACGTTAAGCCCTAACGGCATCAACCAGGTCATTAGGTTTTGATAGTGCTGTTCAACCAGTATTTCGGTTGGTGCCATTATTGCAGCCTGAAATCCCGATTCAACCACTGGCAAACAAGCCAGAGCGGCGACGACGGTTTTTCCTGATCCGACATCGCCCTGAAGCAAACGCATCATTGGCTGTGATCGGCCAAAATCTTGCATCAGTTCAGCCATCGCTCGCTGTTGCGCCATCGTGAGCTGGAATGGTAGGTTCTCAATGAATTTTTCATGCAACTCACCATCAGTTTTAATCGATGGATTTTTCATTTTTTGAACTGATTTCCGCCGTTCGAGTAATGCCAGCCGATGAGCGGTTAGCTCTTCTACAATAAATCGATATTGAGCCGGATGTTGGCGGCTGGCAATTAAGTCAGTATCGGTCTGCCGCTGTGGGCTATGCAGACTGAGCATCGCAGATTTGAAATCAGGGAAATTATTTCGCGACAGCCAAACTTCTGATAAGGTTTCTGGCATGTCGCCTAGATCCAGTTTAGAGATGACCTGACGGATGATTTTCGTTATTGATAGTTGGTGCAGACCTTCAGTAGTGGGGTATACCGGCGTTAGATTTTGCTCTAGTGGCGGTGGGTTTTGAGGGTCTAATACTTCAAATTCGGGGTGGATCATTTCGAGTTCGCCTTGCGCGATACGAACTTCACCGAATAATCGAAGCTTGCTGCCTTTTTGTAACTGTTGCTGCTGTCTACTACTGAAAAAAAACAGGCGTATTGTTAACATACCACTGTGATCCTCGAGCTTGGCGACGAGCACTCGTTTTGAGGGTCCCTGGCGTCGAAAATGAACTACAACCTGTAGCACTCCGGCTTCGATTAATTGTTTGCGCCCCGGTTGCAACCCACCAATGGGGGTAACCCGAGTTCTGTCTTCATAACGCAGAGGCAGGTGGAACAGGAGGTCGCGCTGGGTTTCAAGGCCGAGTTTTTTTAACTTCTCACCGACCTTAGGTCCAACACCTTTTAGAAGGCGCACGCCTTGTGCTGACCAATGTTCCATTTCACTGCCTAAGCATTATCGACATTTCTAAAAAACCACTGCTTTTAAAGGCACCCTTATGCCTAAAAGAAACTTGTTTAGAGAATCGATCAGACTAATCAAGCGCAAGAATCGCATCCATTTCAACTTCGGAACCTTTGGGTAATGCTGACACTTCAATTGCGGCTCTGGCTGGATAGGGCTGTGCACAATATTTCGCCATGATTTCATTTACAATCGGGAAATTTGACAGGTCAGTTAGAAAAATATTGAGCTTTACTATATCTTTCAAACTGCCACCGGCTGCTTCTGATACGGCTGTAAGGTTATCGAACACGCGCGTAATTTGCGCTTCGATGCCGCCACTGACAATTTCCATTGACGCTGGATCAAGCGGAATCTGTCCCGAAATGTAAACGGTACTGTCAACTTTAACCGCTTGTGAATAGGGACCGATTGCGGCGGGGGCTTTGTCAGTATGAACTATAGTTTTTGCCATGAGATTTCCTCTTTTGTTGAAAATAAAATATAACCTAAATTGAACTGCGTATTATGCTATAAAAATCTTCACTGCAAAAATTTTAAATTCTAATCCAGCGACATACGTTGAAATTCTAAGGCCGGTTATCTTGTTCAGACTTTATTTACGAGAGATTCGAATGACCACCGACAACAGACGTAATTTCTTCATGATTCGAGCCAAGTGGATTCTATTAGTAACCACGACAACAAATTCGATGGTCGAAATTCGGCCATCCTTTTCGGTTAGGTTAACCTGTTCGATATTAGATGATGCATTCGCAATGGTGGTCGCAAGATTGGCTAAAACACCACGTTGGTTCGCAACATCAATACGCAAAAATGCAAGGTATTCGCCTTCGACATGTTCTGACCATTGCACCGACAAATGTTGGTTTTTACTACTGGTTTCAGTCATGTTACGACAGCTTTGCTGATGGACAACAATGCCCTTACCGGATGACATGTGCCCTATGATGGTGTCGCCTGGTACCGGTCTGCAGCACTTAGCGAATGAAACCACCATGCCTTCGGTACCTTTAATGGCGAGTGGCTTTCCAGATTCATCAAATGCAGTTGAATCATCATCCTCGATATCGTACATGGCTTTTGCAACCAGACTTGAATTACGATTGCCAAGACCAATTTGAGCCATCAATTCGTCCCGACCTGTCAGGCTATATTGACTTAAAACGCGATTTAGCCTTTCTTCAGTAATCGCTTCGTCACGCCCAACAATATTATTGATCGACTGCTGCAACAGACGCTGACCTAACGACTCCGCTTCAGCTATTTGCAATGACTTAAGAAAATGTCTGATATTAGTGCGTGCTTTTGCGGTAATCACATAGTCGAGCCAACTGGGGTTAGGGCGACTGGTATCGGAGCTGATAATTTCGATCGTCTGCCCGTTAAGAAGTTTACTACTCAAGGGCAACATTCTGTTGTCGATACGTGCTGCAACACAGTTATTGCCCACGTCGGTATGCACGGCATAAGCGAAGTCCACTACGGTAGAACCACGCGGTAATTTTTTGATTTCACCTTTTGGGGTAAATACATAAATTTCATCAGGGAACAAGTCGACCTTTACGCTTTCTAGGAACTCCTGAGAGCTACCCGATTTTTGCTGCATTTCGAGCAGGTTTTTCAACCAGCCAAGCGCACGATTTTGAGCCGTACTGGTGCTATATTCGCCTTCCTTATAAATCCAATGAGCGGCAATGCCGGACTCGGCAAAATGATCCATCTCTGTGGTTCGTATCTGAACTTCAATCGGCACGCCGTGAGGTCCAAATAAACTGCTGTGCAATGATTGGTAACCATTGGTTTTAGGGATTGCAAGATAGTCTTTAAATCGTCCCGGCAAAGGTTTATAGAGGCTGTGCACAACACCAAGCACACGATAGCAGTCATCCTCTGAATCGGTCATGATACGTACACCAAACACGTCAGTTAACTCTTTGAAGCTGAGTTTTTTCTGCTTCATTTTGCGATAGATGCTGTGAATATGTTTTTGCCTATATTTAACTGAAGCGGAAATGTCGGCTTCCTGCAATCGGTCTTTGATCGCATTTTCTATGGTATTAAATATCTCTTTACGATACCCAACAGCCTCTTTACAAGCACTGTCGAGAGCGCGATAACGCATTGGAAAGGCACTGCGAATGGATAGATCGAGGAGTTCATGGCGGATCTTAAAAATACCCAGACGATTGGCGATGGGTGCGTAAATGTCCATCGTTTCTTTGGCGATACGACGACGCTTATCGGGCGGCATGGCATCTAGCGTGCGCATGTTATGCAAGCGATCCGCTAGCTTGATAATAATAACACGAATGTCCTTTACCATTGCCAGCATCATCTTGCGGAAGTTCTCTGCCTGGGCTTCGGCTCTACTCTGGAAATCAAGGTGGGTCAGCTTACTAACCCCATCAACTAATTCGGCGACTTCTTTTCCAAACTGATCGGCTAATTGCTTCTTTTCGGTAGTCGTATCTTCAATCACGTCATGCAAAATTGCAGCGACAATACTACTCATGTCCATGCGCATTTGACTAAGGATTAATGCCACTTCGACCGGATGACTGATATAAGGCTCACCCGACACTCGGCTCTGTCCTTCATGCGCTCTGGCACCCACCAAAAAAGCACGATAAACCTCTTCTACCTGATGCGTTTCCAAGTAGGTTGAAAGCTCTGCACACAGCTCGTTAATCTTTGTGCTATCAGCGCTCAGCGGCCGATCATCGGCGACTATTTCAAACAAGTTGGCGTTTTCGATCCGAGACATGCTTCTGGTAGTTATCCTAAATATGAGCTGAAAGAATTTGGTATTTACTTATACCATATCTATTGGTCAGTGGTTAGATTTGAACGTCGGTTCGACTCACTGTTAGCTAAGCCACTCTCATTTATGCGCTGAGCAACCTCGGCATCGAGTAGACTTAACGCATGTTGGGCTCGAACAGAAAATATAGATGCTTTCGATAAAGAGCAATTGGAATTCAGCCGCAACGTATTGCTTATTATCATCAGAGAAGAGGACATTGATGTGATGAGCGATCAAGCATTAGCTGTTATTCGTAAAGCGGGTGTTTCGCTAGACAGGCATAGTGTGGATTGGCTCAAAGGTGATTTGATAACCTCACTCGAAAAATTAATTAGCGACTACGAAATGTTGCAGCATACGCCAGCAGTCGATAAGGCGTTGTAAAACTGTCCGCTACAAACGCTTCCTTTGGGATTGGCAAAATGGCGAATAGATAAAAACAACTTCGGGGACATTGGCTCACTGTTTACCGTATTAGATGCTCGATATCAAATAAACGGTGGAAATTATGTTTTTTTGGATCATTATCTGGTTATCTAAAAACACAGCGCTATACTTTATTATGCATGCGTTGGCATATCTGATGGCATCAATACCAACGTTTTGCTCAAGATTGATCAATCAATTGATATTTAAAAACTTTTGTCATTTGGAGAAAATTGACTGATATGCTAAATCAAATTCCACTCATCAACTGGATTGCACTGGTACTATTTTTTGGTGTCTGGATTACCTACACTTGGTTCGCAGACCACAGCCGCTGGTCGGGGAATAGCCTGCCTAGTGCGATGAACTATCATCGATACCGGTGGATGTGCGAAGTGTTGCAACGCGAGATACGCGTACCAGATACCATTGTGATGGGTAATTTTGTGCAAAGTGCCGTGTTTTTTGCATCAACGGCGATACTGATAATAGGTGGTTTAGTCGCGGCACTCGGAGCCTCTGATAAAGTGTTAGATGCGATAACAGCGCTCCCGTTTTTTAGTCCTACGACACATGCGCTATGGGGATTGAAAGTAGCGTCGGCAATAGCGGTATATATCTACGCTTTTGTTAAGTTTATCTGGGCGGTTCGTCTAGCTAACTATAGCGCTATTTTGTTTAGCGCTGCGCCTTTTAACACCGGCAGCTTTAACGATGAATACGCGGTTGAACTGGCTAAAATGATTGGCCTTTTCGGTCTGCATTTTAATCAAGGGTTACGTGCCAACTTTTTCGCGCTGGCTATTCTTGCCTGGTGGATTAACCCTTACTTTTTTATTGCTTCAACCGCTATAGTCCTCTATGTTTTATATCGTCGTGAATTTCGCTCAAAGTCACTACAGTCAGTTAATCGGCTAAAAGAAATAGCGAGTAAAAACTAGCTTTAAGTGTTGATTAGGCCATTGTTTGTAACACGGGTTTTTAAAAGCTATTGACTAGATAAAGACGCTCGAAAGGTTACAGCCTGAGCTTTAATCTGTTGAATATCAGCTTCAGTTTTGCGCTCTAAATTCTTTAACATAAACCCCATGCGAGGATTACTTTTAAAGGTATCAGCATGTGTATCTAGAAAATCCCAAAACAGCGTTGTAAACGGGCAGGCATCTTCGCCAGTTGCTTTGGCCGGATTAAAGCGGCATTCTTTACAATAGTTACTCATTTTATTAATGTAATTTCCACTGGCAATGTAAGGCTTTGATGCCATGATTCCGTTATCTGCATATTGGCTCATCCCTAAAGTATTGGGCAGCTCTAC
The DNA here is from genome assembly GCA_963934675.1 of uncultured Gammaproteobacteria bacterium. Classification (GTDB taxonomy): domain Bacteria; phylum Pseudomonadota; class Gammaproteobacteria. The sequence goes on along the minus strand of CAWVZP010000069.1, from coordinate 3,323 downwards.
CCACTCAACTGCATCGACATAAATAGCTAAATACCATTGATGAATTTGCTTTGGATCGACGCCATACAACAAAGAAAATAAACCCGTTACCATTAACCGTTGAATGTGATGCGCGTAACCATACTTCAACGTTTGTTTAATACTTTGATGCAGGCAGGTCATGTCAGTATCACCCGTCCAATAAAAGCCGGGTAGATTCTGTTTAGCATTTAAAGCATTCATCTCTACCCAATCGGGCATGTGTAACCAATATAAACCCCGAACATACTCTCGCCAGCCCAGAATTTGTCGGATAAAACCCTCGACTGCAGCCAGTGGCGCACCATTTTCTCGATGATGTTTTTCGGCTGTTTGTATTACTTGCAGTGGATGTAGTAATTTCAAGTTTAAAGCAGATGAAATCAGTGAATGATTTAAAAATGGTTCATCCGTCCACATTGCATCTTGGTAGTCACCAAAATTATCTAAGCAGTGATCAAAAAAACGGTCTAATGACTGTTGTGCTTGTTGTGGTGTGACTGACCAATAAAGCGTAATTAGCTCTCCTGGATGGTCAGGATATTCCTCGTTAACTAAATCAATGACTGCCTGAGTAATTTTATCTGATGCCCATGAAATGGTTGACGGTACATTTTGAGGCCCATCTTTTTTAAAGGCTTTGCGGTTTGATTGATCATAATTCCATTGTCCACCCAATGGTTGTTTTTCATCTTCCATTAAGACTTGATACTTTTTACGCAACTCTCGATACCAATACTCCAAACGTAATTGCTTTTTACCTTCTGCCCACTTTTTGAACTCTTGAGGAGTAGAAAGAAAATGTTGATCGTTTAATTGCTTGAAAGGAACTTGATACTTTTTACACGTATTGACGAGCGATTCAGTCACTCGATAATCACCCGGCGTTACAAAACAGACCTCTTGTGGTTTTTCTTTTTGTAAGGTATCGGCCAAAGCATCAGCAAGACTTTCAAAATGATGGTGTTTTAAAGCCTGATATATCAGTGGGTATTTTTGTTCACGCAACTCTTCTGCAAAATGTCGCATTGATGATAAAAATAGGGCTATACGCTGCTTATGTGACCAGACATGCGTTGATTCTTCTCGAACTTCGGCCATCCAAAAGCAATCATTGTCACTATCCACTTCATTAAAAAGTAGAGAATGACGATCAAGTTGATCTCCTAAGATAAGGTTAAGTCTACGCATTGTGAGTATCCTGATTTTTATTACTTTGTTTATTCCGCCGACAACGTTCAGAACAATATTTAACGTCGTCCCAACAACCTTGCCATTTTTTACGCCACGAGAAGGGTTTGTCACAAACCAGACATATTTTGTTATCTAGATGTATTTTCTTATGGGCCATGTTCAGTCATTAACAGATTATTTAAAATAAAGAGAGCTGGTTTGTTTCAATTACAGCTTTCACTTTAATCTTCTTAGTCTTACGTTTACGTCTGCTGCCGTGCTTGGTATTAAGTGCCTTAGCTTGTTCATAAAATTCAGGGTGCAGTTTTTTAAAATCAGTAAATCGGGCACGTGCTTCACGTAACGCTAATATATGATCTACTATGGGTTCGGCATAATCTTCGCCAATGACACAGCCATTTTGCTGTTGGGTGTCTAAAGGCATAGTCCATGGTTCATGTATGAAGTTATCAAAGTATTGAGAAAGCTCGGGTACCCAGCGTTTAATAAAAATGCCTTTAGGATCTTGATCCTGAGATTGTTTTACGGGGTTATAAATCCGCATTGTATTGATACCCGTTGTACCCGATTGCATTTGTATTTGGCTGTAATGTATTCCAGGTTCATAATCCGCAAAACACTGGGCTAAATGCCAAGCGGGTCGTTTCCAATGCAACCACAACTGGTAAGATGAAAACGACACTAGCATCGCCCGCATTCTAAAATTGAGCCAGCCGGTATGACGCAAACACCGCATACAAGCATCGATAAAGGGATAACCCGTATTGCCTGTTTTCCAAGCCTGAAAATAATCTTCATTGAATTCATCTTCTCTTAATCCATTAAAGATTTGTAACATATTATGCGTTTCAAACAGTGCTTCTGTTTCTAGTTTTTGCATGAAATGACAATGCCAATGTAAGCGACTATCGAAAGAGCGTAGAGATTTTTGCCAGGTTGTATTCAACTCAGGTTTTTTAACCTGTTTCCTTAACTTTTGAACGATTTCTCTTAGGGACAGTGTACCAAAAGTAATGTGTGGACTCAGACGAGAGCAACTATTAAAGGCTGTTAAAGGGGACGACATGTGATAGGAATACTGCTTTCCACGCTCCAAAATAAAGCTGCTGAAGCATTGTAGGCCTTGGCTGCGACCACCTTTCTGGAGGAGGTCATTTTCATCATTTTCGAGCAATTCTAAGCCAAGTTCTGGTAGTGCGAAGGTAATGTCCAAAGACTCAATTTTAGTTAATAAAGCGGGTGCTATAGATTTCTCACGGGCCATATATTTTTCCCAATAATATGACCAATGGTCTCGATCATTAAATCGCCTAAACACACCAAATGCTTCGTGCTCATGCCACTTAATTTTGTTTTTAAGACACCAGATGGTGACATCTTTATCACGTTGATAAGTCCATAAATTACCACTTTCCTGGTGTGAGTAGAGTTCAACAATATTAAAATGTTTAGCCAATTTTTCTAAAACTTGGAGCATGCCACCCTGTTCAACTAACAAGCCTTGCCCGAGCTTGATTAAAGACTGGTTTAGTTCTAAAAGAGAATGACTAATAAAACGCCAATGGCGAGCTGAACTATCAGGTAATTTCCAATAGTCTGGTTCAACAACATACAAAGGCAGCACTTTAATACCCTTATTATGACTATTGGCGGCCATCGATAAGGGTGCATGATCATGGATTCTAAGATCACGTTTATACCAAACAATGGCTATAGGTTCTTTCGGATTACTGCTCATCGATTCATTATATATAAGTTACTTATGACTATGTGTTACAGTTTTACTTCTTTTTAAAAACAATGAAATTAATGAAACAGAAAGATCTCTTAGGATCTGATATCAGTAGAATTATTGAAATGGCGTGGGAAGACCGAACGCCATTTGAAGCCATATTAGAACAATATAAATTATCAGAGCCACAAGTAATTAAGATAATGCGAAGCCATATGAAAGCCTCTAGTTTTCGGATGTGGCGCAAACGTGTTAGCGGTAGAAAAACCAAGCATCTTAGCCAGCGTAGCTTTAAAGTAGGGCGTCACGTTTGTTCAACCCAGCGCCTTCGCTAAATACGTCAGTTATAAAATACCGCCATTCCCATATCAAATATCAA
>CAWVZP010000068.1:0-13656 GCA_963934675.1 uncultured Gammaproteobacteria bacterium | reverse complement strand
GTAAGCGGCGAGCCGACTGTAGGGCTGTAATTGATAGATCCATATTGGCGGTTGCTGCTGAAAATAAATAAGATGCTGCAACATGACTAATAACAATGAAGCATGAAAGGTCCAACCTAATACCCAAATCCATTTATTGGCTTTAAACAAACTTTTAAACAGGAACAGTTCACCCATCATTCTTAGCACAACGCCATAAAAAGTATAGGGCGCCGGGGTTATGGGGATTCTATAGGGTGTTGGCGTCGTCCAGTATTGAAAAATCTTATGTCCGAGACCTAAAGTTATGACAGCCGCAGCAAAATAGAAAGCAATGGCGAAAAAAATGGTCACTTAATGAATACAACTTAGGCGCTGATTTAACATGGTCTTAAATAAAGATCTAAATACAGCCAGTTGGCTTCGGCAGCCCTGCATATTTACAGGCCTGTTTGGCTGGACCATAAGGAAATAACTGATATAGATATTTGCTGTTCCCTTTATCATTGCCAAGTCGTTTGCCAATCGCCTTGGTCAATATGCGCACAGCGGGTGCAATTTGATATTCTTCGTAATACTCTCTAAGAAAGTGAATGACTTCCCAATGCGCTTCTTTAAGTTCGGCACCATCTTTAACCGCTAACGCTCTAGCAACATCGACCGCCCAATCACTTAGATCGGCGAGATATCCCTCTTCATCAGTTTCATAGATAATACCGTTTACATCCAATGACATGATATTTCTTTCTCTTTTCGATTTTTATAAAAAATCCTGACTGTATAACTTAGGAGATCATAACCAGGATTGAACTTTGGTATTTTTGACTGCTAAATCAACAAATCCGGCATAGTCGACAACAATAATTTGATTGATTAATCTTGTCTGTGGTAGTCCTCGCGCTTTCAGGTCTTCATTGAGTGCATAGATTTTAACACCAGATCTCACTGCGTCTAATATTTGGCTGGAAATAGACGTATTTTCTAGCGCACCAACAACCGCATCTTCAATTAACAATACACTTGCGCCAGGCTTACAGACAGACAGACAGGTTTTTAACGAATTTGACTCAAAAGGAGATTTATTAACGGTATGTAAGGTCGGCATGATGAGTTTTCAATCGTTGTTGAGAATTCAGTGTTCGTAACTACAAGCTCTGATCCTGGTTCTGATTCTAATTCTAATAAAAGAGTCTGAATGGTTATTGATTCAGACGAATCAGATTAAAAATTGAACAGAGTGTCAGCCGCCTCAATAATATCGCTTAATTGACTTCGTGGCACTATTTTGATCGATGATTGCTCGATACCCTCTGTTGTTTCATTCGTTAATGATTGCAAGTCGTCAGATGTTAAGCCTCGCAAGTTAAGTGATTCATAATCAACGAAAATTTGATCGACATCGTAGTCACCGAGTGCACCAAAAGATTTTGAAAAATTCTTCATCCCGATGCCTGCTGGATTCTGATTCCGTGTTAGCTGATAAACACCATCATCCATAAAGATGAGCGTTACCTGTTGCTCAAAGGCACCTGCAATTAACACAACTTCTAATGCTTCAAGCGCATAGATAGTGCCATAGGGTGCTTTACGATTAATAAAAACAAAAGATTTTGAGACAGGCATATCGCTTACCAAAGCTAATCACCAAACACGAGTAGTCTATCAGAAACGACAGCAGCCTCAATCAGTTGACCAAGGCCAGAAAGAGTAAAATTGGGCCCTATATTCGCAGCAGGTTTACCATGACGCTCGGCTTCTTTTTGATCGAGAATGCCACGCCGCTGAGCCGCAGCTACGCAAACCACCATATCGAGCGAATGCTGCTCAGCCAGCACTGACCACAAGTGTTGAATATTTCGATCGTCACGCGGCGGTGTGCTAAACATTGAGCTATTATTCACACCATCATGATAAAAAAATATGCGGTGTATTGAATGGCCTGCTTTTAAAGCGGAACGAGTAAACTGGTATGCAGTGTCAGAAGCTTGATGGGTGTAAGGTCCCGTATTAACTTGAATGGTAAACTTCATACAGCAGAGTTAGCAAAAGGAAAAGATTATAGCCTGAGCAGCGCATCGAACGAACCTAAATTAAAGCAGGGTCCAAAGCGCTATCAGAATTAGAACCAATTTACTCGACAATCGCGACTGAATTGTTCTACTTTTGGGGCGCCGAACCGCTGCATCCATGCAGTCCTGCGAAAAGTCAGTTGGGCTATATTTTTCAGCCTAATTCATGCCAAAGTATAATCGTTGGCCTTTCTCAATCAAAAAATGAGATTCAAACGATTTTTCCTCATTATAATTACCTCAATCAGGCAGACTACTGGACAATATTGCACACCACGTGACATATTCCGTTATAATTTGTGACCCATTTTTTGAAAGTTTTGGAGATAAAATTATGGCGGCAGATGAATATCGAAACAAAGCACTCAAATATCATTCATACCCCACCCCTGGAAAGCTTCAAATAGAGGCGACAACGCCCCTGACCACTCAGCAAGATTTGGCATTGGCCTATTCGCCTGGCGTTGCATTTCCCTGTGAAGAAATTGCTGCTGATCCAATGGCTGCACGTCTGTATACCGGCAAAGCCAATTTGATTGGTGTGATTACTAACGGAACAGCAGTATTAGGGTTGGGTGATATTGGAAGCTTGGCATCTAAACCAGTGATGGAAGGCAAAGCCGTATTATTTAAACGTTTCGCTGGTATTGATGTGTTTGATATCGAAATCAATGAACACGACCCCAAGCTATTAGCAGAGACAATCGAGCGACTAGAGCCGACCTTTGGTGGTATTAATCTGGAAGATATTAAAGCACCCGATTGTTTCTATGTTGAAAAATATTTAAGAGAACGTTTGTCTATACCTGTCTTTCATGACGACCAACACGGCACTGCCATCGTCGTAGCTTCGGCCTTGATGAGTGCATTAACGGTGGTCGGGAAAGACATAAAACAGATAAAGTTGGTTACTTCGGGTGCTGGTGCAGCCGCACTGTCTTGTTTAAATTTGTTAGTGTCAATGGGTTTAGATAAGGAAAATATTATTGTTACCGACTCAAAAGGGGTTATTTTTGAGGGCCGCACACAGTCAATGGATGAATATAAACAAACGTTTGCAAGGAATACACCGCTAAGAACACTGGCTGAAGCCATGGTGGGTGCTGACGTATTTTTGGGTTTATCGGCCGGTAATTTGTTAAAGCCCGAAGTGCTTGAATTAATGAGCATCAAGCCCATTGTTTTCGCTTTGGCGAACCCAACACCTGAAATTGATCCTGATCTAGCCAAAAAAGTGAGGTCTGACGTTGTTGTTGCGACAGGTCGCTCAGACTTCCCTAATCAGGTGAATAACGTTTTGTGCTTTCCGTTTCTTTTTCGTGGCGCCTTAGATGTAGGTGCTACCGAAATCAATGAAGCCATGAAAGTAGCTTGTGTAGAAGCATTATCGAGACTGGCTCGGGCTGGGACTAATGATGTGGTTGCGAATGCTTATCACGGTGAATCGTTGACATTTGGACCAGAATATTTAATTCCTAAACCGTTTGATCAACGGCTTATCTTAGAGCTGGCACCGGCGGTTGCACAGGCTGCAATGGATTCTGGTGTAGCAACGCAACCAATCGAAGACATGGAGGCTTATCGACTCAAGCTAACGTCATTTGTATTCAGGTCAGGCATGTTTATGAAGCCTGTTTTTGATAAAGCTCGCGAACAGCTCCGAAAAGTGGTGTTTGCTGAAGGTGAAAACCCGACTGTGTTGCAGGCCGTCGAAAATATTGTTTTAGAAAAATTATGTTATCCGATTGTTTTGGCCCGGCTCGACGTCGTGAATCGTTTGATAGCCGAATACGGTTTACAAATGCGGCCCGGTGTGGACTTTGAAGTGATTGATTATGACGACAACGAAACGTGGTGGTCTTTGTATCATTCTATTGCAGAGCGCTCGGGGCAATCGTTAACAGAAGCGCGCGATATGGTTCGTACTAGTACTACGATTCAAGGCGCTTTAATGCTCAAAATGGGATTAGCCGACACCATGATTTGTGGCACGATAGGTCGTTTTCATCGTCATCTGAAGCGGGTTTTGAGTGTTACCCAGCAAGGATCAGGCATTAATGAAGTCTCTTCCTTAAGTGGTTTGATTCTAAGCCGCAATACAATATTTATATGTGATACCCAAGTTACGCCCAACCCAACGGCTGAGGCCATCGCTAAAATGACGATTAAAGCGTCAGATGAAGTCAAACGATTTGGGCTAAAACCCAAAGTGGCTTTATTGTCTCATTCCAACTTTGGTAGCCGTGATTCTGACTCTTCACAAAAAATGCGTGAGGCACTTAAGTTGATTAATGCACTTGATCCAGAGCTGATGGTGGAAGGTGAAATGCATGCAGATGCGGCTATTTCATCCAAAATAAGAGATAAAATCTTTCCCCATTCAAACCTTAAAGGTGCCGCCAATTTACTGGTTATGCCCAATTTAGATGCTGCCAATATTACCGGTAACATGCTTAAAGTACTGGGTGGTGGTATTACCCTCGGGCCTATATTGCTGGGCTGTGATATTGCGGCGCATATCGCGACACCTTCAACCACGGTTCGAGGTTTAGTGAATTTAACCGCCATTGCGGCCGCACGTTGCGAAAGCACTTAGTTCGAAGTAGTTAAAATAAATTAACCCATAGGCTGAAAAGAAGGATATGCACTTTGTTATCTTATTGTTAGGCGTTCTTGCGCTGTTTCTGTATCTCACTTTATCGGTGAAGAAAGACCCAGAAAAACGACAGTTCCTTTATTTGTATTTGCTGGTGGATGTCTTGCTAGGCAGCATTTTTATCTATTTACTGGTGACTGCTTTTTTTGATTGAAGTGACCCGCTCACCGATTCATTGTGAAGTATGAGTTGCGTATTGAGATGATTGAAATGCCATAAATCTTGCTGTGAAAATATGGCAGGCAGGCTATGTTGTCTGCTTGCTACTTACCTACCTAAATAAATTACTAATTTAATACTTTAATTTCTCTTTCTGATTGATTTGTTCTTCCCGGCGCTAAATCCAGCGCGTCTAAACGCCACTTTTTGAATGTTAGTCGCAAAAATACGGCGCTATGTCGGTATGGCGATAGTCAGCATGCTTTTTGAAAACATATAATCTTGTCATAAGAAATACAAATGCAATTATAAGTTTTGCTGCTAAGTCGTTAAAGATCTATCGATAGTAGTTTTATAAAAACGCTATTACACAGAACTTTCAGGCACTAATCCTATTTCGATCTATTTTTAAAAAGGTACAGACTAGAATGAGCCATACAGCATACCTACCGGCGCGACAGCGTCTACAGCGAAGTGAATTAGCCGTGCCAGGTTCTAATCCCAGCATGTTTGACAAAGCAGCCAATAGCGATGTTGACTATGTATTTCTGGATCTCGAAGATGCCGTTGCGCCGGGCGATAAAGTACAGGCCCGCAAAAATATCATAGAAGCGCTGCACGACATCGATTGGCGCGGAAAAGGTAAGACCATTTCCATTCGGATCAATAGCCTCGATACGCATTATATGTACCGCGATGTGGTTGATCTGGTGGAGCAGGCTGGAGACAAAATTGATACTTTATTGATTCCGAAAGTAGGCGTCGCAGCCGATATCTATATGGTAGACGCGATGCTGACACAAATTGAAACTGCTAAAGGTTTCACTAACAAAATCGGTATCGAAGCACTGATCGAAATTACGCTTGGTATGGTCAATGTGCATGAAATTGCGCGTGCCAGCACACGTATGGAAGCATTACATTTTGGTGTTGCTGATTACGCTGCAAGTTGTCGCGCCCGTACCACTAACATCGGTGGTTTGAACCCAGGTTACCTCGGTGACCAATGGCACCATGGTCTTTCACAAATGCTGGTGGCCTGCCGTGCTTATGGTATTCGCGCAATTGACGGTCCATTTGGTGACTTCAGTGATCCCGAGGGTTATATCGATGCTGCACGTCGTGCAGCTGCACTGGGTTACGAAGGCAAGTGGGCAATTCACCCCTCACAAATTGAGCTAGCGAATGACGTTTTCTCGCCACCAGCAAAAGAAGTCGATCATGCAAATGCGGTATTGATTGCACTTAAAGAAGCGGCTGCTCAAGGGAAAGGTGCTGCGCAGCTTAACGGGCGCATGATTGATGCCGCCTCGGCTAAGATGGCTGAAAATATTGTTAATGCTGACGCTGCTATTCAAGCCAAAAAATAGAGAGAATAAACAATGGATATACATGAGTATCAAGCTAAGGCCTTATTGGCTGAATACGGTATGCCAATCGCCCGAGGTGGTCTGGCTTATAGTCCAGAGCAAGCGGTTTATCGGGCTAAAGAGATGGGTGGTGATGTTTGGGTTGTCAAAGCCCAAATTCATTCCGGTGCTCGTGGTAAAGCGGGCGGCGTTAAAGTCTGTAGCAGTGAAGAGGAGGTATTGGCGGCCGCTAACGATATGCTTGGAAAACGCATGGTCACTAATCAAACTGGCCCAAAAGGTAAGTTGGTTTACCGTCTTTACGTCGAAGCAGGCACGGCAATCGATCGCGAAATCTACCTCGCATTTGTATTGGATCGTGCCACTGAACGTGTCATTTGTGTTGCATCATCGGCAGGCGGGATAGACATTGAAGAAACTGACCCAGACAAAATAATCCGTATTCCAGTGGAGCCGGCCATAGGAATGCAGGACTTCCAGGCGAGACAGGTAGCATTTGCGTTAGAGCTAGGCTCTGGCCAAATCAGCGAAGCGGTCAAAGCAATCAAAGCGGCTTATCGTGCATTTCGTGATCTGGATGCCACCATGGTTGAAATTAATCCACTGGTTGTCACTCAAGCAGGTCGTATTGTTGCACTCGATGCAAAAATGGGCTTTGACGATAACGGACTGTTTAAACATACCAATGTATCCGAATTACGTGACAAGTCACAGGAAGATGCGCGTGAAATGAATGCGGCTGATCGTGGCCTAAGCTATGTCGGACTCGATGGTAATATTGGCTGTATTATCAATGGTGCGGGACTTGCCATGGCAACAATGGACATGATCAAGCACGTTGGTGGTGAACCCGCCAACTTCCTTGACATTGGCGGTGGCGCCTCACCTGAGCGGGTTGCTAAGGCATTCAATCTGGTGCTTTCAGACGACAGCGTTGATGCTATTTTAGTCAATATTTTTGCGGGTATTAACCGTTGTGACTGGGTCGCTGAAGGTGTTATTCAAGCGATGACCAAATTAGACGTAAAGGTACCGGTCATTGTTCGATTGTCAGGTACCAACGTCGAAAAGGGTCGTCAGATTCTTGAAGTTAGTGATGTCAATTTAATTACTGCTGAAACTCTGGCCGAAGCCGCTGAAAAATCAGTCGCTGCTGCAAAGTCAGTTGTTGCTGAAAGAGCAGTCTCTCCTGCAAAACATTAAGGCACCTTAAAAAACGATTAAGAGAAACTAACAATGAGTATTTTTTTAGACGAAAAAACGCCAGTCATTATTCAGGGCTTTACTGGAAAAATAGGAACATTTCACGCTCAGGAAATGATCGACTACGGCACTAACGTCGTTGGTGGTGTAACGCCAGGTAAAGGTGGCCAAACGCATCTTGGTTTGCCGGTATTTAATACCGTCAAAGAGGCCGTTGAAGCCACGGGTGGACAAGCCAGCGCCGTATTTGTACCGCCACCATTTGCAGCAGATGCGATTATGGAAGCTGCTGAAGCGGGTATTAATTTCTGTGTTTGTGTGACTGACGGCATCCCGACTCAGGACATGATGCGAGTTAAACGCTACATGCGTAGTTTCATGAAAGATGAACGTATGTGCCTCACTGGACCGAACTGTGCTGGCACCATCAGCCCAGGTAAAGCGATGATGGGTATCATGCCGGGTCATATCTATATGCAAGGTAATGTTGGCCTGATCGGTCGTTCAGGCACGCTCGGTTATGAAGCAGCGTCACAAATGAAAGCCAGAGGCATTGGCATTAGCACCAGTGTCGGTATTGGAGGCGACCCAATCAACGGCAGTGCTTTCAAAGACCATCTTGAGCGGTTCGAGCAAGATCCTGATACAGACCTGATTGTAATGATTGGCGAAATCGGTGGCCCGCAAGAGGCCGCTGCAGCTGAATATGCACGGGACCATATGAAAAAGCCAGTGCTCGCGTACATTGCAGGACTCACCGCACCAAAAGGCCGTACCATGGGTCACGCTGGCGCAATCGTTACGACTGTTGGTGAATCAGCTGCTGAGAAGGTTGAGATTTTACGCGAAGCTGGGATCGGTATCATCTTGCGGCCATCCGAGTTTGGTACTGAAGTTGAAGCCGCTTTAACCCAGTTGTAAAGCTCACCAGAACGCTGATTTTGCTTCACAAAGCCCGAAGCCACAAAATGGACTTCGGGCATTTAGGATATAAATAAACTGCACAGAAATACTAAAAAGTATACTAGTCATCTATAAAAAGCCTGTTTTATAGGGCTATTACACTTATTGTATTAGGAAGGTTAGGTGCAAATTAGTTGATGGTTCAACAATAGCTAAAAATGTTTACTTAGCTTTTAGAAAAAAATGTCGGCATGGAAACGTAACATGTACCATTTTCCTTTAATTCATCGCTGACCAAATAAAGAAATGTTTCAATGTGGTCTTCTGGTGATGGAAGTCCTTCATTTCCATCAGCCGCAGGAAACGCTCGTACCTGGAGCGATGTGTTGGTTTTTCCTGGATTAAAGCAGTTGACGTGAATGCTACTGCCTTCATATTCAGCTGCTATATTGAGTGCCATCGTTGCAAGCGCCTGTTTGCTGACGCTATAGGCATCCCAGTAAGCACCGACTTTATCGTCTGTCATAAACACGACTGAGGCTTTTTCCGATTTTCGGAGCAATGGAATAACACTTCGAGTCAGTAGGTAAGGTGCGTGTAAGTTGACTTGGTGCACCTTGACCCAGGTTTCTGTGTCGCTATATTCAAATGGCGTAGGTGCGCCTAGTATGCCAGCGCAATGAACGAGTCCATCGAGTTGGCCGAATTCCTTTTCTATGTTATTGGCTAAATCAGTGTAATCATGCTCAGTTGCACCTTCCAAGTTCATCGGGTAAATAGCGGGCTTTGGATAGCCTTGTGCTTCTATTGTGTCGTAAAAGGATTCGACTGATCGTAAATTTTTAGCGAGTAAAATGACGGTGGCACCGTGCTTTGCGTAGGCCATTGATACAACACGGCCGAAGCTTCCTGTCGCACCCGTCACTAGTATGGTTTTATTTTTTAATAAATTAGCACTAGGCTGAAAGTTGTCGGGTATTTCTGTCATTATGAATTTTTTATAGGTTCGTCATGAATTTTATCAAATAATTATTATTGATAAATTTCATTTATAAGAAAGGGGTGGCTGAGAAGATCTAACGGTTGATTTAAATTACCGTCTGCTTTCCAATTTGTTAGATTAGTGTCAGCTTCTATATAGCCATAAGCAGCGCTGAGGGTGATCATATTGGCCGAATTACCAGCATCGATATCACGCTTATCATCACCAATATAAATGCAATTTTCACATTTTACACCGATCGTTTTGGCGGCAACAATGAGTGGTTGCGGATGTGGCTTTTTGAATTCCAATGTATCGCCACATATCACTACTGATGATCGTTGGCTTAGGTTCAATTGTCCCTGGCTCATTTTTTCTAGCAAAGGAGTTGTTAACCATTCTGGTTTGTTGGTAACAATACCCCAAAGCAGGTTGTTTTTTTCAAGGCAGTTAAGCACTTCTGCCATGCCATCAAACAGCACTGAGTTATCGGCCACTATCTCTCTGTAATGTTGTAGAAAGCGCAGTCGTAGTGGCTCTATTTCTTGTTCCTTGACGGTTTCACCGAACCCCAACCGCGTCAACACCAACCCACCTTGCGATACGAAAGGACGAATACTTTTCAGCGGTAGCGGGTCGTAATCTTCCTCAATCAACAGGTTGTTAAGGGCTGTGCCCATATCAGGTGCCGTGTCAATCAAGGTGCCATCTAAATCAAACAGTACGGCTTCAATCATTGTGATGTGCAGTGTAAAATGAAATTAACATCGATATCTCGGCTGAGCTTGTAATTCTTAGTGAACGGGTTGTAGGTAATGCCTGTGATATCCAGCAGGCTTAATTCATTTGCTCTTATAGTGGACGCTAGTTCAGATGGTTTGATGAACCTTTTGTAGTCATGAGTGCCTTTTGGAACCATGTTGAGTAGATACTCAGCCCCTAAGATTGCCAATGCAAAAGATTTTGGGTTGCGGTTTATGGTAGAAAAGAATAAGTCTCCGCCTGGTTTCAACAACCTGGCCGCCGAGGCAACTATGGACTCTGGATCTGGCACATGTTCGAGCATTTCGAGGCAGGTCACAACATCGAATGATCCCGCATTGTTTTCAGAGAATGCTTCAGCAGTGGTTAACTGATAGTCAACGTCGAGTTGTGATTCGTGCAAGTGCATTTTGGCAACCTTAAGAGACATGTCAGCCATATCAATTCCGGTGACGTTTGCGCCTCTCAGAGTGAGTGCTTCAGCGAGAATGCCGCCGCCACAGCCAATATCTAGAACACGTTTGTCCTTCAAGCCATTACTTCGCTGTTCGATGTAGTTGCAACGTAATGGATTGATATCGTGCAGTGGTTTGAACTCACTTTCGGTGTCCCACCAACGACTGGCGATGGATTGAAATTTATTTATTTCAACGGGGTCAACATTGAGGCTACTCATTCGGTGTTCCACTAATTTATGTGAGATATTGTTTGAAATTTTATTCGAGGTCTAACCCGAAATCTTATTAGACCAAGTCTTGGCCTTGTGGATGATAGCGGCTTCATCAATCTGACTGAATTCATAATCATTAAGTTGACAAACACCATCGATCCATACATGAGAAACCTGTCGACTATTCGTGGCGTACGCCATCTGTGTAGCCACATCGTATAACGGTTGAGTATTTAAGTGTGAAAGATTAACTGCAATTAAGTCGGCCAATTTACCTATTTCCAAAGAGCCAATTTCATAGCCTAAACCCAAAGCTTTGGCGCCATTAATGGTTGCCATCCTAATTGCTTGTTGAGCCGAGCAGGCTGCGGCATTACCGCTAACGCCTTTGGCTAATAAAGCAGCGGTTCGCATTTCGCCAAACATATCGAGGTCATTATTACTTGCCGCGCTATCAGTGCCGAGGCAAACATTAACCGCCTTGTCCTGCAAGACTGCAACGGGGCACATGCCACTGGCGAGTTTTAGATTCGAGGCGGGGCAGTGAACGACATGAGCGCCGGTTTCAGCTAGCCGATCAATTTCACTGTCGTTTAATTGGGTCATGTGAACTGCGATCAAATTAGGATTAACCAGATTCAATTGATCCAGGCGTTCAAATGGGCGCTTACCCGTATTTTTTTCAGCCTCTACGACTTCAAAAGCCGTTTCGTGGATGTGCATGTGAACGGGCAATTCAAGCTCGTTACTATACATTGCAATTTTCTCAAGAGCTGGATTCGATACGGTATAGGGGGCATGTGGCGCGAGGGCGCTACTAACCAACGGCAATTCACTTATTTCATCGTGTACGGCTAGCGCCTTGCTAAGATAATCATCGGCATTTTGTGCCCACACGCTGGGGAAGTCTAAAACGATTAAGCCAACGACGGTACGCATACCTAACTGTTGCGCACTGCGAGCCACTAGGTCAGGATAAAAATACATATCATTCATGCAAGTCGTACCTGAACGAATCATCTCTGCTGCTGATAATTCAAATCCATCAGTAATGAACTGCGGGGTTATCCATTTTTGTTCCGCTGGCCAGATATGATTATTTAACCAATCCATTAGTGCTAGGTCGTCAGCCATACCCCGAAACAAACTCATTGATGCGTGGGTGTGACTGTTCACTAATCCGGGCATTAGTGCTTGCCCTGGCAACGGGTATAATTTTGCTTGGTCAAGAAAATCGAGTTCTTCTAATTCACTAACAGGAATTATTGAATGTATTTTGTTCGACTTAATGACCAGAGCGCAATCAGTTAGGATTTCGAATGCAGAATTGACGGTTACAATCCACTCTGGCATTAATATTTGAAATTCGTAATTTTGATGTTGGAAACTCATAACTCAACCTTACAATATTAAGTGCGGCTAGTCTCGTTCAATATCGCTACTTGATGACGCTAATGGGCAAAATTTTATAGACTAACTTAGGATGTTAAATGTAGGCATTCCGTCGGCTTAACCTTCTGACTGACGAAACGCTTAATTGATATGATCCATGGCTTTCGGGCCCTCCTTTTAGATTTTACAACTACCGTAGAAATCAGTCTAATACAACATGCCTGCGTGTCACGTGAAGTTGGACGATACTGATTGGTAACGCTGTCGTTAAACCGCCGTATTATTGATTGTTTAAATTTCTTTTTGTCTTCTGGCCGGCTATTTTTCAGTCAGCAATTGTTGTTAAGGTTGCTTTTAAAAAGGCGGTGATTAAATTCTCAGCTGACTTTATAATAAGTAGTGTTGGCTACTGGGTTTGTGTTAAAATGGCTTACAACAAAAATAAATCAATCTGCGCTGAATTTTGCAACCCGAGACTCCATTTTTATGGCTGATATCGCCAAAGAAGTATTTCCTGTCAATTTAGAAGACGAGATGCGTCAGTCTTATCTTGAATACGCCATGAGCGTTATCGTCGGCCGCGCATTGCCTGACGTTCGAGATGGATTAAAACCAGTGCATCGACGTGTTTTATTCGCGATGAGCGTATTGGGCAACGACTACAACAAGCCCTACAAAAAATCTGCCCGTGTGGTTGGCGATGTTATTGGTAAATATCATCCTCATGGTGATACCGCTGTTTACGATACAATTGTTAGAATGGCTCAACCATTTTCAATGCGTCACATGTTAGTTGATGGTCAGGGTAACTTTGGTTCAGTTGACGGAGATTCCCCGGCTGCGATGCGTTACACCGAAGTTCGCATGTCGAAAATTGCACATGAGCTGCTCGCCGATTTAGACAAGGAGACCGTCGACTTTTTACCGAACTACGATGAGTCGGAATATGAGCCGGTCGTAATGCCGACTCGAACACCGAACTTATTGATTAATGGCTCATCTGGTATTGCAGTTGGCATGGCGACCAATATTCCGCCACACAACTTGTCTGAAGTCGTTGATGCTTGTTTACTAATGCTCGATCAGCCCGATGTTGATGTTGAAGGTTTAATGCAATGCATACCAGGGCCTGACTTTCCAACCGCTGGCTTCATTAATGGCGCGCGTGGTATACGTGAAGCCTACCGAACCGGCAAAGGTAAAATTTACCTTCGTTGCCGCTCAGAAGTCGAGGAAGATAAAAAAGGTAAACAAAGTATTATTGTTACAGAGCTACCTTATCAGGTTAATAAAGCTCGTTTGCTCGAAAAGATTGCCGAATTAGTTAAAGAAAAACGTCTAGAAGGTATCACTGGTTTACGCGATGAATCGGATAAAGACGGCATGCGAATGGTGATTGAACTACGTCGCGGCGAAATCCCTGACGTCGTTTTAAATAACCTCTATAAACAAACCCAGATGCAAAATGTATTTGGTATTAATATGGTTGCACTGGTGAATGGCCAGCCAAG